>JAZRGR010000229.1:0-33465 GCA_045644345.1 Faecousia sp. | reverse complement strand
GATGATTAATAAATTCTCTTGTCATTAAAATACTTCCACGAACATTAACTGCAAATGTATCATCTATCACCTTTTGAGTTATGGTTTCTATAGTATCGCAACCAGTTTCATCATCTGTCGCAGCATTGTTAAATAAAATATCAATTCGTCCGTATTTATCAAGAACTATAGAATAAATATTTTTCACATCGTCCTCGTTCGAAATATCACTTTCTAAAACAATATAATCGGCACCCATTTCTTTGAGTTTAGATTCTACAGCATCTGCATTTCCTGCATTTGCTCCATAATATCTATCTACGCCATTTTTATCCATTTTCGTTGCATCAAATGGTCTATCTACCTTCTTATATACCAAAACCACTTTTGCACCTTCACGAGCAAAGGCAATAGCCGTTGTTGCCCCAATCCCCCATGGATTATTTGCTCCTGTAATTATAGCCACCTTATCTTTTAATCCATAATCAATCATTTATATCACCTCATCAAATTCAAGTTTGTCGAATCGATTATATCACAATTTTATAAAACTTTCCAACATAGAAAAAGCACGATAGTTTCGTATCAAAACCATCGTGCTTATTTGGTCGGAGTGACGGGATTCGAACCCATGGCCTCTTGGACCCGAACCAAGCGCGATACCAAACTTCGCCACACCCCGATACTTGAGTATTATACCCACACTTTCCCTTTTTGTCAAGAGAAATTGTTTCATAATAGAAAAATGCTTTGTATAAGTGATTCCTCTTGTGCATATACTTTCCATTGAGGTGATCGTATGATACGGTGGATCGGTAGGAAACTGCTGTTTTGCTTTGTGGTATTGACTTTGCTCCATTATTTGAATGACAAGCATCCGGGCTGGATGAGGACTGTAGGGGAGTGGGTCGGAGGAGAAATGGGCAACCGTTTCAGCGTGACCGTTTCGGATTTCTTTGATCGATTAGAGGATGGAGATCCCATACGCGAGGCAGTTGAGGTGTTCCGTGAAGAGTCCTAAGATCGATATTTCAAACGGCTGTTTGGCCTTCCTGTGTGCTTACTGCGTATTTGATCCTCGTGGGTCTTTCTTGCCCTTCTTACTATCCGTAGGAGCACACGAACTGGGCCATCTGTTGACATTAAGATATTTGCATGTGCCGATAAAGAGTATACAGGGAACATTTAGTGGCTTTGAGATCCGCACCGATCCGCTATCCTATAGACAAGAGATCCTTGTGGCAGCTTCAGGCCCCGGAATGAATCTCATACTCTGCCTACTTACGAAGGGAACATGTCCTATCATGGCAATGATCAATACTGTCCTCCTTCTGTATAATCTTCTGCCGATCTATCCTTTGGATGGAGGAAGGATCCTTAGAGGCTTCCTTTTTGCCAACTTGATTCCACCTCAGGCAGAACGGATCGAGCAGTGTTGTTCTCTAACGGTTTTCATTTGCATTTTCCTCGGAAGCGTATATTTCTCTTTTACCTATCGGTGCGGAATGTGGCCTATTTTATTCTGTGCTTTTCTATTTTACCGATTAGGGGAAACAATTCTTCCAAAAAGAAAAATATCTCTTGACAAAATCATAATTCCATGATAATATATCTACGCTTGATTCGGAGAGATGTCCGAGCGGTTTAAGGAGCCGGTCTTGAAAACCGGTGACACAGCAATGTGCCGTGGGTTCGAATCCCACTCTCTCCGCCACTTTTCTCCTCTATAACATACTTACATTCGGAGTGATACCCAAGAGGCCGAAGGGGCTCCCCTGCTAAGGGAGTAGGCGTGTAAAAAGCGCGCGAGAGTTCAAATCTCTCTCACTCCGCCAAAAAGTTAAATCCCGTATTTCTTGCGAAATGCGGGATTTTTCTTTATTTTCAATGGGTTTAAGGAATTTTGCCGGATTTCGGCTGTGGTAAAAAAACCAACTTTCTGAAAGAAAAAGTATAGTGTTAAAACAATTATTTTAGAAATTTGCAATTGCATTTGCAATCAGGGATTATCGTCTGACGATAGATCTGTCGTTTCCGGATCGGGATTGTAGAATTTCCACATTGCATTTTTATATCGCTCGATATCAGATCTGCAGATATGGGTGTAGATTTCGTCCATGGTCTTGTCATTGCTCCAACCACCGATCTCCATGCTGATTTCTTTTGGGATCCCGAGGTGAGCGGACAGGGACGCGAAGCTGTGTCGGAGCTGGTGGACAGTGACAATGGGTACACCGGCTTTTTTGCAGGTCCGTTCCACGGCTCGGCGTAGGGTCATCTGATGTGCATCAAGGAGCTTGCCCCCGGGCTTGTGCTGGACCTTAATTGCATCCCTCAGCTCCGGGATCAGCAAGGGGACCTTCCGGGAGGATTCCTTTGTTTTTTCCAGATCCTTCTGTACCCACTTGTGGCTTTCATCCATGACGCGGGCCCCGTTGGTCTGTATGAAATCCGCTTCCGGGGAGATGTCCTCCCAATACAGTGCATCGATCTCACCGATACGCATGGACATAAGGGCCAAGAGCATAGGAATACAGTAGGGATCATCCTTTGCAACAGAAACAAATAACCTGATCTCCTCCGGCTCAAGCCAGGAAGCCTCTTTCTTGGCTGTTTCCCGGGGCATGGTGAGCTTTTTAGGCACAGGCATATTATTTGCCTCAAGCACAGATTTGATTAAGCCCCAGGAGGTTTTGACAGTCTTTGCGGAGAGCCTTCCGTACTCCTCGTCCAAGATCCCCTGCCATTCACTTTCCTGTATCGTTTCAAGCCTCCGATCCATGACGGACTGAAACCGGCACTTCTGGATCGTGCGATAGGTGCGGACTGTAGCAGGGGAGACAATATTCTGCCTTGCGGCAATATATAGATCTATGGCAGCTCTGAGAGTAGGCTGTTTAATGAGCCGTTGCTCGAGCTTCTTTTCTTTTTCGTACTGAGCCTTGATAAGCTGTGCTTCTTTCTCTGCCTTTGACTTATTGTAATTCTTAACATGGATAGCCTTGCCATCCAGTCGTAGTCGGACGACCCATTCACCGCTTTTTAGCTTTTCAGCCTTTGGGATTTTCATTGATAGCCCTACCTTTCAGCGGTGTCCAATTTGGACACCCTGTTTATTTTTATGCCTCTGTCGTAAAATAACGATGGAGGTGTATTTTATGTTATATTCTGACTATAAGGTTTCCCGAGATCTTGCTTGGGAGATATTAATCCGGGAGAGGGTGACGGAGCTGCCGGTGCGAATCGTTCCCTTGTGTCGTCAAATGGGGATCAAGGTGTTATTGCATGAGGATCCTGCAAGAGGGGACGGCTACAGCGGTCTGATCGACGGTGTTCCCCATATTTTCATCTATCGCCATTGCTACCGTCCCAGGCAACGGTTTACGGCCGCACACGAGCTGGGGCACATTCTTCTTGGTCATGTGGGGAAATATCAGCTTGTAAATCGGGAGCCCGGCCCAAATGATAACCCCATAGAGCAGGCTGCCAATGTATTTGCGGCTCGGATCCTTGCGCCGGCCTGTGTGCTGTGGGCTTGCAATGCCTTTACGACCGAGGCCATAGCGGATCTCTGCGACATCAGTATGCAGGCGGCACAGTTTAGGGCTGAGCGCATGGAGCTACTACGGTATCGAGGCAGATTCTTGAGCAGTCCTCTTGAGCAACAGGTTTTTAAGCAGTTCGCCCCCTTTATCGAGGCAAATAAATTTCGATTTGCAAACAAATAAATCGGGTGTTTATAAAACTTCGTCCCAGAAGTCGTTTTCGTGAACAATAACAATTTTGTGGCCATTCCTGCGGAGCATCATTGCCTGTTCAACCTTACGCCCATAGCAGGAATAAGCCCAGCAAGGATTCCCGTCACCACCGACGACTAAATAGTCGATTTTCTTTGAGACACCGTTAATGAACACGGCTCCTTTATTTTTGATGATTTCAGCGATTTCATTCCGTGTTGCTCTTTGGGATTGCCCTGTGAAGCAAAATGTTTTTCCATCAAAGGAGATTTCCGGGCAAATCGCGCAGAGTCCTTGGATATGGTATTGGGATTTTAATTCGTCCAGATCTGCAGCATGTATGTTATAAGATTCTCTTGTGTCAACGAAGCTTGAGAAAAAAGCCTTAAGCATGTTTCTTTCGTCATTCGAGATGGAGCCGTCTTCTTTTGCGGCGAGAAGCAAGCTGTAGATTTCGTCAAAGGGATATGTACCACACAAGAAATCATTATCATTCAGCCATTCATTAAGAATTGCTATTTCGGAATCTGAGAGAATTCCGTCAGATAACATCCCGTGAAGAATTCCTTCAAGTTCCTGGATCTTACTTGTGCTAAGATCAAAATAGAGGTCGGCTTGCTCGGAATCGGTGAGTCTCTTGCAAAGCCAGAGAATATCTTGAAGCTCTTCCATGTCGATAACACCGTCTTCCAGTGCTTTATCAATGGCGGGGCTAATTTCGTTAAAGGGATGGCGACCAATCAGACTCCTGTGCAGGTCATGCCAATTCTGAATCTCGGCGACCTCATCCAGAGTAATAATTCCGTCAGAGGATACTCCTTCTAACAGACCAATTAAGGCATTCAGTGACTTGTGTAGTTCTTCTCTTGCCATAAAGTTGCGGTATTCGTTTATTTCTTTCATGTGATAGCCCTCGCAATCAATAGATTTGTATTAAATATCGTCCGGTGCTTCGGGTAACTGAGAGATCAGAGCCCGGAGCATTTGCATTTGTTCATCAGTAAGCTGTCTTTCGATTTTCTGACCATCTCTGCCGATCAAGCGAAGCGAATTCTTATCGGGTAGCTCCTCAGGCTCCTTTGGGATTTCTGGATCATCGGTCTGACCTGTGAGATATGCAACCGTAGTGTTGATTTTATTTGCGATAACAGCAAGTTCATCCGAATCTATCCGGTCAGTACCATTCCTAACACATGATAGGAAACCCCGGTACTTTCCAATGCATTCGCAAAGGAACTTCATCGTAATACCCTTTGATTTTGCAAGTTCCTTGATTCTATCGACGTTTACATTGTTCATATTGCCCAATTTTATCACCACACTTTTTGTATAGAATTAACAAACCTAAAAAATATCAGGAAAAAGTAGTTGACAACCTGACAAATGTTAGGTATACTCCAATTACAACAAACAACAATACATTGCTACAAACCAAATCCCGGTGTCCAACTTGGACACCACAATATTCTGGAAAGGAGAATGCTGCTTGAATGCCCTGCTGACCTATCCCGGATCAAAATGGAGAATGGCAAAAATGATTTGTACCCTGATGCCTCAGCACAAATCTTATCTTGAACCATTTTTCGGCAGTGGAGCAGTGCTGTTTAACAAAGCTCCTTCTGCCATTGAAACGGTAAATGATATTGACGGTGATATCACAAACTTCTTTACCATCCTGAGAGAACAGCCGGATCGACTTGCCGAAGCTATCAGTCTGACACCGTATTCCAGAGATGTGTTTAAAGATGCTTGCTACAACCACGGAATAGATCCCTTTGACAGAGCCTATCGCTTTGCAATTCGGTCAAAGATGGCGCATGGATTCAAGACAAATCAAAATATAGGATTTAAGATTGATATCTGTGGGAGAGAACGCAGCTACTGTGTGGGAAACTGGAATCGACTTCCCCAAGATATATTCGAAGCGGCTGTTCGTTTGAAGGGTGTTCAGATCGAGAACCGACCAGCTCTCGAATTGATCCGCAAATTTAACCACGACAATGTTCTAATCTATGCCGACCCTCCGTATCTGCTTGATACAAGAGGTGGTAAACAGTACCGCTACGAAATGAGTGAACAGGATCATCTGGATCTGCTTGACGCCTTGAAACAGCACAAGGGCTATGTGATCCTCAGCGGATACCCTCACGAGATGTATGATCGAGAACTGATAGGCTGGTCAAGAATCACCAAAAAAGCCTATAATCAGAATTCCGACCAGCGTACAGAGGTTATCTGGTGCAATTTCATATCACAGGACATCTTTGATGTTGCTGCTTACGAATTAGATATCTACGGAACCCAGAAGAATAGCAATGCATTGCTATTCTAACTATACTCCATTCTCTCAAATATGTCAAGAAAGGAAGCGAAATTTATGCCGAAACGCACGAGGCCCCTTACCCCCTGGGGCAAGGAAGTCAAAAAGAAAATGATCGACTTAGATCTCGAACCGGATGACCTTGTTCGGGCTGTTCGAGGCAAGGGGCTCACCTTTGACAAGACCAAGCTATCCCGAGTAATCAGCGGCGAGGTGGGGCAGAAGTCGCCCGAGGTGATCGCCGCCATTGACAGTCTTTTGGGCATCCCGGCGGATGTGGTAGGCCGGCCGGCCTGATTATATTATCTCATGTCAAAGGAGGAAATGCCACATGGGAACTGCAACTAAGGCAAAGGACAGTGTCTATTATTTAGCACGGATGGGCGCTGCTGAGTGCAACGATGATCTGGGCAGCCGGGAAGGGGCATCTGTCCACACTGCAATCGACCGGACGCGCCTTGCAAGGATCGAAGTGGGTACCATCATTCCCAACCCCGACGAGGTGCGGATGATGGCGGCGGCATACAATGCACCGGAGCTGATGAACTATTACTGCGCCCATGACTGCCCCATTGGGAAGTGCATGGGGATCTTGCTACCCTCCTGTCAGGCTTCTACTGTGGAACAGCTCGCTGTACAGGCTGCAGTAGCTCTCCGTGGTGCAGATATGGCACGAGAGAAGCTGCTGGACATCTCTGCAGACGGAGTGATATCCGAGGATGAGAAGGCCACCCTTGAGTCTATCCTGCAGCAGCTCGGACAGATCAGCCAGATCGCCCATCAGCTGCAGGCATTTGCTATGAAGTTACAGTAGGAGGATAGCATGGAAGCAATTAAAACGAGCAATAATGTGGATTTCGATGTTATATACGCCGACGGCACCCGCCACCATGTGACTGAGGGTGTACTCTTTGAGGTAAAGGATGAAAAATTCATATTCCACAACGGAACAAACAGAGTAGAGGTTCTTCTCGCTACCGCCGAAGCAGCGGCCGAAGCTGTCGGTGAGATTTGCCTGGACTTTGAAGCAAGAGCCGCAATGGCAAGCCGCATAATCGATCGCTTATTGGGCGCAAGTCCCAAACTATAGTCTCAGATAAGCAATCTCTTTATCTCAAAACAGAGGAGGCGACAGCCTATGCCCAGAGTCCTGTTGACAGCTCTCCAGCGTGAGCTGGAAAAAGAGGCCTTTCGCCAGGAACAGTTTAACACAGTTTTGCTTAAACGGAAGGCCCGTGGCCTGGATCATCAGGCAATTGCGGCTTGCGTAGGTGTCACGCCTCTGACTGTCTCTAAGTGGAAGTCTGATTGCGGAAAAATGACACTGTCCTATTTCCGCAAATTCGCTGAGACTGCAAATCTTAGTGACGAGGAGATTCTGCTGATCATACGAGGCAAGAAGCAATGAATTTTCGGAGCATTGCCGGGTGACTTCCCACCCGAACCTCTTTCTCTACAACTGAATATTCGTGCGGGTGCTCCCTCGGGAGCATCCGGCAATGCTCCGAAATGACTTATTCCGCAGGGTAAGGGTCCTGCCATCTCCTTCCTCAAGGGACTGCCGTCTGCGGTCTCTGTGATCTACGGCATCCCTCCCTGCTTCCCCTCGCACCCTCCCCGGTCCATACCCGGGGAGGGCCTAAACATGGCAGCCGCATGGTGCCGTTCCGGGAGGCAAAAGCCCGGAAAAGCGGAGGTCCGATTCCTCCGGCTGCCCCATACATGGACGCGTTAGGCAAGGATGCCTGATCCGGTAGCACGCCCGGGTCCCGTGGGTTCGATTCCCACCGCGTCCTCCAACCAAATTTGTAGAGGAGGAACAATATGAAAGAGCAAATTGTGATCACCATAGAGCGATCCCCGGCCAATGGTCCCGGGAAACCGGATCTCTGTATTTCCGCTGATGCCCATCTCACAAAGGTACATTTTGGCCTATGCGGTGCGATTCTCACAACCGTCTGCGATGTGCTGAGTCTCAGTCAGCGAGACCGTGTGGTCCTGTTCTCGGGGATTTTATCCGGCTCGTTTCGCGCGGTAGAATCTGATGGTGTCGGCGTAGTTATACCTCGAAGGGAGATGGGGACATGAATGATACCCCATCGGTGTCCTATCTGGCCTACATCCCGGCACAGGTGAGGTACAACGACACACTGTCAGCGAATGCGAAGATATTCTATGCGGAGATCACGGCATTGAGCTGTAAATATGGTTACTGTTTTGCAAGTAACGCATACTTTGCAGAGCAGTTTAAAATGTCAGACAGAACCGTGTCCCGGTTGATCTCTGAGTTAGAGGAACTACGTTTTATCAAGATCAAAATTGTCAAGGACGCCCAGTCCGGGAAAGTCCTTGGCAGGCGAATTTATCCCGATATTGTACCGAATGAGCTGATCCCCGAAGGGGATATTTTAACCGTGAACCACCTGACAAAATTGTCCGAACCACCTGACAAAATTGTCCGTGACCACCTGACAAATTTGTCTACTGGCTTCCTTATTAAAAATAATAATATAAATAATATATATACGGGCGCGAGAGAAGAACCACCGAATAAGGCGAAAAGACCCACCGATCATGCTGCAAGGTCTAAGCTCACAGCATGGGCAAGAGAGACCTTCCCGGAGGATCATGAAACGCTTACTGAAGCTTTGATGGCTTATTGCGATGTCAGACGTGAAAAGGGTAAACCTATGCGAACCGAAAAAACGGCAGACAGATGTATTAAGCGGTTAATGACCCTCTCTTCCGGCTCACTTGGTGTAATAAGCGAGATCCTTGATCAATCCATCCGAAACGAATGGATAGATACATATCCCTTGAAAGCTGAAGGACGCCGGGAGGGCGATCCTCCGGATTTCAATAGCGGAGAGGATGGTGGTCCCAAGTGGCTGTAAATCGTCAGGACTGGCTGGATGCCCAGTACAGCGTCCTCGGATCCGTGCTGATCTCTCCTCAGATCGCTCCCAGGGTGTTGGCAGAAATGAGTGACACGGACTTCTCCGGTCATGCTGTTGCTGTATTCCAGGCTATGCGTTATCTGTTCTCCCAACACCTGCCCGTGGATGTGATCAGTGTCCGTGACAAGCTGGGACCGGAGTACTCCTCTGTTCTTGCACAGCTCATGGAGATCACTCCTACGGCGGCAAACTATGCCTACTACATGGAGATCGCTAAGAAGCAATCTCGGATCCATCGGATCAAGGATCTCGCTCAGCGGATGGTAGATGCAACAGACCCCGAGGAAGTGCAGCGGCTCTTAGAGCAGGCTGTGGTCATCAATTCCAAGCGGCAATCCCTCCGAGCCATCACCATGGAGGAGGCCCTGGCGGAATTCGTTGCCCGTCACGGTGAGGAAAAGCCCCCGAATTACCTGCCTTGGATGATCCCGGAGATCGGCAAGGCATTGTTCATCGACAAGGGCGACTATGTGATCATCGGCGGCAGACCCTCTGCCGGCAAGACCGCCTTCGCCCTGCAGGCCGCCTGGCATATGGCTACGGATCGCAGTGTTGCATTCTTCTCCTTGGAGACGGGACAGAAGAAATTGACCGACCGGCAGGTGTCCGATATATGCGACATCCCCATGGATGTGATCAAGCATAACAAGCTGGATCAAGAACAATGGCAAAAGGTGGTAGACTTCTCTATGGCCGGCGCCAAAAGGCGTAAGTTTGAGCTTGTGGTAGATTCCACGATTTCTGTTGACGAGCTCCTTGCCTTCTCTGCCGCACGGCAGTATGAGGTGATCGTGATCGACTACCTCCATCTGCTCCATGGGCCGGGACGGAACGACTATGAGAGAGTTTCTGCCATATCCAGGCAGCTCCACAGGTATTCTCAAAGTCACGGTTGCACTGTGATTGCCTTGTCGCAGCTTAATCGTCCCGGTAGTGGCCAAAAGTCTGATCCCGGTATGCAGTCCCTTCGAGAGTCCGGACAGTTAGAGCAGGATGCCGACGCGGTCTTGCTCTTGTATCTGGAAAACGAAAAGACCCCCAACGGTCGACGGATACTGAACTGTGCCAAGAACAAAGACGGCGAGCGTTTCAGAATGCTCCTGAATTTTGACGGAGCTCATCAGCGATTCAGTAAAGTCTCCGACTATAACGGAGTACAATCACAGCTTCGCCGTATGGCGAAAGAACAGAAGCAGCAGGAGCGGAATGCACAACTGACCTTGCTGCCACCGGACGAACCAGTCCCATTTGAGGAGGAAGAGGAAGAATGAAACTTATTGCAATCATGAATGTAAAGGGCGGGGTAGGGAAGACCATGACCGCCTGTAATATGGCTCACATCCTGGCAGAAACCTACAATCAGCGTGTGCTTCTGGTGGATGCGGATCCCCAGGGAAATGCAACTGCCTTTTTTAACCGTTCTGCCCAGGATGGAGGCTTGACGGATTTGCTGACCGGTCTGGCCACCTGCTATGACGAGGTAGTCCAGGACACGGACTACGAGCGATTGCAGCTCATCGGCTGCGACAGCAGCTTGTTCGATGTTGACCTTCGTCCGGATCAGCACTGTGTGGATCCCCGCCGGGTGTTCTCCGATCTGAGAGACGCTCTGGCAGAGGACGATGCCTGTGATATTGTCCTCGTTGACTGTCCGCCCTCTTTTACCGTTTCGGCCATCTCCGCCCTGGCTGCTGCCGATGGCGTCATCGTGCCGGTGAAGTTGGATGCTTTCTCCGTGGATGGCATGGAGTTCCTGCTGGATCAGCTAACAGCCGTCCACAAGATCAACGGCAGGGCGGAGCTGGCAGGGGTGTTGGTTACCCTGTGGCACAATGCTCCCTGCAATGTGCAGGGGGAGGCAGAACTGCGGCGCCGAGGGATCAAGGTCTTTGAGACCCATATCCGCCGGAGCGATAAGGCTGACGAGTCCACCTGGTTCCACAGCCCTATCTGCGAATACAGCAAGTGGAGCTCCACTGCCAAGGACTACCGTGATTTCGTAGCTGAGTTCGTGAAGGAAGGAGGTCTGAAACATGGGAATGTTTAACCTTGCCGATGCTCTCAACCTTAGACCGGTGTCCAAATTGGACACCGGAGAAATGCAGGAGATCAAGGTCTCCCTCCTGGATCCCAACCCCAACAACTTCTTCCCGGTGGAAAAAGATATCACAGCTCTTTGCGAGTCCATCAAGCTCAACGGCCTCCTGCAGCCTCCTGTTGTTACCCCTGCCGAGGGTGGACGCTACCGCATCATCGCCGGTCACCGTCGGCATAAGGCTCTGCAGTCCCTTGCAGCAGAACTCCCGGACAAGTTCGGTACCGTCATGTGCCGTGTCGTCCGCCCCAGCTCCCCGGAACTGGAAGAGCTGATGCTCATTCAGACCAACACCGAGGCCCGTAAATTGGGCCCCAGTGAGATCAGCAAGTCTGCAGAACGAGTGGAGAAGATCCTAATCGAGCTGCAGAAGCAGGGAATGGAACTGCCCGGCAAAATGCGAAAGCATGTGGCAAAGATCCTCAAAACTTCCGAGAGCCAACTTGCCAGAGCCAAGTATATTTCAGAGCATCTTATCAAGGCCTTTGAGGGTAGCAAATTCTTGAATGGCTCCGAAGCCTATGCTTTAGCACATCTCCCGGAAGATCAGCAGAAGGAGCTATATCAGCATTACAAGGGAAACCTTTGGAATTTGACTAACTCTGCAATTAAGAGATACCAAGAAAACCTCCAAGCCGGAAGAGATCCTTTTTATGTACCGCCACCTCCACCCAGAGACTGCCTTGAGCAAAAGAAGGATAAAAGTGGGAAATACAAGACTTGTACCCATGAGACCGTAATTGATGCGAGAAAAAAGAAGAAGCTTCCCAAATGGCAGAAATGTGATCGCTCATGTTGCAAGTATTGCGCATACCGATTTGACTGTGAGGATGTTTGTCCGATAGTTAAGAAGCAAGCCCAGGAGCATCTAAAGAGTCCTAATGGGCAGATCTGTCAAGCAATACGAGCCGCGCGAGAAAATGCCGGCTTGTCTATCAAAGAAGCAGCTCTTGCAATGAAGTCGGATATATCTTCGGTCTATTCAGCTGAAACCAACAAGATCCACACAGCAGAATCGCTTGCTGAATATGCTAAGGCATACGCCACAACGCCCAACGAGCTTCTTGGTTTCGATGCTTCGGTTCCCACTACAGCCACCGGCAGTTTCCCTCAGTGGATCCCTGCAGATCAGATCGGTGATCTCCCGGACGGCTTTTATTCCCTTGCATACTACTACAGGGAGAATGCTACGAAGGGAGAAGATGGCTTGCCCTTGATCCATACAAGATTGGCATTGTTAGAGGGAAACCATTGGTATTCCGTCATGGGTAAGATGCCGATTCGCTTCTCGGTTGTCAGCAAGGAAGTCCTTGTTGCTGTTGCCCCTGCCTGCATTGCCGCCCCGACCGGCTTTACTTTCTTCCTGGGAGGTGCTCCGGACAATGCTGATTGATAGAGATGTAGCTATAAAGGCTATACAAGACTATGGGATTGCAGCGATAAATGCAGGCCAAAAGAGCCTGGATGTGGTTGATGACATTGTAGAGCTTGTGCGAAAGATCTAGAACATCTCTACAGCGGATGTTGCTTCCGGAGTCCGGTGCAAGGATTGTCGCTATCGACATGAGCTGGAAGTGATAGGTGTAGCAATTTGCGATCATGAAAAAGGTTTGATGAGTACCGATCTCAAAGATGCTGATTTTTGCCCCTACGGGGAACGGAGGACAACCAATGAGGCTGATTGATGCAGATGCTTTGATTGAATATATTGACGTGGGACATTTAAGGAATCAACTTGAACTGTGCTTTTCGGAGCGAGCGGTTGTCGATATGCTGGAGTGCAGACCCGCCGTGGATGCTGTTCCTGTGGTGCATGGGCAATGGATTCCGATTGAATATGATGGCTATGCAGATGGACACCCTGTTTGGGATCTGTGGGAATGCTCGGAATGTCGAGAAGAGCACAGCGGCGACGAAGATACGCTAACGCCCTATTGCCCCCACTGCGGAGCCAAGATGGATAGAAATGTGATAAGAATCAGGAGGAAAGAATTCCACACAAAGTATCTTGGTCGATGGGACAGAAGGCACGAAAGATGCCTTGTAGCTGTCAGTATTAAGCACACAGAGTATAAATGGAAATTCGGCAAGCCCTGTGTTCTGTGGGGTCGAGAAAGAACACAAGACAACGAAGAGCGGTGTTATTCCGGTTATACACAGTTTGTGAATGAAGCGGAATTGTATTCCTTAGAAGATTGGAAGAATAGTGGTTATTGGCAACCGTGCATGAAGACTGACGAACCTGTAACCATGTGCGCCGATTTCTGCAAAAAGTACAAGAAATATGACACCGTTCTTGTTCCTTTAGAGCAGTATATCAAATATTGCGAAGTAGCCGGATTGCCTATGGATAGACCGGAAGGTTGGTGATAAGTATGGATAAGCAAAGAAAAAAGCTGATTGCGCTGATTAAGTATTGCACCTCATGTGAAGAGTGCCGTGACGAGGACATAGCCGACCACCTGATTGCAAATGGCGTGACGGTGCAGGATGCGACCGACAATAATGTCGCTTACAAATTGAAAGCAACTGAACTGCCCAGAGATTTCGGCAGATGGATCCCTGTAGAAGAACGGAAGCCGGATGTGGTTATTTCCAGTGTTACAGGCAAGGGATATTCCGAAGCTGTGAATGTTCTGACTTCCGGTCGCAATGTGATCACAGCTATTTATAATGGCGAGGACTTCATAGGGGATGCGGAGTTTTGGGAAGCAGAGGATGAGGCTATCACTCACTGGACACCTGTTCTATTGCCTCTGCCTATCGAGGAGGTGAGCACTGATGCTTAAGGTTTTGCTTATGCTTGCAGCACTGCTTCTTGTGGCTGTTGCATCATCTTCCGCTACTCGGAAGTCTGAGACAAGGAAGACGATGGAAGCTGCTGTGGAAGCAGGGAAAGAGGAGGCAAATAGAGATTGATTCATTGTTTTTGAATAAGGAGGTTATAGTCCATGAAGAGGATTTTAGTATTTGCACTGATTGTGCTTTGCATTGTCAGCTTTACAGCTTGCGGGAATAGATCGATAGGGTTCGGTAGCTTCCACTACGAGCGAATTCACATTGACACACATCACTATTCCGGCTGTTTGACGGTTGAGGCGTGGTATGAGAGTGAAAGCGGCATTGAAGTCCGAACATCTGAGGCCGGATCCATGTTTGCATCGGAAGGTACATATGTTCTCCTCAGTGGAGATAAGCCTTGTCCATTTTGCGCCGGTACGGAGTGCAAAAATGAATAATGAAGTTTTAACTGCAATTTATAAATGCAGGTTGTGTGGAGAGTTATTCTGCGAAGGTATCGCCGGTCGCGCATTCGCTACAAGTCATGTTTTTACCATGGTTGCTGGGCGTCCTTCTACTTCAACTCTCGTTAAAAAAGAGAACGTACATTACTGCGCGGACGGTAGTCTTGGACTGTCAGACTTTCAAGGTTGGAAGGTCGGTGATACCTCTGGGTGATCGAAAGCAACGTCGGAAGGTAGTCATCGCCGGTAACTATGTAAGATCCATTCAATACTCCCTCTCTCACGAGAGGGAGGCGCAGAAGGAGAGACTGCCTAAGACGCAGATATCCTCTCCGGCGCAGGAGGCCATGAACCTAAAACACTCCTGGCAGAAGCTCAAGGCGCTGATGGCTGCCAATTTTGGACCTAACGACCTGGTGGTCACATTGACCTATTCCAATGAGAGATTGCCCCGGCTCCGCTCCGAAGCCGAAAAGCGGTTAAAGCTATTTATCCGCAGGCTTCGGGCTGCTCGGAGGGAGAACGGGATTGAAACTCCTTATCTGTATGTTACGGAAATGGGGCATAGCTCCGGCAGACTCCACCATCATATGATCGTTACTGCGGTGGGCGATGACTTCAATCTGATCCGTGAGCTGTGGGCGCGGAACGGGACGGACGTGGATATCCAGTATATCAGAACCAAGGGTTATGATGGATGGTCAAGATATCTGACTAAGGAACCGAGAGACAACGGTCGCAGGTATGTCGGTGAGCGAATGTGGCGAGGCTCCATAGGTCTCAAAAAGCCCCATGTGTACAGCGGATGGGTATCACCGAGGAATCATATGGGAGATCTTCCACCCGGATCCGAGATCATAGATAGTCAATCCCGGAACAACGGATACGGTGAATTCAGCTTTATCGAAGCCCTTCTCCCGGAGGGCGTAACTGAAGAAGACCTCGCGCTTATTTCAGACTTGAGGTAATGTTTATTATTTGGGAAATTCAAAAAAAAGAGGAGGCAAAGTCTTGCAAAATCAAATGAAGTGTGGTAAAATAGACACAAAGGACGGATTCCTCCTGTGCCCGCGCTGCAAGCGGCATAAGGTCCTAAAGATCCTGCCCGGGACAGAGGGCAAGAACATCGTGGTATGGTGTAAATCCTGCCGCACAGAGTCCGTCGTCAATATCGAAAAGAGCCTGAGCCTAAGAGCCTGAGCCGATCCACCGAGAAGGTGTGGATTTGGTTCAGGCTCTTTTTGTTTTTCTCCGGAGGTGATTCTATGGCGAAGAAGCCAATCCGTCTCTGTGCCCATCCGGGCTGTGGCGTGCTGACACGGGAGGGCTACTGTCCCAAGCATAAGCCTAAGGACATATCCAGGCGAAGTGCCGAGGCTGCGGACTGGCACAGGTGGTATGGCCTGCCGATCTGGAAAGACAAGCTTCGGCCTGATCAGCTTCTCCGGGAGCCCTTCTGCAGAGAGTGCTCTCGGCAGGGCTTGAGGGTCCGGGCAACGGATGTGGATCACATTCAGCCCCACCGTGGTTCTTGGGCTCTGTTCATCGAACCCAAGAACCACCAATCCCTTTGTCACTCCTGCCACAGCCGCAAGACTGCGGCAGAAATGCGGCAAAACAGCGCAGAAAATCGCAAGTAATTTCCCCGTCAACCTTCGTCCGCACGGCCACGCATCCGCCCATGCACGCTCACGCATGGTCTTGGGCGCACGCGCAGCCCGAAGGGCGACCTTCCCCCCACCCTAAAAAAGTTTTGGGGTGGTCTCAGAAATACCGCGGCCCCCCTCGTTTGCGAGAAAATTTCCCCCAACGGAATTTCCAAACAACCGAGCCATCTCAGGAGGTGATCCCCATGAGCTCCGCCACCAAGACCCTCGAAAACCAAGGCAAGCATCTGACCCAGACGGAGCGGCAGGCCCGGGCTGATGCAGAGAACTCCTTGACCAGAAATGGCCCTGTCAACCTCAGACCACCCAAGGGCTTCCCTAAGCCGGCCAGGAAATATTGGAACAGCATCATGAAACGACTGGAGGACGTGGAGCTCCTGGACGATCTGGACCAGGAAATGCTTGCAGTCTACTGTCAGATGCTTGTCCGCCGGGATGCCCTGAACAGCCTTTGCGAGAAACTCTTAGCTGATGCCGTTGAGACCGACAGTGACAAGTCCTCAACGGAGTCTACGGATAAGCTGGAAAGCCTGCTCTCCAAAATCGCAGCATTGGAGCGTAGTCTCATGACTTATGCTGACAAGCTGGGCTTCACCCCTCAGAGCCGTGTTCGCCTTGCCCAGAAACGGGCAGCAGCAGAGGCGGATCCGGACAGCGACTTCTTTGGTGACTGATATGCCCAACTATCCCAACGGCAAACACCACCCGGCAGCGGTGTATGCCAAGCAAGTTGTATCCGGCAAGCTCCACGATCTTTGCTGTCCCTACGAGATCAAGGCTTGTCAACGGCACCTGGACGACTTGGAACGGCAGGGGACGGACGAATTTCCCTATGTCTTCGATACCACCCGAGCCGATCGGATCTATGAGGCCTTCCGCAAAGCCCGGCACTGCCGAGGTGTGTTGCAGGGCCAACCTATAGAGCCGGAACCGTGGCAGCTCTTTGACCTGGGTGTGCTCTACGGCTGGGTCCATAAGGAGACCGGTAGGCGGCGCTTTAATCGTAGCCTTAATAAGCGTAGCCGTGGTACGGCTAAGTCTACAGAGAATGCCATCAAGGGTCTGTACCATATGACCGCCGACTGCTACTATCCTCCCTATCATCCGGAGCTTGCAGTCTTTGACATGCAACCGGAAGTGGAATGTGTGGCGGTGGACAAGGAACAGGCTAAGCGCGTTATGACAGATGCCCGAGCCATTGGCTCTGCGTCTCCGGCTTATGCCAAGCGGTTGCGGATCCCAAAGAGTAATCCCATTACCAACAGCCGTCGAGGCGGCCATATGCGGGCCTTGTCCGCTGACACTACGAACAAGGACGGTATGGCTCCCAGCTACTACTGCGTGGATGAATACGAGGCACATCCCACATCCACCTTGTATGATCTGGGTTTTAACTCCCTGGGTAAGCGTGCGCAGGGTCTGTTGGACTGCATCATGACCGCCGGAGACGATGCGGACAACAAACCAGCCATGACCGAGGAACTGTATGGAAAACAGATCCTTGATGGCGAGACCCGGGACGATCGCTATTTCGTCATGATCCGAGAAGTTCCGGATGGAGAAGATCCCCACGATAAGAGCAAATGGTGTTGGGCGAATCCCATGCTCCGTTATCCCGGAGAATATAGCCGAGAACTGCTGTCTCAGATCGAGAGTGAGTATACCGCAGCCTATGGGAGCAGGGATGCCATTAAGATCCGTCGGTTCTTGTCCCGCCGTCTGTGCCAATGGCAGACTGCAAGCCCCAACAGCTATCTGGATGAGGTACAGCGTGCTAAGGCAAGAGGACTGCAGGTTTCTTCCGAGGAATTTACCAAGCTTGTCACGGGTCTGGATGCGTGGCCCGGCTTCGACCTGGGAAGACGCATTGACCTGACCGGTACCGGCATGGTGATCCCTCTCCCGGATGGTCGCTATGCTATAACAGCTCACGGCTTTATGCCGGAGGCGGGAGCCACCCGGCATGAGCACAGCGACAAGGTTCCCTATAGGGATTGGGCAAAGCAGGGATGCTGTACTATTACTCCGGGAGATGTTACGGAGAATGCCTTCGCCTACGAATGGATCCTAAAACAAGAGCGAGAGCGAAAACTGAAGCTTGTGAATCTTGGCTATGACGGCCACAACGCCGTAGACCTTGCTAACAGCATCAATGCAGATCGCCGGAACGAAGACTTTTGCGTGGAAGTTCGACAGACTTGTGCAGGTCAGACCTTGGCAGTGAAGACCTTCCGGGAGCTGCTGATCTCCGGCAAGCTCGTATTTGAGCGGTCGCCTCTGCTCATGTGGTGCCTGCGGAATGCGATCGAGATCGAAAACAACTATGGAGATCTCAAGCTGTCCAAGAAACACAAGGACGACTCTGAGCGCATTGACCCTCTCGCCGCTGTTATGAATGCTATGTCCCTGGCTCTCCTCCGGGAGAAGAAGCCCGATCTGAGCCGTGCTGCTGCCGGTGCGGATTACGAAATGTAAAAAACCAAGGTGTCCAATTTGGACACCGAAAGGAGTGAGGCGATGAGCCAGTCTAACAAAGAACCCAAGCCCAAGAAGTCCCTCCGCAAGATCGTCGCTGAGTTGATCAGCGATTTTGCAATCGTGGTCGGCATTGTGGGTGTGGCTGCCGGTGCCGGCATGATCTATCCTCCCGCCGGCTATGTGGTAGGAGGTATCGAGCTGATTGTGCTGGGATTCCTCACAGCTCCCTAAGGTGGTGATGCTGTGATTTTAAACAAGTTTAAATCCCGCGCAGCTCCCGCCGCTGTGGCATCCGGGCCCCAGATCCTCACCCTGGATAACCCGGACGGTTGGCCTCTGGCGAATGACCCGAGTTTGTCTTCCGAGGATGCCCTGAAGCTCTCAGCGGTATACGGCTGTGTCAAGTACATCTGCGACTTTTACTGTGCTCTGCCTATGTATGTGTTCAATACACACACCAGACAGCGGATCACCAATCACGAGCTCCACAGGGTCCTCAACATCCGTCCCAATCCCTACCAGACTCCCAGTGCCTTCAAACGGTACCTGATTAGATCCATGCTGCTCCGAGGCAATGGATATGCCTACAACTACCGAGATCCCGGCTCCGGCCGAGTGGTGGAGCGGATCCCACTCCATCCTGACTGTGTACAGATGGAATTCCTGGACTCCAAGTTGCTGTATTTGTACACGCACCCCACCAGTGGAAGACAGTACGCCTTTGATTCCGAGGAGATCAGTCACTACAAGATGGATAGCCGGGACGGCTATACCGGGGTCAGTGTTCTCCACTATGCTTCACAGACCCTTGCTAAGATCAAAGCCGGCGAGGACTACGAGGCTGCCATCTATCGGAACAATTCCCAGCCAAACGGTATCCTTTCCACTGACACGGATCTGAGTGGCTACTCCGAGGTCCCGGATCCCACCGACGAAACAGGTACCCGTTTTTTAACAAAGAAAGAAAACCTGCGTCGAGCCTGGGAGCGTGCCCATGGCGGTAGTGCCAACGCTGCCCGTGTTGCCATCCTGGACAACGGCCTGGAGTATCACGCTATCAAGATCGATCCCTACGATCAGAGCTTTATTCTGTCCAAAGAAGTCAGCACTGCCGATATTGCACGGTTCTTCATGGTTCCCTTGCACTGCATCATGGCAGGTAAGCAGACCTATTCTTCCAACGAACAGAACAACCTGGAATTCATCCAGGGAAACGGCATGGCCCTGCTAAAGATGGTGGAAGAGGAAGACTCCTACAAGCTGATCTTTGACAGTGATTTGGATCAGCTCCGGATCAAGCATAACCTTGACGGTCGCCTCCGTGGTGACACAGCAGCCAGAGCCAACTACTACCGCACTATGCACGATATCGGCGCCTATAGCGTTGACGATATCCTGGAACTGGAGGATCGTCCTCCTGTGCCGGGTGGCCATGTGCGGAAAGCCAGCCTCAATTATATCCCCCTTGATCGATTCGAGGAGTTAAGCATCGCTCGGAACACCGAGCAGAAAAAGGAGGTGGAACCGTAAGTGTTTCAAACTCAAAAGTCTGTGTCCGTTACTAAGTCTGCCGGTGTGATCGATCTGGCAGCCATTAACCGTCTGAGCCGTAAGGAGCTGACGGAAGAGGAAGTCTATACCTTCACTGTTCGCATGTGTGACGATCAGGTAGACCGGGATGGGGAGAGGTTCTCCACTGTTTGCCTGGCATCTCTTGCCAAATTGTTCGTGGGCAAGCCTTTCCTTTTTGACCACCATTGGAGCGCAACCAAGCAGACAGCTCGGATCTATGCCGCTCGTTTGGAGAAGGATGGAGACACAACCTGCATCATGGCAGATGTGTATATGCTCCGGCTCTCCGGCAATGAGGATCTGATCGCCATGATCGAAGGTGGGATCCTGAAGGAGGTAAGCGTGGGCTGCTCCGTCGGTAAAGCAACGTGCAGTATCTGTGGCAAAGAGTTCTTCTCCTGTGATCATCGCAGAGGGGGCACCTATGAGGGCAAGACCTGCCATGTGATCCTGGATGATGCCCGGGACGCCTACGAGGTCTCCTTTGTGGCAGTTCCTGCCCAACCTGCAGCGGGGGTCCAGAAATCCGCTGAAATGTCCAATATGTCCATCAACGATGTGGAAGTCGCCAAAGCTCGGCTTGCCATCGAAAAATTAAGATTTGGAGGTTAATCAAATGAATCTGTTCAGACGAATCCAGGAGCTGAAAAGCAAGCGCTTTTCTCAGCTCGAAGCAGCCGAGAAGGCTCTGTCTTCCGGTGACCAGGCCGCATATAATGCAGCCATGGAAGCAGCCAAGGGCTTTGCTACCGAGATTGAGCAGGCCGAGGCTCTCCAGGCTGAAAAGGGCCGTTTCGGCGGAAGCCAGAGCCCGAATCCCGAGTCTGTCGTCACCCCCGGTGCGGAAGGTGCTCCCGCTGATGGAGAGCCTTCCGGCAATGGTGTAAACAAGGGCAAGACAGCTCTTGGTATGAGGGCATGCCTGAAGCATCTCCGCAAGGAGACCTTGAGCCAGTCCGAATCTGGCCTTATTAAGAAGGCTCTTATTACCGGCGATAATGCCGTATCCGGAGAGAACCTGCTGGTTCCTGAGGATGTATCCAATCAGATCCACGAGCTCCGCAGGAGTTATCTGTCTGCCAAGCCTTATGTCACTGTAACGCCCACAGATACCCTGTCCGGTTCTGTGGTATACGAAGAGGGCGGCGCTTCCGAGCTGACCGACTTCGACGACGGAGATGCTGTCCCCGAGGGAAGCAATCCTTCTTTCCGCAAGAGACCCTATGCCATTAAGTTCAAGGGGCGGCTGATCCCCATTTCCTCTGTACTGCTTCGTCTCGCAGCCGGCCTTATGAGCTACGTTAAGAAGTACTTCGTGAGAGGTGCTGTTCTTACCGAGAATAAGGCCATCTTTAACTGTCTCGCAGCGGGCAAAGAAAACAATGCCACTCCGGTTGTCGGTCTGGCGGCCCTGAAGACCTTTATCAATACCCAGCTCGACCCCAGCTTTGTTAAGACCGGCGTGATCATTACGAATCAGAGCGGTTTCAACGATATGGATCAGGAAACCGACAAGAACGGCAGAGCACTCCTGCAGCCGGATCCTTCCGATCCCACCAAGAAGGTGTTCCAGGGGATGCCTATTGCGGTCTTCTCCGATCGTGAGCTTGCCTCCTTTGATAAGACGCATCATCCTATGTTCGTCGGCGATACCCAGGAGGGGTGCGAGTTTAAGGAGTATGAAGGCCTGCTGTTTGCCGTATCTGATCATTACCTCTTCGGCAAGAATCAGACCTGCCTCCGCCTGATCGAGGGCTTCGATGCGGTTTCCGGTGATACGGAAGCGTATGGATACCTTAGCTACAGCCGTCCTGAAGCTGAAGTCTGATGGATGAAGAACTGCTTCGCCTGTTAAAGGCTCACTGTCGGATTGATCATGATGAGGATGACAGCTATCTGACGATGCTGTATCACGCCGCAAGAGACTATTTAGGCGGGGCAGGTATACAGGAGTCAGATAGCGAAAAGTATCGTCTTGCAGCATTCTCGCTGGTTTTGGAGTGGTTTGACGGCGGTGTGACCGGGAATTTGACCATTGGGCTTCGCTCTCTGATCAATCAGCTCAAGCTGGAGGCCGTGGCAGCTCAGACCGTGCCTGCATTTTAGGAGGTCACTATGAACCGAAATAAGATCATCCATCTGGAGCGGAAGTCCGGCACGGAGTGGGAAACCGTTGCCACACTCCATGCAAAGGTGAATAAGGTGAAGGGAGCGGAGAGCTTGGACGGTGCAGCGATCCAAGCTCCCAAGATCCTTAATTTTGATGTGCGCTACAGCTCCATAGTGGCAGCTGTGCGGCTCAATACCCAGGACTACCGTATCCGTTATGGTACGGACGGTGCCGGGCATCCTGCCTATTTCAAGGTGACTGAGGATGACGACTACTTCGAGCGACACAGAAATGTCCGCCTCATAGGGGTGAGCTACCGTGGCTGAGTTGTCAAACATTTCCCCCGAACTTTTCGACCAAGCACTGCGCAACTTGTTACAGCAGTATGCTCTACAGAAAAGCGAGAAGTTGGATGAGCTGACCGAAGCAGCCATAAAGGATCTTGTCCGGAAAACCAAATACAGTGCACCGATCGGTACTTGGAAGAATCCAAAGTCCAGATCTCATTTCTTCGAATCAATAGCTTCTAAGCGAATGGAAAATTCTTGGTTTGGAACAAGTAAATTCCTTTGGTATGTAGAAAAGCCCAATTACCGCTTGACTCACTTGTTGGCAAAGGCTCGCCGTGCTAAGAATGGCAGGATCCTCGCACCCAATCCTTTCCTGCAAAATGCTTTGCAACGGGTTTTGCAGAACTACGAACAGTCAGTCCGGAAGGAGGTTTCTGAATGAACTACACCGACGAGCTTTTGACCCGTGCGGAAATTCCCGGTGGGGAAACTTATTGGGAAGAGCAGCCCCGGGAGACATACGCTGCCTGGGGTGACACGATTGAAGCTGACGGCTCTGATCACGGCAACGAGATACAACGCCACGAGGTCGAAATCGAACTGTATGAGCTGATGGACAAGCCGGATCCGGAAGCTCATGCACGGCTGCAAGCCGTCTTTAATGCCGAGGCCCTCCGTTGGAGGAAGGAACCCCGAGTGTTAGATCCGCAATTCCGGCTATTTATGACGCGATACACCTTTTTCTATACGGAACGGGTGGAATATGACGAATAGGAGGAATCCAAATGAAATATTCTGAAAGAACTGTCAAAACGGTACCTCTCGGCAGCGGGCTGACTTATCTCGTTTTGGCAGAAAATGATACCATCCCCTCTGAGGCGGAACTCGTAGCCCTTTGCAAGCCGGAAAATCTCGCCGGAGAGAGTAAGGGCGGATCTACTCTTACCTACAGCGTGACCATCCATCAGGAGTCCGACGATCATGGTACTCTGACCAGAGAGGTTCTCACTGAGGAAGATGTTAAGATGAAGTTCGGTCTTTTCTCCTGGGGGCTGGACAGTATGGCGAAGCTCATTCGCACCGGTCGTGTCGTCAAGTCTACGGATGGCCGGTTCAATACTTTGAAGATCGGCGGTTTGGACAACGATACCAATAAGCAGTATATCGTTATCTTTAAGCATACGGACAAGAAGTATTCTCCTCTGTATGTAGCCATGATTGGCTCCAATGGTGCCGGACTTTCCATTCCTTTCGCCAGAGATAGCGTAAGCAAGCTGGAACCTGAATTCTCCGGCATCCCCTGTGATAACGAGGGAACCCGTGTCATTATTTTCGAAGATCTTGGCGAAGAAGGTGCCGAGCCTACCGCCGATCCTGCCGAGGATCCTGACGCAGAATAATTTTACACAACAACCAAGGCGGTGCGTGGAACAATCTCCGCACCGCCTGTTGGTTCATTAAGGAGGAAAAATGGAAACTTTCATGATGGTTTTTAGCTGCCTCGTCCTGATCTTGGCAGTGTTCCTTACCATTGTGACGATAACCTTTAACCGTCGCAGACGGCTTGCATATCGTCACGATGAGGCACCTAATGGGATGTCCAAATTGGACACCACTTATGCAGGACTGGATCTGAGTGGCTCGCCCCGTGCGACATATCGATTTACCATGCCGGATGGCGAGGTTTTGGTATTGCGAACGCCTACCAAGGCTCTGACTGATAGCTTTGAGCGTATTGGTTTGATCCTGCAACACAATTCCTATGGAAACGGTACCGCATCGGAATACAACGAGCTGTACTTTCTTACTGCAGCTCTCTTATCCCACAATACTTCTGCAAAGAAAATCGATGCGCAGAAATGCATGGATGATCTCACCATTGCGGATCTGATAGAATTTCTGAACGATTATATGAGTTGGCTGACGGAAGTCGTTGAGTCAAAAAACTGAATCTGCCGTATTATCCGGATGACGAGACTGGAGACATACGGCATGGCTTCAAAACACATACCTCGATCCTCAGAATGATTGCGGAGTATGCCAATATCTCTATTGCGGAGATCCCGGATCTTGATATGATCGATTATCTGATCCTGCGATTTGACGCATATGTATCTGCACTGAATCGAACCAAGACCGGGCAGGAATATCTCGTCAACGCTTGGTGCCGGATCCAAACGGAGCCGGACCGGGATGCTCTGCGAAAGCTCATGACAGGAGGAGGTGCTATTCGTGGCAACTGACCGCACCCGAATCAAGGGTTTAACGGTGGAGATCGGCGGTGATGCCTCCGATCTGGATAAAGAGTTAAAATCAATCGAGAAACAGTCTAAGAAATCCAATGACGAACTCCGAGAAATAAACGCGCTACTGAAGCTTGATCCCAAGAATACCGATCTGCTTGCGCAGAAGCAAAAGGCACTTGCTTCTGCTATTGAGGGAGCTTCCAAGAAATTGGAAACTCTCAAAGCGGCTGAAAAGTCTGCCCGGGAACAGTTTGAAAAGGGCGATATTGGCGAAGAGCAATTCCGAGCCCTGCAGCGTGAGACGATCCGGGCGGAGAATCAGCTCCGCAAATTGGAACAGCAGCTTGCGGATACCGAAGAGAAAGCCAAGGATCTGACCCAATCTGCAGACGATGCTGCAGACGCTGTTCGGGACACCGGTGATGCCGCAGGAGCTGCCGCTAAGAAAACAGACGATCTTGCAGATAGCTTGGACGACCTAAAAGGGAAGTACCAGGATGCAAAGGATGCCGCATCCGATCTCGGCAAGATCGGTGCTGTGGGCATCGCCGCCGGCACGGCTGTTGTGGTTCCTGCCGCCGGAAAAGAGGATGCCCTGGCATCTATGCAGGCGGGCTCGGGAGCTACAGCGGCTCAAATGGTATCCTATGAGAAAAGTATGGATTCCCTGTATTCCGAAGGGTATGGCGAAGACCTGGATGATATAGCAGCCACCATGGCTACGATCAGGCAGCTCTCCAACGAGACAAGGGCGGATGCCCTAACCAATATCACCCGAGATGCAATTATTCTCCGGGATACTTTTGGATATGAGACACAGGAGGCTATGAGAGCCTCTAAAATGCTTGTAGACCAATTTGGGTTATCCTATGACTCTGCCTTTAATCTGATCGCACAGGCTACGCAGAAGGGCTTAAACCGTAGCGGAGATCTTCTGGACATCATCAATGAGTACAGTGTCCACTTTAAGGGGTTGGGCTACGATGCGGAATCCATGCTCAATGTGATCGAGTCCGGATCCCAAAATGGCGCATTCTCTCTGGATAAGATCGGCGATGCCACCAAGGAGCTGGGGATCAGACTCCGGGATACTTCCGATACAACTACGGATGCTTATTCCCGCTTACTCCTGGATGCCGATGAATACCGGCAGCGGATCGCATCGGGTGGAGAGGCTGCGAGAACTGCAAGCTCTGAGGTCATAACTGCCCTCCTAATGGTCGATGACCAGGTAGCGCAGAACGAGATCGGTGTGGCTCTCTTCGGTACCATGTGGGAGGATTTGGGCAAGGACGCCATTTCGTCCCTTGCCGGGGTGAACGGCACCATGGACCTTACCAAGGACACCATGACTGAGATCCGGGATATCAAATATTCTACCACCTCTAATGAGTGGAAGAAGTTAGGCCGCGCACTGCAGACTGAGTTTATCATACCCATGGGGGAGAAGGCTCTCCCAACGGCAAAGAAGCTCGTTTCCTTTTTAACAACGAATCTGGACAGTATTATCCCCATAATCAAGAAAATAACTACTCTCGGAGCTACAATGTATACCGGTATGAAGCTGGGGCAGATGGTGGGTGCAGTCTCTAAGCTTGTTAAGACCTTCAAGGACCTGAAGACAGCTGCTGCAGCTGCATCAGCCGTTATGGCGGCTACTCCCTGGGGCGCAATCGGTGCCGCCATTGGAGTAGTAGTCGGCGCTGTAATCAATCTTGCTCGGGCTGAAAAAGAAGCAGAGAAAGCAGCCAGGGAACACCTGCAGGAGCTAAAGGCCGCCGCGGATGAACAAACCGCTGCCTACAAGGAGGCGGCGAAGGCCGCCATGGACGCCGCCGCTGTCCGCCGTGACACTGCAAATGCCATCAATGATGAGTTTGACAAGTACGATACCCTTGTGTTGGAATTGGACAAGCTTGTAGATGCCGAAGGTCGAGTCTTGGACGGCAATGAGGACCGTGTCGAATTTATCCGCGGCACACTGTCTGATGCCATGGGAGAGGAAATCCTCATGGTAGACGGTCAGATCCAAAAGTACCGGGATCTGAAGAATACCATTGCTGATGTCCTTGCCCTTAAGCGTGGCGAAGCTATGGCCTCCAAAATGGAGGGGGATTACGATGCGGCGGTAGACTCTCTGCCTAATCTTCAGCTCGAATATGAGCAGGCAAACGACAAGATTCGTGAGTATGAAGAGATGAAGGCGGCGGAGGCAAGATTGCAACGAGACTATGGTCTGCATATGATGCAGAAAGCTGATCGGGGTTCCATGTATATGATGGGTGCCGAATGGAATAGTAAGCACCAAGAGTATCTCGATGCTTTTAAAACCTTTGATGAGTGGTTTGCCGAGGCTGGTGACGTCTATGCGAATGCTCAGGCTGCCAGGACGGCGTATGATGCCGCCGGCGCAACGATCGATCTGTATGAAGATCTGACTGCTGCATTGTACAGCGGCTCTACAGATCAGATCTTGGCTGCTACAGAGCAGATGGCTACAGGAATGATGACATTTGCCCAAGGTGCAGCATATACCTCTCTCTATGAGCAGGCAACGGAGCTCTACCAAGCTCATGCTGATGCCGTTAAAATGTCCGGCAATAAAGGATCTACCTATCAGCAGGGACAATTATCGGAGATGCAAGAACTTGCAGAGACGGCTGTTTATGAGGCTTATATGGCGGCTCAGGCACAGGGAGCACCTCAGCAGATACTGCAGAGCTTACAGGAAATGATGGATGCGGACAAGCTGATGAATCAGGTTGCTATAGAGCGGATTAACTCCTTCTCGGAGACTGCAGCCGGACGACTGATCGAATCCTTTGATAGGACTGCTGAGACCAATGCAGAACGCCTTGCGTCCAAATATGAGGGCAGCATTGTTTTTAATACAACGGTTGCAGCGGAGATCATTAAAGACGCTGTAGAGCGTTCCGCACAGAAAAACGAGGAAGGCCTTGATCGGGTACAGCGGGCAATTAGCGAAAAGCAGTTTGCGGCGACGGTATCCCTATCCACGAGCGCATTGGACTATGAGATGGCTCGGAACGCATCAATAGTAGAGAGGGGGGCTTTTTAGTGAAACGCCGTAAAATGATCATTGATGGCTTCGACACCTGGGAGCATGGCCGATTTACTATGACGGAGTTTAATGCACCCCAAGCAGAGTTTGTTGAGGAGTATCAAGACGTGCCCGGCTATGACGGGATCCTGGATTTCACCGATCTTCCCTTGGGCAGACCTCGGTATAAAACCAGGACAGTTTCCGCTGTCTTTGAATGCTCCCATTGGACCATGGAGAAGCGCCAGGATCTATTCGATCAATTGATAGCCCAAGTCCAGGGCAGGGTGGTTAAGATCACGGATCCGGATCACCCGGATAGCCATTTCTTGGGGCGCGTATATCTCCGGCAATCCTTTAACAAACCCACTTACGGAAAGCTTGAACTGACGGCTACTTGCGACCCCTGGAGATATTCCAATACTTCCTCCTGTGAATTGATCAAGATCCAAACACCGGAGGATAATCTTCTGACCGATGAGGATCGCGTTTCATATCTTGCAGATCTGAGCAACGATGAACGACACACCTCCGGTGGGGACGTATTTTCCTCCAACGGGGAAGTCGGTCGCGTTTCGTACTGGTCGATTGCGCTCTCCCCCAATACATCGTACTATATCACAGGTCAGATCCGAGACGGCCGTGGGGCGTGGGGATGCGCTGATTCTCCGGACAGCGAGATCTGGAACCGTGGCATAGTGCATACCGGGCAGGATGGGATCCTGTATCTACGAATGGAAAGCTACTCAAAAGAGTGGTTGGTCCTCTCTCAGGTGGTTCTACTGCCCGGATACGCTGTCCCGTTTGTGGAAAATGGCGTAACTGCAACAAATGCTACGATTACGCTATCTGTACCATTCCCAACAGCTAAAAGTCCTACTCTGATGTACAGTACGGATGGAACAATGCGCCATGTTTATAACGGGAAGGTTGCCTTGGCGCCTGGCCGGCAGCCGTTACTACTGTATTCGTGGCTTTCTACGCCTCAAGCCCCGGCACCGGTATCTTTCGCAAGGAGTGATTACTGATGGTAGAGGTATATCATGAAATCTCCGGGCACAGGGGCTTGCTGGTGACATTGGCTGATAGAACCCGTGCCGCCTGGGATTTTCATTTGAAAACAGCGGAAAACGACAGCGGAACACTGTATCTGTCTACCCTACGGTCAAATCCGGAATTTTCGTATTTACAGCCACTGGCATCGGAGCTGGTTATCGAACAAGATGGCGTAGAGAGGTGGAGAGGTCGGTATCTTAAGGATTTTGAGTCCATGCCGGGCATAGTCCAGATTACGACAAAAGGTTGTCTGGACTACTTTCGGGACTCCGTGCAGGACGCAGCAAAATTGTCCGGATCTTCATCTGCAGCACTGCAGCATATTGTTGCCGTACATAATGCTAAACCTTTGGAAGTGCACAAAAAGTTTTCAATAGGTGTGATCGAAGTTGATGTGCAGTTGGAGGACTTTTTGATTTCGGCAGGAGATAAATCCTGGGATTGCATTAAGAGGCTGGTCAAAGCCTGTGGCGGAAAGATATCCTTGCGCCGTGTTGATGGCGTCAATCTTATAGATTGGCTCAAGGGATCTACGCATACGTGCTCGCAGCGAGTCCAAATTGGTGTAAATCTGCTGGATATATCCAGAGCCACCGAGGTGGATCGGCTTGCTACAGTTTTATATTTGTACGGTAAGACAATCGACGATAATGAGACCACTGTAGCCTCAGTCAACAACGGAGAGATCTATATCAAGGATGAGGATGCTGTTGCATTGTTTGGTTGGATCGAGGATAGCTTTCGAGATCGATCTATAGAAGATCCGGCATTATTACTCGAGCGTGGCCATGAGGAGCTGGAGCAAAGACTCTCTGCGACTACTGCTGTTACGCTGAGAGCAATCGATTTTGGAGATCAAAAAATGTGTGAAACCATTGAGGTTGGAATGTTGGTCGATGCAGATCTACATGACGGGACGCTATCGCTGCCGTGTACCGAGGTTGATCGATATTTTTATGACCCCAGAAAAACCAAGATTAGTCTTGGATCCACATTTAAGACGCTAAGTGCCATGATTGGAGGCAATATATGATTTTTGATGTAAAAATATCCGGACAGACTTTGACCGTCCCGTCTGGGTTAGTCCTTGCATCCGGTGCCAGAGAGACTGTGAGGGTACGACTGATCTGCGATGACGCATGGGCAGGACTGACCTTGACCTTGACTTGCCGGACTGCCTACGCTATCGGCGTGGTGGCACGGACAGTTCCTGCATTAACACCGGATTCCGGTGTTGTTATCCCGGCAGAATGTATGATCCCTGGAGGGCTATTCTTGGGGGTTACAGGATATGGTGCAGATGGGAGTCAAAAGTTGACTACTGCGAGGATGTTACGTCCTATCGAGATCCGGTCGAGCGAGGATGATGATCATCCCATAGGCGATCAGGTTACGCCCGAGATGACCGAGCAGTTAATGGCAGCCATCGGCTCCCTGGACAGCCTTACTACTGAGGAAAAGACTACTATTGTGGCCGCACTCAACGAGCTGCACCAGAAGACGCAGGCGGCAGTCAAATCCGTTAACGAATGCGAGCCGGATTATGCAGGGAATGTTTCATTATCCGGAGCAGATATCCCGGCGAATCTCCTTTATATCCCCGAATTCACAGGGAGTGTCGAGGATGCAATCGATATCCTTGCCTATGTGGTATACCGGAAACGGATAGCAACATGGGGGAATGCTTTAACTGCATATACCGATAACGACTTGCTGGGTCTCCCTATCATGGATCCGGATGTAGATGATGCATTCATCCCTATGCACATCATTCGCGATGAAGACGAGGCTGTCGGAGAGCTTGTAGAGGTCCCGTCTGTAAAGCATGCTCGACGCATAGCAAACGAAGAGCTGCCGACCGGAATCTCGATCAAAAATGGCAAAATCTATCTTGTGAAAAATGGTGTCCAACTTGGACACCCTGCTGTGTTAGATAACGGCATCTCGTTTGATTCAGGCTATGTAGATGAGCAGGGCTATCTCCATCTGACCCTTGGTGGAGCTGACATAGAAGGCTTCGTGCCCTTTTACATCGGCTCTGCTTCCGAGGCTCCCGGGGATCTGATCTTGGAGGGAGACAGGCTTTATCTCGGTAAGGACGGTGTGCCTATGGGTGAGGGTGTGACCCTCCCTGCAGGTGGTGGCACGGGCAGCGGTACCGGCTCTGTTATGAAGCTGTTAAACGGTCTCAGCGGCAGTGCCTTCTCCGTCATGGATACAGCTAAGGAGGCTGTGATCCGTTACTCCTGGAGCTCTGTGGACGCAGAGGACGGGAGCTCTACGGGGAAGGGCCCTGCATCCTGGTTCGTAGGAGACAGACGGGTTGCAAGTCAGAGTGTGGAGCAGGGAGACTGTGCCTTTGATATCCTGCCCTATTTGGAGGTCGGTGTCTCCAATACGATCAAGCTGACTCTTGAGGATGCCTACGGCACGGTACGCAGTCGAGTGTGGACGGTGACGGTGATCTCCTTCGGTCTGAGCTGGGACTTAGAGCCCATGGACAGCCACTCTTCCGCACCTCTGTCTGTGCGGCTCATCCCCACGGGCATGGGAGATAAGACCCTACGTGTCTACGTGGACGGGCAGGAGCATTTTACCCAGAGCGTTGCCTCCACGGGGCGGACGGTGAGTGTAGAGCTTCCTGCTCTGCCTCACGGAGTCCACAGGATCACAGCTACCTTAGAGCTGGTATCGGAGGGTGAGACCGTGTGCACAGAGCCCTTAGAGCACGTGGGCATCTGGTACGAGGAGGGGAACAACAATCCCGTGGTCGCCTTCTACGACACCCGGGTAGAGGTGCCCCGGTATGCTACCGCAGGGCTAAAGTATTTGGTCTATGACCCCATGACGGAGCAGGCAGGGATCACCCTCTATGACGGAGGTGCCGAGGTTCGCAGTCTCACCGTTGGACGTGGGATGCAGGTCTGGGCTTACCGCCCCACTACAGAGGGACAGACGACCCTGCAGATCGCAGTGGATCACACCGAGGTACGGGCTACTCTGCCTGTAACAGTGACAGCTCTGGGCTATGACATTGCTCCCGTCAGTGCAGGTCTGCTGTTAGAGTGCAATCCTGCGGGACACTCCAATGGGGAGACGGATCGGGAGTCCTTTGGCTACACCGACGGACAGGGGAGGAATCACCCCTTCCTGTTCTCACCGGGCTTTGACTGGGTGAACGGAGGCTTTAGGCAGGATGCAGAGGGGATCACCGCCTTAGTCATCAAACGGGGCAGTACCGTTACCTTGGATCGCAGCTTCTTCCAAGGGGATGTGACCTCCTCCGGCAGGGAGATCAAGCTGATCCTTAAGGTGACCAACTGCCGTGACTATGAAGCAGAGTTCTTACGCTGTTACGATGCCCCGGTAGGTCTGGTACTGCGAGCCCAAGAGGGCGTCCTATCCTCGGAATCTCAGAGCCTAAGGATCCCTTATTGCGAGGAGGAGAAGTTAGAGCTGGATCTGAACATCGAAGGACAGAAGGATCACCGCCTTGCAACGGTCTGGGTGGGAGGCATTCCCTCCGGGGTATTTGTCTACGGGGCAACAGATGCCTGGATCCAGAGCAGCCCCCGGCCTGTAGTCATCGGCTCTACGGACTGTGACGTGTGGATGTACGGTCTGCGGATGTACGGTAGCTCCCTGACCCTGCAGGACATCCTCGCCAACTACATCGCAGATGCAGGGACGACCGAAGCCATGGTAGACCGCTACCGCCGTAACGACATCTATGCCGCCAACGGAACCATCAGCCTGTCCAAGCTCCGTGACAATAACCCGGATCTGCGGATCCTACACATTCAGGCAGGGGACATGACTACGGGCAAAACCCATGAGGTACAATGCTCGGTTGACTTAGATCATAAGAACGGCAGGGGCTTTACAGCTTCGGACGTGGTGATGAAGGCACAGGGCACCTCCTCACTGGAGTACGGCATGGCGGCACTGAATTTAGACTTGGACTTCTCCTCGGCTCGGTGGACAGATGATAAGGGGCAGAGCATCACCGCCTTCTCAATGGCAGAGGGCTCTGTGCCGGTCAATTACTTCAATATCAAGCTCAATGTTGCCTCCTCGGAGAATGCCAACAACGTGTGCCTTGCGGAGGAGTATAACCGCTATAATCCCTACCGCTCTATGCCCCGTGTGGACAACAGCTCCATTCGTGACACCGTAGAGGGTCATCCCTGCGCAGTATTCCTCACCAACACAGGCAGCACCACCATGACCGTGGGTGCCCGTACCCTACTGCCCGGGGAGACCATGCTCTACGGCTGTGGGGATATGAACAACAGCAAGAAGAACTTTGCAGTTTTCGGCCAGGACAACAGCGTCTACCCCAAGCAGTGCTGTATAGAGATCCTGAACAATAACAATGCCCCCTGCCGTTTTCAGTCCGACGATCTCACCACCGAGACCTGGGACGGGGCAGAGGGAACCTCTAACTTTGAATTCCGCTATCCCAAGAACCCCACACAGGATATGAAGGACAGCTTCCAAGCCCTCTTATCCTGGGTAGTCTCTACGGATCCGCAGCAGGCAACGGGACAGACCCTCCCCAGACCGGTGCAGTACGGCAGTCGGACCTTCAACACAGATTCGGTAGATTATCGCAAAGCCAAGTTCAAGGCAGAACTGGCAGAGTATTTTGC
>JAZRGR010000228.1:0-6651 GCA_045644345.1 Faecousia sp. | reverse complement strand
TGGAGACGGGCTGACTGTGCTTCCGCAGAGCTGCCACAAGTGGGTGTCCCACCTCATGGTAGGCTACGATCCGCTTCTCCATATCCGTTAGGACAGTTCCCTTCTTCTCCGTGCCTGCAATAACGGTCTCAAAAGAGACCAACAGATCCTCTTGATTGACCGCCTGCCGTCCCATGCGGACTGCACGCAGTGCAGCCTCGTTGACCAGGTTCGCAAGATCCGCACCCACTGCGCCGGCAGTAGCCTGGGCGATCTTCCGCAGATCCACATCCTCGGACAGGTGGATATTGCGAGTGTGCACCACAAGGGTCTGATACCGTCCCTCCAGATTGGGGCGATCCACAATGATCCGACGGTCAAATCGCCCTGCGCGGAGGAGTGCCTTATCCAGAACCTCGGGGCGGTTGGTAGCCGCCAAAATAACCACGCCTTTGGAGGAATCGAAGCCGTCGATCTCTGCCAGGAGCTGGTTCAGGGTCTGTTCACGCTCATCGTTACCGCCGAAGCGGCTGTCTCTGCTGCGGCCGATGGCATCAATCTCGTCGATAAAAATAATGGCGGGAGCCACCTTGGCAGCTTCCTTGAACAGATCACGAACTCGGCTGGCGCCTACGCCCACGAACATCTCCACAAAATCCGAGCCGGAAATAGAGAAAAACGGCACATGTGCCTCACCTGCAACCGCCTTGGCAAGGAGGGTCTTGCCCGTACCGGGAGAGCCTACCAGCAGCGCACCCTTGGGCAGCTTGGCACCGATAGCCGTATACTTCTGGGGATTGTGGAGGAAGTCGATGATCTCCACCAGGGATTCCTTGGCCTCATCCTGTCCCGCAACATCACGGAAGGTGACGCCGGTCTCCTTCTCCATATAGACCTTTGCCTTGCTCTTGCCGATAGAGCCCATGCCGCCTCGCTTGGAAATGTTCCGCATGAACACGATCGTCACACCGAGAAATGCAAGGGGAAGGATCAAGCTGGAGAGCACATACAGGAATGCATTCTGCTCCGTAAGTCTGCCCGTAAATTTCGCACCACCCTGCCACAGTGGGTAGACAAGATCTGTAAGCTCCACATAGGGCAGCGGGATGGTGTAGTAGTTGGTCTTGGTCTTCTGGGTGTCGTCCTTACGGGTGTAGGTGATTTTCTCATAAGCGATCTCCACCTGATCGATCTGTTGCTTGTCAACCGCGTCTAAGAATTCGTTATAAGGAACCTCCTTGGCTCCGAAACCCAGGAGCTCAGACATTAGGGGACCGCTGAGGAAAAACAAGCCGATCATGATCAGCACCGTCAGTGCAAGTCGTGCACGCTGTCGGTTCTGGTCGGGACCGTTATTGCCGCCGTTTCTGTTCATATCATTCATTCCGATCTTCTCACTCCTTCATTCTGTTTGACCCATATCATATCACACTTTTCCCCTTCACGCAATCCGAAAGGGGTAAATTTTCTATGAATTCATGTTTCCACTTGTGTAATCCTGTTTTTTTTGATATAATAATATGAATCACAAACAGGAGTGTTATACTATGAGAAAAGAAACCAATTATAAACGGGACGAAGAAGCCTCCGAGGGTCTCATCGAAGGTCGCAATGCCATTACCGAGGCACTCAAGAGCGGCAGAGCCATCAACAAGGTATTTCTGGCTGACGGAGATGTGGACAAGGCACTGGGTCGTCTGGCTGCCCAGGCTAAGGACGCCGGTGCCGTAGTCGTCCGTATCGACCGCCGCAAGCTCAACGAAATGAGCCCCACCGGTGCTCACCAGGGCATTATTGCCTCCGTTGCCGCCCACGAGTATTCTACCATTAACGACATCTTAGCCGCCGCTGAGGCAAAGGGCGAGGCTCCTCTGCTGGTTATCTGTGATGAGCTGTCCGACCCCCATAATTTGGGAGCCATCCTCCGCAGTGCCGAGTGTGCAGGAGCACACGGTGTCATCATCCCCAAGCGCCGCAGTGTAGGTCTCACCGCTGTGGTAGGCAAGGCTTCTGCAGGTGCTATCGAATACATGCCCGTAGCCAGAGTCTCCAATCTGTCTGCTGCTATCCGTGAGCTCAAGGAACGTGGCGTATGGATCTACGGCACTGCTGCCGAGGGTGCAAGCCCCCTGTACCAAACCGATCTGACCGGTCCCACCGCTATCGTCATCGGCAACGAGGGCGTAGGCATGAGCCGTATCGTAGCTGAGAGCTGCGATTTCAAGGTCAGCATTCCCATGAAGGGACACATTTCATCCCTAAACGCCTCTGCCGCCGCAGCCATCTTGCTGTACGAGGCAGTCCGCCAGAGAGGATAAGCCCATGGACTCCAAGCCGGATCAACTGCATATTGCTCCGGCACCTGCCGGAGATTACTCCTTAGAGGAGATCCTTAAGGAATTCAGCCCCGAGGATGCCCCCTTGCCTAAAAAGGTCTCCTCAGACACACAGGTCTTTACTCCTATCTCAGATCCCGAACCGATCATTTCCCCCACTCCCACAGAGGATGAGCCGATCAAGATCTTCCGTTCCTCCAAGGATGTAAAGGTCAAACCCATCCACCACACCCTGCCACCTATCCGCATCGTAGACCCACCGCCCCAAGAGGAGCAAGAGGAACCCCTTGCAGAGGAGCCGGGAGACACTCCCATCGAGCTCCTGCATAAAACCCACAGGACACTGAGCCGTCTGCTGTTCCAGCGACTGTTTCTGTGTCTGATCCCTCTGATCGGCACTTTCCTCCTGCTGTATACTGCCAAGGGCTGGGACTCCGTCCCCTTCCTAAACGACCATATCCCTGCCATTGCGCTGGCCCTGCTGGTCATTGCCCTACTCATGTCCTATCCCGTCCTATGGCAGGGACTTAAGGATCTGTTCCGTCTGCGGATCAGCCTGTACACCATCGGAAGTGTCAGTGCAGTGGTATGTCTCATATACAGCTTTACCCATCCCCACACGGTTTATGCCCCCCTTGTGACCACGCAATTATTCTTCCTCATGCAATCTCTGGTCAACGAGCAGGCAGCCCTGTTCTATACTGCCAGGACGCTGACAGGCTTCCAGACTCCCATGGGCGTATGCAATGCCCCTCAGCTCCTTGCCGAAACCCCTTCCCTGCGCAGAGATCCGGGGAATGTAGCAGACTTTATGTCCAAGCTTAAGGTCTCCAGCCTGCCCCAGGACCTGTTCTGTGTCTATGCGTCTATCCTGCTGACGCTACTGCCTATCCTGTCCTTTTTCCTCAGCAGGAGTGCAGACCTTCCATATATGCAGGTTTGGCTGCTGCTCCTCATGGGATCCGTTCCCTATGCAGGGATGCTGTGTTACTTCAAGCCCTTCCGCGCCCTTGCACGACGGCTGAGCAAATACGGCGGTGCTCTGTGCAGCTGGCACGGAGCTCAGATCTTCGGTGGCAAGCACACCATTCTCCTCCGGGACGGAGACCTTTTCCCCCGCAAAGGGATCTCTTCCAACGGCATGAAGCTCTATAACGGTCACGAGATGACCAAGATCATCTCCTACGCCCTCGCCGCTCTGGAAAAGGCGGACAGTCCCCTGCGGTATCTCTTCGAGGATATGCTACGGGAGCAGTATGGTAAACGCAGTCGAGTGGGAGAATACCGCTTCTACGATTACGGAGGCATAGGCGTAGAGATCGGGCAGGACATTGTCTTGGTGGGCAATCTCAGCTTCATCCGTTCCATGGGTGTCCATATGCCTGCCGGTACCAGGGTCAGGCAAGCGGTGTACATATCCGTCAACGGAGAGCTTGCCGGGATCTTTGCCCTTAAGTACAGGCCCAATGCCTCTACCCGTGACGGATTGAGGGACGTCCTCGCCAACCGGAATTTCTCGATCATTCTGGCAACTCGTGATTTCCTCATTACACCGGAGCTCATTGCTGCCAAATACAGCCTGCCTACGGAGACTATGGGCTTCCCGGATTACAGTGAGCGGCTACGGCTGTCCGCTACAGATCCGGAGCAGGCTATGAGCCAGGGCGCTCTGATCGCAGAGGACACCTTCGGTGCACTGGCTGTTACCGTAGCCGCAGGGCGTACCCTTAAGAACTGTGCCCTGGCCACTACCTCCCTGACCCTATGTGCCGGAGCCTTGGGCTTGCTGCTGACCATTCTGCTCATTGCATGGAATGCCCTATCCGTTGCAACCCCCATGCATATTGTCAGCTTCCAGCTCCTTTGGGGGATGGTGACATCCTTCATAGGGTTTATCCTCCTGCGTTTTTAAAGGAATTCTCATAAATTCAAAAAAATTTTTTAATTATTTGCGAAAAAATGAAGAATAGCAATTGCATTCTTTCCTTTTATCGTGTATAATGGAACCAATTGTGGCAACATGGTATGCCGCGCAGTCAAAGCCTGACTGCATAGAAAGGAGATTTCAACTATGTACACTGCGAACGATATCCGCAACATCGCCCTGCTGGGCCATGGCGGCGACGGCAAGTCCGCCCTGTGCGAGAGCATGCTCTTCCTGACCAAGGCCATCACCCGTCTCGGCAAGCGTGCCGACGGCACCACTGTTTCTGACTTCGACGACGAAGAGAAGAAGAGACAGTATTCCATCAAGACCTCTGTCATCCCCGTAGAGTTCGACCGCTGCAAGCTGAACGTGCTGGACAACCCCGGCTACTTCGACTTTGCCGCTGAGGTTGCTCAGTCCCTCCGCGTTGCCGACACCGGCATCATCTGTCTCACCGCCAAGTCCGGCATCGTTGTCGGCACCGAAAAGGGTTGGAAGGCACTGACCGACGCTGAGCTGCCCACCATGTTCTACGTCTCCAAGCTGGACGAGGAGAACGCCAACTTCTACAACACCTATGACGCAATCCACAGCACCTTCGGTGCTTCTGCTATCCCCTTCGTATTCCCCGTAGGCAACGTTGTTGTCGACCTGCTGGAGAAGAAGGCATACGACGCTTCCGGCAAGGAAGTCGCTCTCCCCGGCGAAGCCGAAGAGAAGATCGAAGAATACATGATGGCTCTGAACGAGCAGGTCGCTGAGACCGACGAAGAGCTCATGGAGAAGTTCTTCATGGAAGAGCCCTTCACCGCCGAAGAGCTCCTCAAGGGCATCAAGGACGGCATCAAGCAGCGTGCTATCACTCCCGTATTCTGCGGCTGTGCTATGAACGGTCTGGGTACCATCCAGTTCATGAAGAACATCATCAAGTACGCTCCCTCTCCCCTGGAAGGCAAGCCCGCTGTTGTCGTCGACGAGGAGGGCAAGGAGTCCGCTCTGGCTCTGGATCCCAAGGGCAGCCCCATGGCATTCGTATTCAACACCATGGCTGACCAGTATGGTAAGAACTCTTACTTCAAGGTCATCTCCGGTGATATTGAGGACACCATGACTGTCGTTAATGCCCGTACCGGCGACAACGAGAAGCTGGGCAACACCTTCTTCCCCAAGGGCAAGGAGAACAACAAGACCAATAAGGTCTGCTGTGGCGATATCGGCGTATTCACCAAGCTGGCTTCCGTCCGCACCGGTGATACTCTGGGTCTGGCAGGCAAGGTTGCTACCGTTAAGCCCATGACCTATGACGAGCCCTGCTACCGCATGGCTATCTACGCTAAGACCAAGGGTCAGGAAGACAAGGTCGCCGCCGGTCTGGTTAAGCTGAGCGAAGAAGACGCTTCCTTCACCTACGGCAACGATCCCGAGACCAAGGAAATGATTATCGCCGGTGTTTGCGACATTCACCTGAGCGTTATTATCTCCAAGCTGCTGAGCAAGTACAAGGTCGAGGCTGAGCTCCGTCCCGCCAAGATCGCATACCGCGAGACCATCAAGAAGAAGCACGAGCAGCACGGCCGTCACAAGAAGCAGTCCGGTGGCCATGGTCAGTTCGGTGACGTTCATATCCGTTTCGAGCCCCAGACCGAGTCCGAGGACATGATCTTCGCTGACGAGACCGTCGGTGGCTGCGTTCCCAAGAACTTCATTCCCTCCGTTGAGAAGGGTCTGCGCAACTGCGTCGGCAAGGGCGTTCTGGCAGGCTATCCCGTTGTTTTCCTTAAGGCTACCCTGTTCTTCGGCTCCTACCACGCTGTTGACTCCTCCGATATGGCATTCCAGACTGCAGCCGGCATCGCCTACAAGGAAGGTCTGCCCCAGGCAGCTCCCACCCTGCTGGAGCCCATCGGCGAGCTCAAGGTTTATATCCCCGATGCAGACATGGGCGACAACATCGGCGACCTGAACAAGCGCCGTGGTCGTGTCATGGGCATGAACCCCGATGCAGAGAACCGTGGCTGGCAGATCGTTGAGGCTGAGGTTCCCATGGGCGAAATGGTCTCCTACGCTATTGACCTGCGCTCCATGACCCAGGGTCGTGGCCGCTACTCCCTGAGCTTTGTCCGTTACGAGGAAGTTCCTCAGATGAACCAGGCAAAGATCATCGAGGACGCCAAGAAGGCAGAGGAAGAATAATCCTCCCCTTTCTCCCCCCTGTGGGGCAATCACCTAATACTTGACCAAGAGGCTGACTCCACAGGAGCCAGCCTCTTTTCCGTATATCTTCCCATCACCAAATTCCGATTTATCGCTCCCTTCGGTCGCGCAAATCGGAATAATGGAAAATGGAAAATGTATAATGTAAAATGTCGGTATCCCTTCGGGATGGATTTAAAATAGAGCAACATATTG
>JAZRGR010000227.1:0-2345 GCA_045644345.1 Faecousia sp. | reverse complement strand
TATAACACCGTAGGGGCGACCTGTGGTCGCCCGGTCATTGTCGTTAAACGACAATGACGAAATTACGGGATTATCACGAGTTTTCCGACAAAATCGAAACATTTTGCGGGCGACCACAGACCGACCCTACGAACAAATTCGGAAATCGAACTGCTCCATAAATCGGAATTTAGAGGTCACATTTTATGTTTGGAATGGATTTCAATGTAATCATAGGAAATATATGCAGCTTACTTGCTATGGGAACGGATACCCTCAGTGCCTCTCGGAAGACGGCTAAGGGTGTGCTTCTTATGCAGAGTATCAGTCAGGTGGTTCTGGCTACCGGCGCGATTTTTCTCGGTGCAAACAGTGCGGCGGTACAGAACGGGGTCAGCTTGCTCCGCAATCTGAGAGCCGCCACCAACAAAGGTGGCAAGTGGCTGGAATGGGTATTCCTTGCCATTGGTGTAGTGCTGGGTGTATACTTCAACTTCTTCCTCCCCAACGACATTGGTATATGGCTCGGGTTGATCCCCATTGTTGCCAATGTAGGATATTCCTTGGCAGTGTATTTCTTCAGCAACGACGAGATCAAGCTGAAGCTTGCGTTTTTACTCACCAATGTTGCCTTTGTATTCTTTAACTTTATGATCAAGAACTATGTAGGCTTCTGTACCTGCGTCTTTGTTGCCATGGCAACGGGAATTTTCGTTGTGAAGAGTCGGAGACAGGCCACCGCTACAGTAACCGATGATTAAATCGCAAGCTCCGACTTCGTCCGAAGCGGATTTTATCAGCGGTTACTACATAAAGCTCTGACAGAAAGGATAGCCATAGATGATTTATTTAGATAATGCGGCCACTACCAAGCCCTGTGGGGCATGTGTGGAGGCCATGACAGAGGCTTTGACGGTTGGCTGGGCCAATCCCAGTGCTCTGTATCACTTCGGCGTAGAGGCGGCACGGCTCCTGCGGAAGTGCCGTACAGATGTAGCACAGGCTTTAGGGGCAGAGACGGATCGGGTCTTCTTTACCTCCGGCGGTACAGAGGCGGACAACTGGGCGATTTTTGGCACCGCGGAACGGCTGGGTAAGCGAGGCAAGCACATTGTTACCACTGCCGTGGAGCATTCCGCTGTTCTCAAGCCTATGCGTAAATTAGAGGAGCAGGGCTTTGAGGTGACTTATTTACAGCCGGATAACATGGGACGGATCACTGTAGAGGACCTGCAGAAGGTCCTGCGGAAGGACACCATCTTAGTCAGTATCATGATGGTCAACAACGAATCCGGCGCGGTGATGCCCATTGAGCGGATGGCAAAGCTGACCCACAAGCTTTGTCCCAATGCTTTGTTCCATACGGATGCGGTGCAGGGGTTCTTTAAGGTTCCTTTCCGTGCTCAGACCTTGGGTGCGGATATGATCTCCGTGTCCGGTCACAAGATCCATGGCCCCAAGGGTGTGGGAGCTCTGTACCTCCGCCCCGGTCTCAAGCTGCCGCCCCTTCTCATAGGAGGTGGGCAGGAAACAGAGTTCCGAAGCGGTACCGAGGGCATCCCTCAGATCGCCGGCTTTGCTGCCGCCTGCCGTGAGAATCTGCCTCACCGCATGGAGCACATCAATCATGAGAACAAGCTGAAGACCCGTCTGCAGGATGCTCTCTCCCAAATGGAGGGTGTGCATCTCATAGGCGCACAGGAAGCCCCCCATATTGTGAATGTAGCCGTTCCCGGCCTCCGTTCCCAGGGGATCCTGAACAAGCTCCAGGATCACGGCATCTGCGTCTCTGCCGGCTCTGCCTGCAGTAAGGGTCACCGCAGTCATGTGTTAGAGGCTATGGGAGTAGATCCCACCCTCATCGACGGCTCCGTCCGCATCTCCCTCTGTCATGAGACTACGGAGGAGGAAATCGAGAAGCTGATCTCTATTTTCCCGTCGATCATTGCAGAATTAAGATAAAACCAATAAAAACCATTGCACTTTCTATGAAGGTGTGGTAGAATACAGGACAGATCACAGTGTTTCGGAATGGGTATATCCCAACGGTACCAAGCCGCCGTAGACGGACAGTGAAACGCAACCCCTGTGAGCCATTGGAGGGATCCGAGAAGGCCGCAGATCCGGGGTCCGGAGTCGGAAGACGAGCTGTGATCGAAGACGAGGACACTCTTGGGGACGGTCCGTCGTTTGCCTTTTCGGAACAGATATGCCTACGGGCATTCTGCGTGCGATTATCAAAGCCCCCAATTCCGGGGGCTTTTTTCTTTTCTGTAAACAGGAAGTTGGAGGGGAGGTATAACTATGGATCGACGGGATCCTTTTTCACAATATCATGCGGCGGTGAGTTTCTTGTATTTCGTGGG
>JAZRGR010000226.1:0-25245 GCA_045644345.1 Faecousia sp. | reverse complement strand
GGCGGCCAGATCTTCATCGATACCTGGGGCCTGATCAACCTGGGCGATCCCCACAAGGCTGCCCAGATGTCTGTGGCTGCCGCCAGCGTTTCCCATGATGGCAACGGCGTCTACGGCGCTGCCTTCCTGGGCGCCTGTATCGCTGCCGCTTACACCGCAAACAGCATTGACGAGATCATCGACGCCGGTCTGGCTGAGATCCCTGCTGATTGCACCTATGCTGCTGTTGTCAACGCAGTCCGGGCTTTCTACAAGGAAAACCCCAACGACTGGAAGGCTTGCATGCAGTTCCTGATCGACAATTGGGGCTATGATAAGTACACCGGTGTGTGCCACATCATTCCCAATGCCGGCGTTTGCGTACTGGGCATGCTCTATGGCGAGGGCGACTTCTCCCGTACCATCGAGATCACCACTATGTGTGGCTGGGATACCGACTGCAATGCCGGTAACATCGGCACCGTGCTGGGCGTCTACTGTGGTCTGGAGGGCATCCCTGCCCACTACCGTGATCCCATGAACGACTTTATCGTTCTGTCCGGTATCTCCGGTTACCTGAACAACCTGGATGTGCCCACCTACTGCAAGTTCCTGTATCAGCTGCATCTGCTGACCCATGGCCAGGACGAGGATGCATCTGTGAAGCTGCCCAAGGGCGGCGAGCAGCTGTTCGACTTCACCCTGCCCGGTTCTACCCATGGCCTGCGCCTGACCAACAACCTGCGCTTCAAGAAGTTCACCGATGAGGGTGGCATGAAGCTGATCGTTGACCGCGTACTGCCTGTGGATAACTGCGATGTGTTCTACAAGCCCTTCTACCGCCGTGACGATTTCGATGATGAGCGTTATAAGCCCGTCTTCTCTCCCACTGTCTACAGCGGCCAGACCCTGAAGGTCCGCCTGGAGGCTGAATATGTGATTCCCGGCAGACTCTATGCCCGTCCCTATGTGATCACCGCTGTCCGTGGCGAGCGCTATGACGGCCAGATGGTGTGGCTGGAGGAAGGCTGCGAGGCTGAGGTAGAATTCCGCATCCCCGATACCTGCGGCGATTGCATCGCTGAGGTAGGCTTCCACGTTGAGGTGGCTGCCGGCACTACCAGCCGCTGCTTCGCTGTGGTGGATGTGAAGGAAATGACCATCACCGGCAAGCCCCGTTACCATGTGGCTACCGCACTGTGCCGTGAGGAATTCCTGCAGCAGACTCCCTTTGCACTGAACCACGGCGCTTGGAAGACCGACGGCGGCCAGCTGCAGGTCGAGACCAAGGAACTGGCTCAGGCTTACACCGGTAACTACTATGCTACCGATGTGGTGGCGGAGTCCGATATGGTTGCCCGCAAGGGTACCTGCATGATGGTCCGTGCAGCAGGCGCAAGACGCTATGTGGCTGCCGGCTTCCTGAAGAAGGGCAAGATCGGCCTGCGTGTCTATGAGGCTGGTGAGCATAAGGACTACTGCGCCAGCTTCGACTGGGTGGAGGGCAAGAGCTACTTCACCACTGTGAAGGTGGAAGGCACTCAGGTCACCATGCTGATCGACGGCAAGAAGGTCATTGCCAAGAAGATCGAGAATATCGCTCCCTACGGTATGGTCGGTTTCGCCCAGGAGTGCGCCGGCAACGGTGCGTGGCGTGACCTGCACGTGACCGAAAGCGGCGAATATCCCGATCTGATCCCCAATAAGTAATTTGTATCCCTGCAGCGCTTGCTGCTGAATATCAACAAACACAACACTAGGAGGAAAAAACAAATGAAGAAAGTTCTGTCCCTGGTGCTGGTTGCGCTGATGGTTGCTACCATGTGCGCTTGCGGCACCACTGAGCCCACCAAGGCTCCCGCTACCAACGCTCCCACCACCACTGTTGCTCCCACCACCCAGGCTACCACCACCCAGACCGCTCCCCAGGGCCCCGAGGTCGTTAACGTTTCCGACTTCTTCGGCGACGAGTCCAAGTGGGAAGATGACGGCGGCTACTTCGACATGGACGCTGAGAAGATCTTCTTCGACAACTACGCTGCTGGCGACTACGCTGCTGTCCGTCTGACCAACGAGTACCAGAACGTTACCTACAAGTTCAATGTCACCATCAACAAGCTGGCTCCCGTTTCCATGGACGACTGGACCTGGTGGGATTCCGAGCTGTGCATCATCGCTCGTTCCACCATCGCTGGCTCCAGCTGGCAGGATGACGGCTCCCAGAAGGGTTACACCCTGACCTGGTGGGGCGACATGAGCGAAGTTGCTATCGGCCGTTGCGGCATGGACGATGCTTTCGGCATGTTCCAGGCTAACATCGGCGACGGCGAGGCTCACGAGATCGAGTTCACCGTTGTTAACAACGAGGACGGCACTGTCACTCTGAAGCTGGTCATTGACGGCAACGTGGTTGCTGAGGTCGTCGACGACGGCACCAAGTCCAAGAACGACCGTCCCACCCTGTACCCCGATGCAGGCGGTCTGACCATCCGTGCTAAGTGGCTGGAGGCTACCATCGAGTAATTTTTCCCTTCTGCGCAGCGTCCCCTAAGGACGCTGCGCAGAAAAAATAACTTTGCAAGATCCAATCTTAGTGAATGAAAATTCTGTTTTACTATCATTTGGAAGGGGATGCGTTATGAGAGAGATTCGTCCCACAGAAAGTAAATTCCGCAGCGAACAGGTGGCGGAGCGGATTCTTCATATGGTCGAGGAAGGCACGCTCCGTGTTGGCGATAAACTGCCAAGTGAACCGGAGTTCGCCAAGCAGCTGGGCATCAGCCGAGGCATCCTGCGGGAAGGCTTGGCACAGCTGAAAGCACAGGGCGTCATTAGCAGAAAGCCCAAGGACGGCACCTATATCCTGCCGCTGCAGGAAAGACAGAGCGGCATGACCCAATCCACCCAGCGAATGATCAAAGCATCTTCTTTCCGTAATATCATGGAGATGCGCGCTGCCATTGAGCAGAAAGCTGCGGTTTTGGCAGTGGAACGCGCCACGGATGAAGAACTGGATGAACTGCGTGAGATCGTTCTGAAGCCCGAGCGGCATACCGGCGAGGATGACCTGGATTTTTACTTTCATTACCGCTTGGTAGAACTGTCCGGAAATCCCATTTTTATGGGCATCGTAAATACCTATTTTGAAGAGATCCGAGAGATCCGTGACCGAAACCTGAAGGATGCCTCCCACAGAAACGAAGTGCAGGAAGAGCATCTGGCGATCGTGGATGCCATCTACAGCAGAAACCAGGCGGCTGCAGCTGTGGCTGTGCAAGATCATATGGCCCGGATCTGGGAAAGATGGCGCCAGCGTAGTACCGGCGCTGTAGAGGATAACTGATTATGCATTTTATTTCACCCAACAGCCCCTTAGGGCGATGGCTGTCTTTTTTGCTGGATGCGCTGTTCATCAGTGTGGCCTGGGCGCTTTGCTCCCTGCCGGTGGTGACATTGGGCGCTTCTACGGCAGCCCTGAACCGTGTGGCCCACAATTGGATGCGAAACCGATCCGATTGCAACCTGAAGGAATTTTTCCGGGCATTCCGGGATAATTTGAAGGGCGGCATTCTGGTGTGGCTGATCCTGCTGCTCCCTCTGGCAGTCATTCTGTTTAATGCGTATGCTACCTGGATCGCCCTGGTCCCGACTACGGTTGCGGCGAAATGGCTGATCCTGATCTCTGCCGCACTGTGGATGGCAGTGGCGATCTACGCCTTTGCCCTGCAGGCAATTTTTGAAAATCCGCCGCTGCGCACCGTGATGAATGCCCTGCGTATTGCGGCTTCCCACATTGGCACTACCTTGATCCTGGTGGCTATGTTTGCTCTGTCGGTGTTTGCTACATTGCTGATGCCCATCGGTGCGTTTATCTATGCGCCTGCCTGTGTGTTCCTGGCAGCGCGGCCTGTGTGGGGTGTATTTAGAAAGGTGATGGCCATGCCTGAAGTGACCATGACCGACAACGAAGAATTGGAAGAAGAAGGAGAATAACCGTGAAATATTTGGTTTTTGGCTCTTTGAATATCGATCGTACCTACTCCGTGCCCCATTTTGTGGCTGCGGGTGAAACTATGTCCGCTGCAAAGATGGAACTGTTCTGCGGCGGCAAGGGCTTCAACCAGGCGGTGGCTTTGGCCCGTGCCGGTAAGGAGGTCTACTTCGCCGGTGCAGTGGGCACCGACGGCCAGATGCTGCTGGATGCGCTGGCAGCCGATGGCATCCATGATCAGTACATCAAGCGCACCGAAGGTGCCAGCGGCCATGCTGTGATCCAGGTGGATCCCAATGGTCAGAACTGCATCATCATTCTGCCCGGCGCCAACGGCGAGATCACCGAGGCCGATGTGGACGCCGTTCTGGCAGACTTCGACCGTGGCGACCTGATCGTGCTGCAAAATGAGATCACCTGTGTCGCCTATATTCTGCGCAAGGCTGCCGAGAAGGGCATGATCGTGGCGCTGAATCCCTCTCCTTATGATGCACGCATCGCAGAGTATGATATGAACTGCGTCAATTATCTGCTGGTCAACGAGGTCGAGGGCGAGCAGGTTACCGGCTGCAGCGAGCCCGATGCCATTGCAGATAAGCTCAAGCAGCTGTATCCCAATATGAACCTGGTGCTGACCCTGGGCTCTCGCGGCGCTATTTTCTGCGGCGCTGACGGCAGCCGTCATACCACCGGTATTTATCGCACCAATGCGGTGGACACCACTGCTGCCGGAGATACCTTCACCGGCTACTTCCTGGCACAGATCACCGATAGCGGTGACGGCGCATTGGCCCTGAAGCAGGCCAGCGTAGCCAGCGGCATTTCTGTATCCCGCAAGGGCGCATCTCCCTCCATCCCCAAGGCAGAGGAAGTGCGTGCCGTGGGTCTGGAAGTTCTTGGATAAAATAGTTTGCCCCGGAGCGATCCGGGGCTTTCTTTTTTGTGCGTTTGCTGGTATAATGGGGCAAAACTGGCGGCATATGTGAGGTCATACCATGTACTACAGACATAATCTGAATTATCAATATCCGGAAAAGTCCGATGCCCATATGATCGAGGTGAAGCACCTGCGGGATGTGAATCTGGATGAAGATTATCCCTACCTGCAGAAAAGTTTTTGGTTTCGGTGCCAGCGGGGGATCCTGCGCCTGTGTCAGTATACTGTGCTGCCCATCGTGATGAAGGCACGCCATGGCCTGCGCATCCATGGCAAGGAAAAGCTGAAACAGCACCGGGAACTGCTGAAAGAGGGCATGATCACCGTGTCCAACCATGTGTTTATGTGGGACTATATCTGCATCATGGTGGCGCTGCGGCCGAAGCTGGGTTATTTCCCTGCCTGGAGTACCAATCTGGAAGGCCCAAATGGCCCTTGGATCCGCATGGCCGGCGGCATCCCCATTCCCACCCATAGCCTGCGTTCCATGGTGCAGTTTAAGAAGGCCCTGGAAGAGGTGCTGGAGCGGAAACACTGGCTCCACTTTTTCCCCGAAGGCTCCATGTGGTTTTACTATCCGGATATTCGGCCTTTGAAAAAAGCGGTGTTCAAGTACGCAGTGCAATATGACCGCCCGGTGCTGCCTATTACCTTTTCCTTCCGTCCCCGCAAGGGTTTGTGGAAGCTGATCGGCAAAAGCCCGCTGGTGGATCTGAACATCGGCGACCCCATCCTTTGGGACAAAGATCTTCCCCGGGGCGAGGCGATCAGAAAGCTGCACCGGGATGCTTATCACATCATGCAGGGCATGAACGGCATCCATCCGGGTGACCCGAACTATCGCACCGAGCAGGATTTGGAAAGTTACCAGAAAACAATGTAATACATTTGGATCGTTGCCGGAAACCCTGGGTTTCCGGCAATTTTTTATTGCATATTTGAATAGATACATTGTATATGCGGTATGGTTTTTGACTGATCAGACACATAACCAGGGTAGGGAACGGGGGGTTGTACATAATGCATAGAATTTCTGTATATATTCGGTAAACATTTACGAAAATAGGGAGAAGCAAATTCTTTGCTTGCTATTTTCTGGAAAAGGGTCTATAATGTATTCGTAACGGGTTCGTATTTCCGCCTACCGCGGACGGACGATAAAACGGCAGCTTTTCGCTGCATACGACCCCGCGTAAATTCTGCCCGCAACAGGGCGATAAATTGGAAAGGAGCGTACCTTATGAAGAACTCACCCATGAAGCGAATTTTTGCCATGCTGATGGTGCTCGTCATGCTGATCACCGTGGCGCCTCACGTGCAGGCTGTCGATTACGACATGCCGACGGCTTGGAAAGATTCCGCTCCCAGCATTAACCTCGACCTGAGCGATCGTTTGGCTGATCTGCATCTGGAAGATGCATTTGAACCGGACGAGATCGTTCGTGTATCCATCGTACTGGAGGAAAAGTCCACTATCCAGGCGGGCTTCTCTACTCTGGACCTTTCCGGCAATGTGCAGGCTATGGCCTACAACAGAGATCTGCAGAATAAGCAGGAATCTGTTGAGCAGCTCATTTCCAAGCAGGTGCTGGAAGGCGAGCCTCTGGATGTTGTCTGGAACCTGACGCTGGTTGGCAATATCATCTCCGCCAATGTGCCCTTCGGCAAGATCGCCCAGATCGAGAAGGTGGAAGGCGTTGCCGGCGTGGTTCTCGAGAATATGTATGAGCCTACCGATGTCGATACCGAAAACAGTGTTGTGCCCAACCAGTTTGCTTCCACCGGCATGACCGGTTCCAATGTGGTTTGGAGCAATGGCTATACCGGTGCAGGCAGCCGTATTGCTGTCATCGATACCGGTACGGACACCGACCATCTGTCTTTCGACAGCGGTGCGTTCCTGTATGCACTGGAGCAGAACGCTCTGGCCGAAGGCGTGAGCTTTGAAGAGTATGTCGCCGGCCTGAACCTGCTGGATGCAGAAGAGCTGGCTGCCGTTCTGCCCAACCTGAACATCTACGAGCGGGACAATACCCTGACCGCAGATGACCTGTATCTGACTGAAAAGCTGGCCTTTGCTGTTAACTATGTTGACAGCGGCGCAGGCCGTCTGAATGTTACCCATGATTATGACATGCAGAGTAACCACGGTTCCCACGTTGCAGGTATCGCAACCGCTAACCGCTATGTTCCCATGAACGGCGAGTACGTGGATGCCCTTAAGAGCGTGAAGGTATCCGGTGTTGCACCCGATGCACAGCTGATCACCATGAAGGTCTTCGGCAATGCTGCACTGCGTGACTCCGACTACATGGCAGCCGTTGAGGATGCCATCCTCCTGGGCTGTGACTCCGTCAACCTGTCTCTGGGTACTCTGGTGCCCGGCCATGCCTTCAACAGCTACTACGCTGAACTGCTGAACTTCATGACCGAGACCGACACCGTTGTCATCGGCTCTGCAGGTAACGAGGGCAAGTGGACCGACATGACCATGTTCGGCACTCCCTACACCGATGACGTTGTCTTCGACACCGTCGGTGCCCCCGCTTCCTACAACAATTTCTTCGCCGTTGCCTCCGTGGATAACGATGGCATCGTGGCTGTCATTTTCCGCGTAGCAGGCCTCAATGTTATGTACGTGGAGAATACGGATTACGGCAATAAGCCCCTGGCCTCCATTGACTCTTCTGCCGACGGCTCCGGTACTGCCTATGAGTATGTCTTCATTGACGGCATCGGTAACGAAGCGGAATACACCGGCATGGATCTGCGCGGCAAGGTGGTCTTCTGCTCCCGTGGCGAGACCAACTTTGCGGACAAGGCAAACACCGCTGTCAAGCTGGGTGCTGCCGCAGTCATCATCTACAATAATATTGATGGCGACTTTGGTATGAATCTGAGCGGCTACGAATACGATGCTCCCGCTGTTTCTGTTCCTAAGTCCGTTGCCGATCATGTACGCGAAAACTCCACCCAGATGACCACCGAGGGTGGCCTGACCTACTACACCGGCACCATCGAAATCTTTGGTGCGCCCCAGGCAGGTTTCTTTAACTCCGAGTATTACACCATGAGCTCCTTCAGCTCCTGGGGTGTTCCCGGCGACCTGTCCATCAAGCCTGAGATCACCGCGCCCGGCGGCATGATCTACTCCGTTTACGGTTCTACTCCCGAACTGTTCGGCACCGATAACTACGGCATGATGTCCGGTACTTCCATGGCTGCTCCTCAGGTTGCAGGTATGGTCGCTCTGCTGGCACAGTACATGCGCGAGAACGGTCTGACTGAGAAGATCGATGTCAGCGCCAGAGTGCTGGCCCAGAGCCTGCTGATGTCCACCTCCGTTCCCATGCTGGAAGAGACTTCCCAGAGCTACTTCCCCATCATGCAGCAGGGCGCTGGCCTGGCTCGTGTGGATCTGGCAACCCTGGCAACCTCTTACATCATGGTCAAGGGCCAGGATGACGGCAAGGTAAAGGCTGAGCTGGGCGATGATCCCCAGCGTACCGGCGTTTACAAGTTCACCTTCGATATCAACAACATGACTGGCGAGGCACAGGAATACGCACTGCGTGCAGATCTGTTCCGTCAGAACGCATTCGATCCCGGCGTGGTGCTGGAAGGCAGCCCCTATGGTTTCACCATTCAGGATACTACTACCATTGCTCTGGAATCCAATGCAAAGTTTACCGCTAATGGCGCAACCGGTTCCTCTGTGACCGTTCCCGCAGGTGGCAGTGTCACCGTGGAAGTGGAGCTGACTCTGACCGAGGAAGCAAAGAATGAACTGGATGCCATCTCCGAAGACGGCTACTTCGTTCAGGGCTACGTTTTTGCTGAGCAGATCGTTGAAGGCGAAGCCCATGCTACCAACCACTCCATCCCTGTCCTGGCCTTCTATGGCAACTGGACCGATCCCAACATGTTCGATCGCGGCAACTACATCGAAATGATGTATGAGATCAGCGATCTGATTCCCTATCTGTACCAGGCAATTGGTAACGGTAATGCGCTGACCATTGACTACGGCGATGGCAACGAGTATTACTTCGGCGGCAACCCCATTTTGGACGACCAGAAGTACCTGCCTGAGCGTAACTCCTTCAACAGCCTGGATGATTCCCTGCTGAAGGCACAGTACTTTACCCTGATCCGTAATGCCGGCGACATGACCCTGGAGATCGTGGATAAGGAAACCGGCGAAGTTTATTACACCCAAAATGCCGGCGAAGTCTACTCCGCTTTCTTCAATAGCTCCTACTATGTTTGGGAAAATGACCAGCAGGGTGTCAACATATTCTGGAAGGGCACCGACGCACAGGGCACCCCCCTGCCCGAAGGCACTGTGGTCGAAGTCGTTCTGACCGCTGCACCTGAGTACTACGAGGACGAGAACGGCGAGTTTGATTATGACGCACTGGGTCATGGCGCAACTCTGGTTACCGAAATCACCATCGATAACACCGCTCCCGAAATGAAGGACTTTGCTCTGAATGTATCCGAAGACGGCACTACCCTGACTGTGACCGCACTGGATAACGAGTACATCGCAGCTGTTGTGCTGGCCAACAAGACCGGCAACATCACCCTGGCTACTGCCGCAGCTAACCAGGAAACTGTCAATACCGAGATGCAGATCGAGCTGGATCTGGCTGGTGTCACCGGCAATACCTTCCAGCTGGCTATCTACGACTACGCTCTGAACGTCAATGTTTATGAGATCGAACTGGATCTGCCCGAGCTCGAGCGTCCTTACTTCACCGTTATGGACTACCAGTCCGGTACTTACTATGGCCTGAACGCCGATGGTAGCTCCATCGCCCTGGGCGCCAGCGACCGTCTTGCTCCTATGGCAGCTGAGTTCGTTGATGGTTATGTCTTCGAGATCACCGATGGCGCTAAGCTGTATGTTGCGGAAGACAGCGACCTGAACTCCTTCGAGTACCTCTGCGAGCTGGATCCCACCGGCGAATGGGCCATCACCACCTTCGTGGATCTGGCCTACAACTACGCCGACGGCAATCTGTACGGCCTGTTCTACAGTGAGCTCAACGGCGAGTGGGCCCCCGTCATGTGCACCATCGATATGTTCACCGGTGCTATGGAAGTTCTCTTCGAGATGCCTGTCGATGTCAACAACATGGCTATTGACGGCGAGGGTAACTTCTACTCCATCAGCTATGGTGCGCCTTATCTGTATACCTACACCCTGGAAGGCGCTGCAAATGGTTTGGTGGACTATGTTGGCGAGGTCTACTATGGCACCAACAATCTCAACTCCCTGGCATGGGACCATAACACCGACAAGCTGTACTGGGCATACCCCAACACCCTGATCGAGATCGATCCCAAGACTGCTGACTACACCGTTCTGCACTACAATATGTACCAGATGGTCGGTCTCTACATCCGTCCTGAGAACTATACCGGCGAGACCTTCGAACCTGTGGATGAAGTCATCTCCGTGGAACTGGACTACACCGAGAACCGCACCATGGTTGGCAGCAACGTGATGCTGAGTGCAAAGGTATGGCCCTGGAATGTCAGCGACAACTCCGTTACCTGGACCAGTGCGGATGAGTCCATCGCAACTGTTGACCAGAACGGTATGGTTGTAGGTGTTTCCGTGGGTACCACTGTCATTACCGCAACCTCCAACCTGGATCCCACCAAGACCGCAACCTGCGTGATCGAGGTCACCACGCTGGATAAGACCCTCACCGGTATTGTCTGGGACGAGAACGGCGATATCTGGTGGAGTGAGTTCAATGTCGGCAACCTGCCCAACTACGACAAGATTGCCAACGTCAACAATTCTACCGAAAAGCAGTACCTGGCATCTATTGCCGTTGCTCCCGATGGCACCATCTACGCTTCCTCCACCGATGTCAGCACCGGTTACCTGGAGTCCGCACTGTACACTGTGGATCCTGACACCCTCGAGCTGAGCAAGATCGGCGACGTCAACTATGACGGCGAGGTTCTGGGCGCATCCGACATCGCTTACGCACCTAACCTGATGGGCGGCGCCATCCTGGGTACCTACGATTCCAGCCTGCTGGTCATCGATCCCGCAACCGGTAATTACATTGCCGACTACACCATGTTCATGTACGGCCTGAACGCCATTGCCTATGCCGGTTCCGACCGCTTCCAGGAGTATGGCTTCGATACCTATATCGACTGGTTCTTCCTGATCGATACCTATGGCTTCGTCTACTTGATGGGCTTCTTGGCAGATGATGCGGGCAAGGTGTTCTATCTGGAGCATCCCTCCACCAACGGCGGTATCTTCACCGTTGTGAACTATCAGACCGATACCATCTACTTCGGCTCTGCTCACTACGACGGCGAATTCCTGTACTGGAGCGTCTACAACGAAAGCAAGGATGTTTCCACTCTGTTTGCTATCGACACTGTCGGCAGCCGCAAGGCTTATAACCTGGGCGACTTCGGCGCAGGTATCTGGCCCATGGGTGGTCTGAGCGAACTGACCTTCCCTGGCGCAGAAGAGAGTGTGCTGGGTGACGTCAACGGCGACGGCCTGATCGATGTGGAAGACGCAATGCTGGTCCTGCAGCTGGATGCACTTCTCATTGAGGAAAGTGACCTGGATGTGGTTGCTGCCGATGTCAATGGCGACGGCGTGGTCGATGTGGAAGACGCAATGCTGATTCTGCAGTATGACGCTATGCTGATCGACAAGTTCCCTGCAGAGAACTAAAAAACAATTTCGCATTCTCAACATAACCCCCAAGCGGTGACGGCTTTGCCGTCACCGCTTTACTTATTATGGTAAAATTTTGCAGTTTTTCGAGGAAAGACACTTGCTTTTGTCAGAAAGTGTGCTAAAATAGTGTTAGACGGCGGTCATTTGACTTCCGCACAAGGACTCCAACGGGGGTTCTAATTTAAAGGAGGATAATCAATGAAAAAACTCATGTGTTTGCTGGTAGTTCTGGCTATGCTGATGACTGTAATGCCTGCTGTATTTGCAGCCGAAGGCACGAAGACCGATCCTCATATTTTGGAAGAACTGCCTGCGCAGCTGACCGTTGAACTGACCCAGGACAACGCCTTCTCCGGCGTGTTCTATGAGTATACCTTTGAGGTTGGCGGTACTTTCAGTGTTTCCAGCGATAATGTCAATATCAGTACTTATTATAATGGTGTTTTCCTGCTGCCTGAGGAGCGCCCCGAAACTGTAGAGGCAGGCGATGTCATTAAGATCAATGTCTGGACCTCCAAGGGCGCCGGTGAATATACCGTGAACTTCAACTATGTGCCCAACGGCGAGCCCGGCGGCAACGAGGGCGGCAACGAGGGCGGCAATGAAGGCGGCAACGAGGGTGGCAATGAAGGCGGCAATGAAGGCGGCGAGGTTGTCGGCAATGTTTTGACGCTGGGCGACAATGCGCTGGTTCAGGATACCGAGTACACCTACACTGCTGCGCAGACCGGTACGCTGTACTTTACTGTTAAGGAACTGAAGGCTAGCTATGAGGACGGCGATCCCTACGAAATGGAAGACTATGCGCTGAATTATATGGTAGAGCTGGCCATCAATGGCGTGGGCATTACCGAATTCAAGACTGCGCTGGAAGTAAATGAGGGTGATGTGATCACTGTCAAGATGACCGAGCTGATCGGCTACTATACCTTCACCGCAAATCTGCACCTGAGCTTTGATGGCTATTTCGAGTATCCTTTGGGCCATGATAAGAACCCTGTTTATTTGTATCCGGAAGATTGCCCCACTGAGACCATCGAGCTGGCCGCAGGTGAGAAGGCACATTATATCCTGAAAGACTTCGATAGTGACGGCGTTCTGCTGGTCTACGGCGAGGATGCCTATGTGCTCTACGAAGCCTACAACAGCGAAACCTATGAATATGAATGGAGCCGGATGGAAGCAGTTGACGGTGTTGTACAGTTCCCCGTCGATCTGGGTACCTATATTTACATCGGCAATGATGGCGATGCAGCCAATAAGTTCGCTCTGGACGCATACATTCCCGAGGGTACTTACGGTAACCCCGAGGAACTGAAGATCGGCGATAATGAGGTAGAACTGGAAGTTGGTCACAGCGGCTATTACTTCGATTGGACCGCTCCTTGCGCAGGTACTGTTACCATCGTCGTTTCCGGTGACAGTTGGGCCTACAGCATCAACCTGTACGATGCCGAGGGTAACTATTTGGATTACTGCGGCGGTTATTTCGTCAACGGTAGTGAAAATACCATTACTTATGAAGTGACTGCCGGCCAGTATCTGTCGGTTTGGGCTTCTGTCTATGATGGAAGCTGGCCCAATCCCGCAGGCAAGGTCAATGTCAACATTAGCTTCGTGCCCGCAGAAGGCGAGGAGTACCCGGACGATGTCCTGCTGGGTGATGTCAACGGCGACGAGATGGTAGACGTGGAAGATGCAATGCTGGTCCTGCAGCTGGATGCGCTCCTTATTGAGGAAGGCGATCTGGATGTGGTTGCTGCCGATGTCAACGGCGACGGCGTGGTCGATGTGGAAGACGCAATGCTGATTCTGCAGTATGACGCTATGCTGATCGATAAGTTCCCCGCGGAGAACTAAAAAACAATTTCGCGTTCTCAACATAACCCCCAAGCGGAGACGGCTTTGCCGTCACCGCTTTCTTTTTTGTCAAAGATCGGGCAGGGGAGGGGATGTCGGCCTCTGCTGCAGAAAATACCCCCCGCACAGGGAAATTGTGTCAGTCGAATGTGCCAAAGAACTAGTGCAAAATGACAGAAAATTGGATCGAATAATGCGTGTTTGACCGCGAGAGAAAGGCAAATTTCTTCATAATATGAGCAAAATGTGGGGGAAAACAGGTATATTACGTATAAAATAGAAGAATTTACCATGAAAATGGAAGGGATTTGTTCACAAAATGTCCATGCATTATAGACATAATGCACAATACTTATGGGATATGTTCATTATATATGGATAGAATGAATACAAATGTTGAATAATTTGTGAACATTCTGCTTGACATTAGGGGGGGTGTTCCTATATAATCTAAGTATAATAACCCCAGGAACGTCATCTGTATTATTCCGGCGTACAATTTGTGTGGGGACCGCAAAGAGAAGCTGATAATATTTGATGGTTGGGAGCTATTATCCCGTCGTCGATAGCAAACGACAAAAATCGCAAATACCCCAAAGCGACCCGCTTCGAGAGAGGCAAACCAATTCCTGTGACACATCTACGAAAGGAAGGAAAAAATTATGAACATTACTAAGAGAATTCTGGCAATGGCTCTGGTACTGGTTATGGTTCTGAGCTGGGTTCCCGCTGCTTCTGCTGTGCAGAGCAACAAGGGCCTGGACTTTAGCCAGTCCTCTCATGGCCTTCTGGGCCTGACCGCTAGCCAGGGCGATTATGACCAGCAGACTGGTCTGATGCCCCGTCCCTCTGGCCTTACCAAATTTGAGGAGTCCGGCAATAAGCCCTTCTCCGAGAATGGTCAGGCTGACGTCTTTGAGCCTGATGAGCTCGTCACCTTCATCGTTACCCTGGATAGCGATCCTCTGCTGGTGAACTTCACCGCCGCTGAGATCGCAAAGCAGGACGAGAAGGTCACTGCTCACAAGGATGCCGCTGAGCAGCTGGTCAGCCAGGTGCAGGCTAAGGTCCGCGAGGCTCTGGGTGAGGAGGAAGGCTTCGAGCTGGGCTTCACCTACACCATCGCATCCGTTGGTTTCTCTGTGACCACCGCTTACCGTAACATGGAAGCTCTGGGTGCTTTCGAGCACGTTAAGAGCGTTTATGTGGCTCCCACTTATGACATGCCCGAAAGCGGCAATGAAAAGGTGTCCCCCATGACCTCCAACTCCTCCAGCATGATCGGTGCTGACGCTGCCAACAAGACCGGCTACACCGGCCGCGGCATGCGTATCGCCATCCTGGATACCGGTATCACCGTCGACCATCCCAGCTTCGCTGCTCTGCCCGATGAAGCTCTGCTGGATCCCATGACCCGTGACACCGTCGACAAGGTTTGGAGCGAGCTGAACGCTGGTAAGATGTCTAAGTTCAACCTCTCTTACTATAACAGCAAGATCCCCTTCATCTTCAACTATGACGCTGGTAACTTCAACGTTGCTAACTCCTACGCTGGCTCTGACCACGGTACCCACGTTGCTGGTATCGCAGCTGCCAACCGTATCGAGGGCACTGATGTTGTTGGTATGGCTCCCGAGGCACAGCTGATCGTCATGCAGGTCTTTACCTCCGGCGGCGGCGCTAGCTTCGCTACCATCATGGCTGCTCTGGAAGACTGCGTCCTGCTGGAAGTTGACACCGCCAACCTGTCCCTGGGTATGGCTGCTGGTTTCCACGATCCCGCTGGCCAGATGCTGGATACCATGTCTCTGTTCCTGGAGACCGATATCCAGGTCATCATCGCTTCCGGTAATGACACCAACAACGCATACATGAACATGTGGGGCTATGATATGTCCCTGATTACCAACCCCGACATCGGTCTGGCTGGTACTCCCTCTACTTACTCCGCAGCTCTGGCAGTTGCTTCCGTTGACAATGACGGCTACGAGATGTACTACGTCACCGTCGATGGCAAGGACTTTGGCTTCCAGGATACTGCTACCGCTGCTAACACTGTGTTCCTGAACAACTTCCGTGACAAGGAAGTCGAGTACGTTGTCGTTCCTGGCGTTGGCGCTCTGGAAGACTACGAAAACCTGGATGTGACCGGCAAGATCGCACTGGTCACCCGTGGCGAGATCTCCTTCATGGAGAAGCAGGCTAACGCTGCCGAGATGGGCGCTGTTGCTTGCATCGTTTACAACAACGACCGTGGTCCCTTCGCTATGCAGATCACCGACGGTGGTATCCCCGCCATCAGTATCGACCGTGAGGCTGGCGCTGCTATGATCGAAGCAGCTGGCGAGGACGGCGTTGGCACTCTGAAGTGCTGCAATGCTGACACTAAGGTCTTCAAGGTTCCCCAGACCGTCAGCTCCTTCTCCTCTTGGGGCGTTACCCCCGATCTGAAGCTGAAGCCCGAAATCTCCGGCGTTGGCGGCAGCGTTTACGCTACCAGAGACCCCGGCCTGACCGGCGCTTACTATGGCTACATGAGCGGTACCTCCATGGCTTCTCCTCAGGTTGCCGGTGCTATGGCAGTTCTGATCCAGTACCTGGACGAGAACTTCCCCGAAATCAAGGGTGCTGAGCAGCGTATTATGGCTGCTAACCTGATGATGTCCACCGCTAACCCCTTGATGTACTCCGATCTGCTGGAGTACACTCCCAGAGCACAGGGTGCTGGTCTGGTTGACCTGACCAAGGCCACCACTACTCCCGCTTACCTGTCCAACCCCGCCGCTTCCGAGACTCGTCCCAAGATCGAGTTTGGCGACGATCCCGAGCGTACCGGTGTTTACGAGTTTAGCTTCACCATCACCAACGTCTCCGACGAGGCTGTTAGCTACACCTTCGACAGCTCTGTTCTGACCGAGCAGATCTACCTGGGCGTGCTGATCGCTAACGCTCCCTACGGCCTGGAGGCTAAGGTCGAGATGCCCGAGCAGGTGGAAGTTCCCGCTGGCGAGACCGTCACTGTGAACGCTAAGCTGACTCTGACCGAAAACGACATCGCTTACCTGGAGCAGTTCCCCAACGGCATCTACGTGGAAGGCTACATCTATGCTGAGCCCGTTGCCGAGGACGGTGTTACCCTGTCCATGCCCATGGTTGGCTTCTACGGCGACTGGTCCGACGCTCCTGTCTTCGATAACACCGATGACCTGGGCGGCTACAGCCTGTACCCCAAGATGATCTACACCTACTACTCTCAGCTGGGCACCAACCCCTACTTCCGTAACGGCAAGTCTGGCACAGAGTACAGCTACATCTCCTACAGCAACCTGCTGGACGAGATCGACATGGGTCTGCTGCGTAACGTCAAGTACATGTACATCAGCGTTACCAATGCTGAGACCGGCGAACTGTACTACGAGATCGCTGGCGAAGACCTGCAGAAGACTTACTTCAACCCCAACTACGGCATGATCGTTCCCTTCTACCTCCTGTCCTCCTATGGCGAGGTTTGGGACGGCACCGATGCTGAGGGCAAGAAGCTGCCCGATGGCACCACCGTTACCTACAGCTTCGATGCATGGCTGGATGACGGCGACGAAGATATGGATGACAGCTGGGGCTTCAATGTCACCATTGACGACACCAACCCCGAACTGGTCAACGACAACGCTCTGCAGAGCGCTATGCGCGTTGACGGCGATCGTACCTACCTGACTCTGGACATCCTGGAAAACGAGAAGATGGCTGCTGTTATCTTCATGAACTCTCAGGGCGCCATCATGGGTAAGTTCGAAGTCAACAACAAGCCCGGCGAGCTGCTGACTCAGGAATTCGACATCACCGGCTTCGGCGGCGAGTTCACCATCATCCTGGCTGACTACGCTTGCAACGAGACCGAGGTTGAAGTTTACCTGAACCTGGGCGAGCAGAACAACGCTGTTCCCGAGCCTCAGGCCCTGGATCCCAACCGTATCTACGGTTCCGAGACCTTCGACAGCGCTATGGTGGAAGGCGGCTGGTTCAGCGCCAACAAGAAGGACTTCTCCGATCCCAGAAATGAAACCTTCGCTACCGGTTCCCGCTACTACTCCGCTGAGTATGTCAATGGCTATATCATTGGCCAGAACGTCAATACCGGCCATCTGGAACTGATCACTCCTTCCGGCACCTACTGGTCCACTAAGGTCATCGCAGAGAACCCCGCACAGCCCGGTGCATCCGGCTGCTGGGTCCTGTACGATATGGCTCTGGACCACTCCGGCACTCTGGCAGCAGCCTTCGGCGTTGACAATAACGCTTATGGCTCCGATGCTCTGTTTGCAACCGGTTGGCTGTATGCCGGCGATACCAACAACGACGGCCGCGACGACGGCTACAACGCTCTGTTCCACATCAAGTTCGATACCAATGGTTATGTTACCGTCAACGCCATTGCCCGCATGGTTGGCGCTGGCCAGGGTGCTGATATCCTGACCATGGGCATCACCACCGAAGGCGAGATCTACGGTATCGATACCAACGCTAACCTCTACAGCATCGGTACTGAGCTCGTTTGGTACAATGAGCTGGGCAACTATGGCGACTACGCCGTTGAATGCACCAAGATCGCAACTACCGATTTCGTTAACTACCCCAACTATGCTGGCGCTAACGTCATTCAGTCCATGGGCTATGACCACAACACCGGCACCATGTACTGGTTCGCACACTCCCAGGCTCCCAGCGGCTATGTCTATGTGAACATCAACATGACCTACGCCATCGATCTGGAGACCGGTAAGTGCACCGAGGTTGGTACCTACGGCCCCGGCGGCCAGACCTCTCTGTTCGTGCCCAACGATCTGGAGTCTGACCTGTTCACCATTGGCGTTGAGCCCAAGGGTCTGGAAATCAGTCCCTACTCCGTATCTATGGTAGAAGGCCAAACCACTCGTGTGAAGATCAACTGGAAGCCTTGGAATGCAGCCCCTGTTGATGTTACTTGGGCATCCAAGGACGAAACCATCGCCATCGTTGACGAGTATGGCTTCGTTACTGCTCTGACAGAGGGCGAGGTAGAGATCACTGCTACCGCAATCATTAACGAAGAGCCTTACTGGGGCTATGACGAAGATTGGAACTGGGTGCAGTTCCCCGGCGGTCCCACTCCTCGCACTGTTTCCTGCATGGTCCGCGTTGTTCCCTCTCAGGATGAGCTGTACGGCTTCATTCTGGAAGATGTCAGCAACTCCAAGAACAGCTTCCAGTGGGTTACCTACGCTGACAACGCTCTGTCTGAGCTGACTCTGCTGGGCGAAGGCGCAGACATGTGGATGGGCGGTACCTACTACAACGGCTATGTTTACACCGTTGCACAGGCTCAGTTCGAGGAAGACGGTGTTATGTACACCGGCACCAGCCTGTACCGTCATAAGGTTACTCAGGGCGCAACTCCCGCAGAAACCGTCATCGGCGAGCCCGAGTTTGTCGGCTTCCAGGAGGATATGCTGATCAGTGCCATGAGCTTCGACTACAACACCGGCCGTATGTACTGTGTCGAGAACCAGAACATCGGCGGTCTGGGTATCATTGACCTGGATACCGGTAAGGTCGATATGCTGGGTTGGCCTAACGGCGACCTGTACGGCGGCGTTTACATCACCGCTCTGTGTGTCACTCGCGATGGCACCATGCTGATTGCTGACGCTGTTGGCAGCATCTACACCATGGATCCCGATACTCTGACCACTAAGATGCTGGTTCAGGGCAACGGCAGCCCCTACACTGCCTTCTTCGAGGCAATGACCTACGACTACAACAACGATGTCATCTACTACAACATGTGTGACGGCTCCGCTGCATCCCCCCTGTACATGATCCTGCTGGATAACACCTATGGCTACCTGCAGGCTAACATGATCGAGCTGGGCGGCGTTTCCAGCAAGGGCGGCGTACAGCAGACTGTTCTGTTCACCATCCCCGAGAACGAGCCCGAAACCAAGCACATCCCCGTTGAGTCCATCACCATCACCAATGGCAACATCATTGGTCTGGAAGGCGGCCAGCTGCAGCTGGATGTGGTTACCACTCCCGCTCGTCCCACCATCCAGAAGAAGACCTACACCTCTTCCGATGAGTCCGTCGTCACTGTTGACCAGTATGGTAAGCTGACCTATGTTGGCGTTGGTACTGCTACCATTACCGTCTCCATCACCAACAAGGACGAAGCTACCCACGGCGGCCCCTTCACCGACACCATCACTGTGCAGGTCGTTGAGGCTGCTGGCGAATTCGTCGCCTTCATCAACTCCGACGATGGCGGCACCGGTTACTATGACTTCTGGCTGAAGGGTAACGACTACGACCTGCGTCATATGACCCCCACTCAGAGCATGATCGCTATCTACTCTCTGCGTGCCGGTACTTACTATGACGGCTACTTCTATGGCTACACCGATAAGGGTCAGTTCATCCGCATCGACGCTGATAACCTGACCAACTACAAGATCCTGGGCAATGCTAACCTGGATTACACCAAGTACCAGGTCACCGCAATGGCTATGGACTACACCACCGGCACTATGTACGGTCTGACTCTGACCTCCAATGTCGATTACAACACCTGGGAATCCGAAGTACATGTCGGCCAGCTGGTTACCATCGACCTGGATACCGGTCTGATGACCACCGTTGCTGATCTGGACTTCGAAGAGCCTGTCTTCGCACTGGCTTGCGACAAGAACGGCCAGCTGTACGCTGCCGGCGGTAAGATGGATATGTACGCAAACAGCACCACCATCTACAAGATGGATAAGGCTACCGCTGAGCTGACTGCTTACACCACCATCGAAGGCGCTGGTGTCTTCACCGAAAGCAACTATTACGGTTCTGTCCGTTACAACACTCAGCTGACTTACGACTTCGGCACTGACCGTCTGTACATGAACGCTACCGTGACCAGCCTGTATAACAGCAGATCCTACGGTGTCTACATGATCCAGCTGGGCGAGGAGCCTCTGGTTGCAAACCTGGGCGGCATCAGCCTGTGGACTCGCGGCGCTTACGAGGATGTCAAGTACGGCGACGTTTACCTGGGCCTGATGTGCTTCATCCCCGAAGCAGACGAGTTGCCTGTTGCTGAGGTCAACGGCATTATCCTGAACAAGAACTCCGGCCGTGTTGGCGTCGGCGAAACCACCCAGCTGATCGCTGAGGTCCGTCCCTCCAATGCTGCTGACACCTCTGTTACTTGGGAATCCTCCAACCCCGCTGTTGCTACCGTTGATGAGAACGGCGTGGTTACCGGTGTTTCCGAGGGTACTGCAATCATCACCGTCACCAGCAACCAGACCGGTGTCAAGAGCACTTGTATGATTACCGTTACTAAGATCTCCGGTGCTCAGAACATGGCTTACACCGTCTCTGCCTCCAGAAGCGCTATCTATGCATTCAACCCCGCAATGCCCGCACAGACTGCACAGGCTGTTGCTAAGCTGGATGCCGGCGGCGCAATCCGTGGCCTGGCTTATGGTGATAACTGCCTGTACTACGTTGCATACCTTGACTACAGCACCTTCATCTACAAGTTCGACTTCGCTACCAACAGCAATATTCTGCTGGGTCAGGTTGACTGCTGGTTCGAGCCCAGTGGCTTCGCATACGATGCCGAGAACGAACTGTTCTACATCACTGCTGGCTTCTATCTGTTCCAGTATGATGCAACCAGCATGGATCCCGCAAACTTCAACTACATGCTCAACTACGTCATGGACTCTGACTACTGCACGCTGGTTGGCGTAGCTATTGTTGACGGTGCTATCTACACCTTCGGTAACGATTACTACAACTCTATCCCCCAGATGATGAAGTACTCCGATATGTATCTGAACGATCGTACTATCGTTCTGAACAATCTGGAAGTTCCTCTGGTCGCACAGGCTACCGACGTCGCTTATGACGCTGGCTCCGGTCTGTTCTACTTCGCCGATCCCGGTCATACCATCTACGCTATGGATATGGAAGGCAACATGGTTACTGTCGATATCCTGGGCGATGGCATTGATATGTACGGCTTCGCAATCGATGCAACCGCTAAGTTCAAGGTCACCTACACCGATGGCCTGAACGGTACCCTGTTCACCGAGCAGTTCTTCTTCGCAGCTGAAGGCGCAGAGACTCCCAAGTTCATCGGCACTCCCACTCGTCCCGGCTACACCTTCGCAGGCTGGAGCCCCGTTGTCAGCGACACTGTCACCGGCGATGTCACCTACGAAGCAACCTGGACTCCCAATGTCTACGAGATCACCTTCGACGTTAGCGGCGGTGTTCTGGAAGACAAGACCATGGATGTCACCTTCGGCGCACCTGTTGGCGAACTGCCTGTTCCCACTCGCGAAGGCTACACCTTCAATGGTTGGGTCGACCGTATGGGCAATGTCTACACTGCTGAGACCATCTACAATGTTACCGGTGATACCTTCCTGATCGCTGTTTGGGTTGCTAACGAGTACACCATTACTCTGGATGCAAACGGCGGCGAGCTGGAGACCGAGACCGTGACCGTCACCTTCGGTGAGGTTATCGGCGAGCTGCCCGTTCCCACTCGCGAAGGCTTCAACTTCGTTGGTTGGTTCGACGCAGACGGCAACAAGGTCCTGGCTGAAGACCTGTACAAGGTCGCTGGCGACGTCACTCTGACCGCTAAGTGGGAATCCATCAACAATCCTCCTCCCACTGGTGACGCTTCCTTCACCTACCTGCTGATCGCTATGGTCGCCATGGCTACCAGCGCAGCTGCCCTGCTGCTGATCAAGCGCAAGGAGCAGTTCTAACCCAAATGATCCTTCTACCGGGCCAACCGGCCCGGTAGAGGAAGGGTAAGTAAAAATGAGCAGGGCACCGTCGCAAGACGGTGCCCTGTATTTTATAATAGAAAAGTCCTACCACTTGGGCGATGCACCATAGTGATAAACCGCCTATAAAGGCGTTTATCCTTGCCGGACTGCGTTAAAAATGCTCGAAATCCACAAAGGATTTCTGCGCTTTTTGCCTTGTCTGGCATGGATCTCCGCTCTTTATAGGTGCCGTGCAGTTTTGAAGTAGAAACTTTTCTTCAAGACAAATAATAAAATTCCCGGAATGCTGACGCATTTCGGGAATTTTTGTGAAGTATTGGAGAAAAAGGGCGCTTCAAAACCGATTTAACACTATGGTGCATCGCCCTTGGTAGGGCTTTTTTAGGCATTTGTCAGGCTTCTGCCAGGAATTCTTCTGCCATATGCACCGCGATGGCGCCGTCTGCTACAGCCGTTACCACCTGTCGCAGCGCCTTCGTGCGCACATCTCCCACCGCGTAAACGCCGGGGATCTGGGTCTGGGTACTTTCACCTGCGAGGATGTAGCCTGCTTCGTCCAGGGCAAGCTGACCACGGAAGAGGGAAGTGGAGGGGTTTCTGCCAACGCTGACAAACAGTCCGTCGCAGGCAAGCGCTTCACTCTGCCCGGTATGGACATTCCGGAGGACAACGCCGCTCAGCTTCTGCTCGTGCAGCAGCTGGGATACCGTGCTGTTCCAGCGGAATTCCACATTTTCTGCCCGCATCAGGGGTTCGTGATAGATCTTGGTGGCTCGCAGCGTATCCCGGCGATGCACCAGGATCACTTTTTTGGCCACACGGCTGAGCAGGAGGGCGTCTGCGGCTGCGGAGTTGCCACCGCCAACCACAACCACGGTCTTGTCCTTGTAGAACATGCCGTCGCAGGCTGCGCAGTAATTCACACCCCGGCCGATCAGCTCCTTTTCTTTTTCGATGCCCAGCATTTTAGGACCGGCGCCGGTGGCGATTACAACCGTCTTGCCGTAGAACGTGCCTTCGCTGGTTTCGATCACTTTGGGCTGCGCCAGCAGATCTACGGCAGTCACATCGGCATATTCCGTTTCCGCGCCGAAGCGCTGTGCCTGCTGCTGCATGGCTTCGCCCAGTTCAAAACCGTCAATGCCCTCGGGGAAACCGGGATAGTTGTCGATCTGCTGGGTCAGTGCCATCTGGCCACCGGCGGACAATTTTTCCAGAACGATGGCCTGCAATCCTGCCCGTGCGGCGTACATGGCTGCGGTATAACCGCCGGGGCCGCCGCCAATGATGACCATATCATAGATCCGCTTTTCCATAATCATGCCTCCTTATTTTTGCAAGGACTCTGCAATGAAGTTCTCGATCATTGCCTTGGACTCCGGTGCTACGATGGAGCCGATGGCCTTGCCGCCTTTGTAGAGCACCAGCGTGGGGATCACTTCGATCTGTTCGCTGCGGGCAAGCATGCCCTCGTCATCGATGTTGATCTTCGTTACAGCGATCTCCTCGCCAAACTGCTGGGCGATCCGGTCATATGCCGGGGCGATTCGACGGCAGTAGCCGCACCAGGGGGCCCAGAAGTCTACCAGAACCGGCTTCTCCTGCTGGATCAGTTCGTTAAATTCCTCGTGATTGATATTCATAGCTGCCATATTTTTTGGCTCCTTTCTTTTATTTGTCTACAGTATACCCAAAAAAGATGGCGCATTCCGTGACAATGTCACGCTAAGAGAAAAAAGAAGGCGCCTGCCGAACGGCAGGCGCTTTTGGGATATATGGGAAGATTACAGGCCAGCCTGCTCCAGCAGAGCGGGAACCTTGGACTCCCAGCCCAGAGCCATGATGTGCACGCCCTGGCAGTAGTCCTTGCACTCGCGGATGATCTTTGCAGCGATCTCCACGCCGGTGATACCAGCCTTGGCCTTCTCCTTGTCGGCGGCCAGCTCGTCGATCATCCACTGGGGAACGTGGACACCGGCGACGTTGTTGTTCATGAACTTGGCCATGCCGGCAGACTTGGGGATGATGACACCCAGCTGCACGGGCTTGCCAAACTGCTTGGCAGCTTCCATGAACTTGATGAACTTCTCGGGCTCGAAGACGGCCTGGGTCTGGAAGTACTCAGCACCGGCCATGACCTTGCGCTCCATCTTAGCCAGCTGGGCATCCAGGCTGTCGGAGATGGGGGACACAACAGCGCCCTTAGCGAACTTGGGAGCCTCGCCCACCAGGGGGTTGCCGGCCAGGTCGACACCCTTTTCCAGCTGGGACACAGTGTGCAGCAGGGAAACGGAGTCCAGGTCGAATACGGGCTTTGCACCGGGATGGTCGCCCATCTTGGTGTGGTCGCCGGTCAGGCACAGGATGTTCTCAATGCCCAGAGCGGCAGCACCCAGCAGCTCGGACTGCAGAGCGATGCGGTTGCGGTCGCGGCAGGTCAGCTGCAGGATGGGGGTCAGGCCAGCCTGCTTCAGCATGACGCAAGCGGGGAAAGAGCCCATACGCATGACGGAGGACTGGTTGTCGGTGATATTGACGGCGGTGATACCGCTCAGGAATTCCTTGGCTTCTTCAACCACATGCTCCATGTGGCAACCCTTGGGAGGGCCAACTTCAGCGGTGACAACAAACTGACCGTTATCAAACAATTCGGTAATTCTCATTGTGATTACTCCTAACTCTGTAATTTATTTTACATCTTCGTCGGTGGCGTAGTTGCGCACCTGTACGGGGCACTTCAGAGCGTCCAGACGGCCGATGGCGGTCAGACGCTTCTGGATCCGCTCCCAACCACATTCCATGTTGGGATCGACTTCGCACTTGCCGTTCTTGGCGCCGCCGCACTGGCCGTTGATCAGGCTCTTGGAGCAGGCAGTCAGGGGGCAGATGCCGCCGGTCAGGTTCAGGTAGCACT
>JAZRGR010000225.1:0-83318 GCA_045644345.1 Faecousia sp. | reverse complement strand
GCACCGATACGGTGCGAGCTTGTCTCATTACTTCAGACCGAACTTCTTGTTGAAACGGTCAACACGTCCACCGGTGTCAACCAGCTTCTGCTTGCCGGTATAGAAAGGGTGGCACTTGGAGCAGATTTCAACCTTAATGTCCTTCTTGGTAGAACCGGTCTCAATAATCTCACCGCACGCGCATCTGATCGTAGTCTGTTCGTACTTCGGATGGAGTCCTTCCTTCATTGCTTTCACCTCTTTCTTTTTGGTAACAGGGCGTGAGCCCCTTATTTTTCATGCTCAGATATGATAACACACTTATGCATAAAAAGCAAGTCTTTTTTTTAGTTTTTTTAAAATTTTTTCAAAAAAACCTCATTTGTTTTTATATTCCTCCGACTCTTGCAAATTGCTCTTCCATAATGTATAATTTATGGGTAGAAAACTAACAAAGAGGTATTAGTATGAATCATCGAATCAACAAGCTCTTGACCTTTATGGTCTGCGTTGGTCTTATGCTGCTGACAATTACAGCTTCTATCGGGTTACCTATCTATTTCCGTCCTTTCTATTATATGCAGATCGACAATCTGCATCTGACAGAAGAAACAGGATATACCAAGGATGAGCTCTGTACCGCTTATGACCAGCTCCTGGATTATCTGACTCTGCCGGGCAAGGAATTTAAAACCGGTGTTTTCCGCTACAGCGAGGAAGGAAAGGCACATTTTGCAGATTGCAAGATCCTGTTCAGCCTTAACAGTACTGTTTTAATCCTTTCCACTCTGCTTTTATTGATCCTGTGTCTGTTAAAACACAGAAATGTATTCATTCCATCTCGCCCACTGGGTAAGCATTGCGCATTTCTAAGCGGCATCGGCACTCTTACCCTGTTTGGTCTTATCGGCGGATTGGCATCCTTGAACTTTGACAGAGCCTTTGTGATTTTTCATAAGATATTTTTCCCCGGAAAGGATAATTGGCTCTTCTCTCCTACCAAGGATCCCATTATCAACGCCCTGCCGGAGACCTATTTCCTCCGTTGCGGCATTGTGATCATATGCTCCATTCTTCTCATATCCTTGGGCTTGATCATATACGGATCGGTAGCTCAAAGAAAAAGGAGGCTGTCACATGTTAGATGAACAACGAAAACTTTTAGAGGATCCCGATCTTCCCTATATCAGTCTGGGGATCACCGATGGCGGCATACCAAGAAAAGCCATTTCCATCCCGTGGGATTTTACCTCCAATGCCTATAACATGAAGTGTCCTAACATATACATAGCACCGGAGGATCTGTCGGACCCGGAACTCATGGAGCCCATAATATCCCAACAACCAATCGGACTGTACAGCTTCGTGCCTCTAATAGATTACAGCTTTTTAAATCACTTTCATGAATTACAGGTGATTTTTATCAGAGAAGGCGCCGCACTATCCGATCTGAACTTCCTATTGCAATGCCCCGATTGGTATCAGCTCCTGGTAGAAGATGCACATATTCCCTCTTTAGATCCCCTTTTCCCCGATGGGAAGAAGAAGGTTCGGAGTTACTGCCTCAGCTTTATCGATTGCCAAATCGGAGACAACAGCAGCTTGATGCAGGAAGGGATCTACCTCTCTGAATTACACATCCTCCAGAATCTGGGAACAAATGAGAAAGCTCGATGGCAGTCTGTCCGTTGCGGCAAGTTCCGCTACAACGAATATGATCGAGAAGCCTATCTCCGCTCCCGTCAAAGCAAAGGATAAACTCATAGCATACCGAACATCCTTCCTGCATCTGCAAGAAGGATGTTCGCTCTTAATATTTCTTCTGTGCGGCGTAGCCACAGTGCTTACACAGCTCCTCACAGGGCTTGCGATTCTGCAGAGATCGCTTCAGTGCTTCCGCTCGACTTGATCCCAGGATCTCCGTCAGTTCTTGATGGAACAAGTTACCCAGAGGGATCCCACCGTCAGCATCCAGACAGCACGGTACCACCGTACCGTCACAGTGTACCCCGATCTGATCCCGCAAACCGTAGCAACCGTAAGTCCCCTCTTGTTCAGAGGCGGAAGGATCCGGCCAATCAAACCGCTCCCCCCATTCCAAGAATATCCGATCTCCGACACGGCTCCCGGAATAGGTATCCCTCCAGGGTTTGGGGAACGCAAGCTCCATAAGGCTAAGGATCCTCCGATTCAGTTGATCCTCTCCTCCTTGATTCCACAGCCGAAGAACCGACAGCTTGCCCTTAAGAGAGGCAGCCTTGCAGAAGGAGAAGCAGTCTTCTAAATATGCCTCCAAACTCCGTCCCATAGCGTTGACCTCGTAACAATGGAGAGAGATACTGACCTTATACAGTGCTTCGGCAGACAGTAGCTCCTCTGCTCGCTTTCCCAAAAGGGTACCGTTTGTTGTTAGGATCACACGGAAGCCCTTCTTCTCCGCAATCTTAAAAAAGGCAGACAGCTCCGGATGGAGGAGCGGCTCTCCCATAAGATGAAAGTATAAAAATTCTACATGACCGCAAAGCCGATCCGTCAAAATCTCGAATTCCTCCACCGAAAGGAATCGAGGCTTACGACTCGTTCCGTGGCAAAAGCTACAGGATAAATTGCAAACATTGGTGATCTCTAAATAAGCCTTCTTCAGCATTGCCTGCCACCTCTCTTTCCACCATAGTATATCACGGAACGAGGGGAAAGTAAATCACAAATGCGTTTATTCCTCGACAACTGCCTGCCAATCAGTTCCAAGATTTTGTACATTTTGCAAAACTTCTTCCGAAAATTTTCTTGTACTTTCTTGCAAAATACGATATAATAGTATCACTACAAGATATAAAAGGAGACATCTTATGGAAAGAAAAATCAAATGGGGTGTATTGGGCACCGCCTATATTTTTGAACGGGATACTGCCGAGGGTATGCGTCAGGCAGAAAATTGCGAGCTCTATGCCATTGCAGGCAGATCTATAGAGAAGGCGCAGCACTTTAAGGAAAAGTATGGCTTCCAAGTAGCATACGGCAGCTATGAAGAACTGATCAATGACCCCAATGTAGAGGCAATTTACAATCCCCTGCCTAACACCATGCATCACGAATGGACCATCAAGGCCCTCAGAGCCGGCAAGCACGTCCTATGTGAAAAGCCCCTTGCCCCCACAGAGCAGGAGGCAAAGGAAATGTTCGCTGCCGCAAAAGAGTCCGGTGTTTATTTAATGGAAGCTTTTGCATACCAGCATAGTCCCTATATCGCCGCTTTGGAAGAGGAAATCCGGTCCGGTATCATCGGCGAACCCCGATATATGGAGGCCGCCCTCATCACATCTGACTACGTTCCCGAGAATATCCGTATGCGGAAGGATACCCTAGGCGGTTGTACTTACGACTTGGGTGTATATTGCAGTAGCTTGATCCTCCGCCTCTTAGGCAAGGAACCTGTCCGCGTACAGGGTATCAGCAGCTTCTCCCCCGAGGGAATCGATCTGTTCACCTCTGTTCTCATGGACTTTGAGGGAGGCATGAAGGCCACCTTCGATTGCGGTATGGTTTTGGCTACAGAGAAGAATTCCTTCCTGAACCGTTTCCAGATCCACGGCACTCTGGGATCTATAGAATCCGTAGAATTCGGCTTCAATTCTCCCGGTGAGTTGAGCTACCGTATTCAGATCTTTGACGGAACGGACGAGATCAGAACTGTTTCCGTTCCCCATAATTATCGTCTGGAAGTAGAGCAATTAGGGCGTTGTATCACCGGAGCAGAAACACCTCATGTAACAGAGTCCTTCTCCCTATCCAATGCCCGTACCGTAGATCGCATCCTCCATGCCATCGGTTATAATCACGCATGATGATATTAGAAGAATTCTGCCCCGACTTAGACGCCCTCAGAGAAGGACGCCGACGTTGTAATTCCTATATAGGTAAAATTGCCGTTGGCTCCTGCTTCTATGCCCACATTGCCGAACACGGCAAGCCTATAGGCTGTGGCAATGATGACTATGATCAATGCAAGGTCACTAAATGGAAGAATATTACCACTCTGTCCGCAGGCTATGCCCATATTCTGGGGTTGGATAAGAACGGCAAAGCTTTTGCCACCGGTTTTGACCCCAATGGTCGTTGCAAGATGGGTGGTTGGAAGGACTTGCAATCCATCAGCGCCGGATGGACCCATAGCTTAGGCTTAAAAGCAGACGGAACCGTATTAGCAAAGGGCTATGGACAAAGTCCCCAGCTTGCTGTAGATGCCTGGAAGGACGTTATCCGGATCTGTGCAGGCTGCTCCTACTCACTGGGATTGCAGAGCAATGGCAGAGTTCTTGCCACAGGTGCCAACTACGACGGACAATGCAATGTAGAACACTGGGAGAATGTGATCGATATCTCCACCGGTGGTTTTCACAGCTTAGGTCTAAAGGCGGATGGTACCGCCTTTGCAGTCGGTCAGAATGATTTCGGTCAGTGTAACATTGCCCACTGGAACAAACTTGTCACCCTACAGGGTGGTCGGAACTTCACCCTCGGTTTGTGCGAAGACGGCACTGTCCTTGCCGCCGGTAGCAATGAGGATGATCGTTGCTGTGTAGAGGACTGGACTGACATCATCATGATCGCCTGCGGGCAGGACCATTGCGTTGGTCTGCGTCTGGATGGAACTGTAGTCGCAAGAGGATATAACGAGGACGGCAGATGTGAGGTATCCCGCTGGCAGAACATAGTCGCTGTATTTGCCGCCTTTGACCATACGGTAGCTCTATGCTCTGACGGTAGCCTCCATATTGCCGGTCCGACGCTTGTATGATCCCCTTGTATAAATCTCTCCCCGTAATTCGGAGTCCGAATTACGGGGAGAGGTTTTTGTCTTCACTTTGCTTTCTGTCCGCAGATGCAGGTTCCATTCGTAAACACATGGGGCTTACCCTCATAAACCGGGTAAAGATGCACATCCCCTCTAACAGTCCCTACATCTACTGCTCTACCCATACTATCTGTCCAGGCAAGGAAGCGGTAATGGCACATGGCATCGGATGCCTTTGCAGGGGGTTGTCCCGGATAGGTCAGAGACTCTCCTTCCACAACGTCCCACTGCCATATTGTTTCCCCCTCCCCATTATGCCAGAATATTCTGCGGAAAGGTATGGGCAATTGCTTCTCAGGGCCTACATAAAGATAGTCGAGGGTAAGGATACCCGGGTTCTTCCTACTCTCACCGGAGCATCCTTTTAGCTCTATACGGAATGCTGTGATCCGTTCCTCCGACCTCATCCCGGAAGGGACAGCGAAGGTTACTGTAAGGAATTCCCGGGAATTCAGTTCCTCGGCAGTCAGAATGCGAATGCCGATTCTCTGAGACACATTCCTGCCATTGGATCTGTACATTTCTGCCGTATCATAGTACAGTGCGAGGCAAGCTGTATCATATGGCACAAAGTTCTCTAACCGAAATCTGAGCTGTATATATTCTGCATCTCGTGGAATAAAATTTAGGGGCAACATTCCCTGAACTTGATCCTCGGTACAGATCCCAACAGGACCCTTCTCCCTATGGGTAACAGCAAAAGATAACGTTCCACGGTCATAATTCACCACAGGCTCACTCTTAGCTCCCGTACCGATCCATCCGATCCGGCTGAATTCTATTTCCCACCGATCCTCTGAATCGTAGGTTACTCGTTCCTCTGCCCCATGCCCAAAGTCGAAGCATATCCCTCGAGAAGGAGCCTTTGTTTCCGATCCTACATAAATATAGTCGATCTCAATCTTTCCGACAGACACTGTATCCGCCGCCCTTACCCCCTTGAAACGGAATCCCAGAGACTTAATATACTCTGCTGTTCTAAATTCTGCAGGCAGGGGCATCCTTATGGTTTGATATTCCTCACTAAGAAGGAATTCCTTGAGAGGCTGTGAATGTCGGGCAGTAACCCCTTGATTTTCAGTGGTGTACAGCAGATACAATTGGGGGATCTCTCCCGGAGCAGGCTGCAGAGCTTCCCCACGGAAACGGATCTCTATTACATCTTCCCCCCGAGGAATATAAGACAGAGCATGGTATTCAGCGTCAGACCATGGGTAGATCCCACTGCTTGCCGTGGTCTCCAAATACGGTCCGTAATGGGCATCCACCCCCGGCGTACCAAAACAGTCTGTTCCTGTATACACAGACAGAGTCCCTCTCTCATTATCTACGGTATAATATCCGCGGAGAGAATCCGTGCAGGCTGTAGCCCAGGGAGCACCCGTCTCATTATCATACGCATACCCTCCATAAGCGCTCACATCATAACGATGTGCCTCGGCATCATTCTTAAAATCAAAAAACAGCTGATCCGTATTAGGCCCCAGGTAGATATAATCTATGGTAGCACTCCCGGCCTTTATTCCTCGGAACAGAAGTCGGATCCCCCGAATCCGGTCACATGCTGCGAATGTCTCTCCCTTTATATGACACGTTAAAGTGATATATTTATCCTCAAGCTCTCCACCATCCAGCACCGCCGCAGAGATCTCAGCTCGAATTTCTTCCTTATGACAGATACTGTAACCGTTCTCCTGCCCGGAACACTGTAGGAGGATGTGTGGGATACCATCCCCATAGGGAACAGCATCAGAGAGCTTCAAGCGAATTTGAAAAATTTCTGCCCCTCCCGGATCGTATTGCAGAGTGTTCGTCCCATCCTCCGCTCCCGTAGGACAGAGGATAACCTCCTCTGCAGTTTCTACATTAGGAAATGCAAAGGTCAGTGCTCCCTTGTACACCGAAACAGCAGACTCCCCTGCATCCCAACAGCTTGCGCTTGTGTAGTCGCTATATCCATACAAGGTACTGCTGTACCGTTCTTTATTCTCCGGACGGAAGTCAAACATCAGATGCCGGGGTTCGCTGATGTAGAAGGTACCACTTAAAGTCTTGCCTCCGATCCCGGCGAAATTCAGATCCAAATAGGTCTTGTCCTCGCCGCTTACAGTGATCCGAGGGTCGACTGTAGACGGATAGAGCTTGCGTCGAATTGTTACATATGCTGTAGACACACTCTGGGTCGGGTCGCTGACAGCCACAGTATACTGTCCGTCCTGTTCCCGTATCATGAGGATACAGGGCTGACTCACTGTAATATCCTCATAGCTTCCGGCCTGCCAGAATACCATAGCTGTGATCCCAAGGGTATGTTCACGGATCACATGGACACTGTCGCTGGAACAGAGAATCGTAACATCCGGCTGCCTACTATAATCCGCAGTTTCCTCTGCAGTGTGCTCCGGTAGCATAACATATGCATAAGTACCATTTTGAGGCTTGCTGCCATGATCCAACCACAGCTCCATAAAACTGTGCTGTTCCGTCTTGGGCGTGATATCCAGGTAGTATCGATTATAGTCATCGTTTCCCTTATCACCGTCATTGCTGGTCGCGCGGAAGGTCTTGTTGACACCCACTGTCCCCCCTTGGGGGAAATAGTAGCCACCAAAGTTTTCCTGGTGGATCCATTTGGGATCCTCGTAGATCTTTGGCTGTGGGAACGAATTGGTCTTTTCTAACAAGCGTCCATCTACGATAATATCCTCTGTGCCATATAAGGGGATACCCTTATGCAGATCAGTCTCTAACAGCTCCCGATTATCTACATAGGTATATACCGCTCCCTCTCGGGTCGTAAAGTCAATATCCGTACCGACACAAACGATCTCGTCATCAAAGAGGAAATAGGATTTTTTTGCCGTTAGATCCGATAAGACCACCTGTTTAGTTTGATTATTCTCGGCATTTTCGTCCTTAGAGTCTGTAGTATGAATATACGCAATCTCCTGTTCCGATTCCTCCGGGCTCCAGCTGTATGCCTCGAAATCCATAGCCGCCGCAATAAATTGTCCCTCAAACTCCACACCGCCGACAAAGGAGGCAACATATTGACCGCGGACATTCATATCCTTCTTCCAAGTAGAGATCTTGGTAGCTTGGTCATACACATAGGTCATGCCCGGAAAATAGTGCATACGGTTACTCCAGGGCAATCGAATCGGCTCTGCCTCCTGGGTAGTGCCCGGAATACGGTGCATATTGGCAAATCTCTGGAAGGCTTCACCGTAGGGGTCATAATCATAGGCCGTTTCATCATTGTATACATAGATCATGCCATCCCCCGTAAACCATCCATATCGGTTCCGTCCATTGATGCTCTCATAATTGGCAATACGATTGGAGCTCATAGCCAGTCCTACAGTATACTTCTCCCGATGTTGAACGGCTCTGTCAGACTTATACCGCATAACTCCATAGAGCTCCGTGTCTGTCGCAACACTCTGATCAAAAACCACAGATTTTAGCACATTTACAAGGTTCACACTCCCCATAGAGCGTGCATAGAAGGCATAGGCATTACGAGTCTCTTCTGCAGTATCTTTAACAACGATCTGTCTGATAAACTGCTTGAGCTGTAAGTCCTCCTGCGCTCCAAAGCAGCCAAGTAGCTCCAAGGCGCCCTTAATGACAATAGGACCCATGGACAGCGCACTCTGAGGCTCTCTTCCGTTGCTCTGAGCCATAATACCGCTGTCCAACATAAGGGGCTTGAATACATCCATGATCCAGTAGAACTGATTGATCCTGTTAGAGGTCACAGGTGCAAAAACCGTTCCGTGAAGAATACTGTAGGTATCTATTACACGGGAGATCAAAACGTCTATGCCGTATCTGCCCTCCATAGCAAAGCTCCCATGGCAAATATAAGATCCGTCCTGTTTTACTCCGTCAGCATAAGTATAATCATTGCGGAGGAAATATGCCAGATTGCTCCTTGTCTCGTCCATGAGCCCATCATCCCGCACAATAGCGGCAAGCACCGGAATGATGCTCATCCGTGTGCGACGATACTCCATCTGCGTATTATAGTTGCTGTGAGTATTGGGTCGGATCAGATCTACAAAAGCAATCGCCGTCTCTGCTATAGCAGTTGCGATCCGCTCCTCTCCCTCTGTTTCAAAGGGATAGACCGCCATAAGGATCCTGCCTATTTGGTTCGGGGCTTGATATGCCCAATCCCACCAGTTATAATTAAGGGTATTAGACGGGCTTACAGCCTGTCTGCTCCAGAAATCCTGAGAATAAAAGATCTGGCTCTTTTCCAACCCATAGAAAATAGCTGCCCGCAAATCGGACTCCCGGTATAGATTCTGACTGCAGAGCACCCCATCCCGATCCCTATAGGTATACTCGCTGCCCGGCGTTGCGTAAGCCTCAGCCAAATACTGCAGATACAAGAATTGCAGTCCCATATCAGAGCTGGGAGTATCTATAGTAATATCCCTCTTGCCAAAGATTCGCCCCGGATGTTGCCTGTTTTTCTCCAAGTCATTCCAATATTTGCCCCCTTGATATGCCGTACCGGAGACAGTTACACCATGATGGTCCTTTTCTCCTACAATAGCACGGATCTGAGGATCCGTCCAGTCGACATCCTCAGTCCCGTAAAAAGCCTGTCTGTATCGCAGTATTAAGTCCTCCCACTGCTCATCAGTATAGGACGCACCGTAGACCGATAACGTGAATGCAGGCAAGAAAGACAGTACGACAGCCAGCGCTAAGAAAAGGGACAGTATTTTTATCTTCAAGAAAATACCTTCCTTCTGCATATTTCTACAGTATTACTTTACCATTCTTTGCCTCCGAGGTCAAGAGGGTCTTCCGGCAAAAATCATTGCTCCAAGAGGTATTTCCTCTTGGAGCAATGATTTTGAGTCAGGCGTTGGCTATCTGATTAAAAGCATACTTTTAATCAGATAGTAGTATCAATTCATGAAATATGCTTTCGCACTGTCAGAGTATGCAAATAGAGCTTTGCACAGGTCTAAGAGGGTGCCACTCTTGCCGTTGCCGTAGGTATCGGGACTGTATTGCAGGGTGGCAGATACGGGGGCGTCTCCTGCGTAAACCTGAGCGGAAATCACTGCTCTCAGTTCTGCGGCAAGGAGACTGTCTACAGTGAACACGTAGTAGCTTAACTGGGTATTGTACAGGACAGGATCGGCTACGGTAGCTGTCTTGGTGTTCCCGTATGCATCTGTGTAGGAGATCCGCAGGGTCAGTGCAGACAGATCCCCGGAATAATTGGAGGGGTTAAAGACAAACTTGAGAGATACCTTGGATTCCAAATTGAGGGATTTACCTGCCCAGGTGATGGGCGCATTGGGTAGATCATTCAGAACCACGTTGGTATTGCCGAAGGTCACTGCCTCTATGTCCGACAGATATGCCTTGTGTTCCTCTGTCATAGCGCTGTCTGCAGGAGCATCTAAGCGGTAGGACTTAAAGATCTGCGCCTTGGTACCGTAGCGCAGGAGATCTGCGCACAGGATCTTGAGGCTCTCTGCGCGATCCGGGTTGTTCATCTGGGAATAGGCATAGGTGGAAATGCTATAGATATCTACGGGAGAGGTGTAGATCGTTCCGTCCTTCACACCGTATAGAGTCGTTGCAATGGAGTCATTCATCTGAATGGCTGTGAGCCCGTTGAGGGTGAAGTAATAGTGGATCCCCTTGTCCACAGGCTCCATTCTTACGGTCCGTGTGCCTGTCTTGATGCTTCCCTCATAGGTATCTAAGGTGCATTCTGCATAGATGGAGTCAGGATCAAAGCCTTCCAAATTCTGCTTAAGGATCACAAAATTCACAGAGATATCGCTGGCAAGATTCAGGGTATGACCCAGCTTGAGGGTAGGATCCTCTACAGGCTCCTTATTGTCCATCTGTCCACAAGAGCAGATGCCGTTAACAAAGCTGTGTGCCTCTGCTTTAAACTGTGCCACAGTCCTCAGATCTTCCTCAACATTGGTTAGATCCTTATCCCAACCTACGAAAGCATAATGCTCGGTCTCGGTGGGTTTCTTGGTAGGTGTGGTGCCTGTGTATGTAGCCTCCATCCCCTTAACCACAGTTTCTGTCATCAAGATGGTCCCGTCTTCGTTCACATAGGTCACCGTAGCACAACCGGTAGGTGCAAATGCCTTGGGCCCCATATAAATATAGTCAACTGTAATGACACCTAACTGTGCGGTACCGATGCTCTCCATGCCGGCAAAATTCAGTCGCAGAGCTGTGATTTTCTCCACAGCCTTGACCGCATCGCTAACAGGAAGGGTCATGGTGATATAGGTATCGTTGTTCAGTTCCTCCCCTGTGAGATAACAGAAATCTGTGCAGGCATTTAGGATAGAATCTGTGCCCATGGGATGGGAGGTAGTAGTGCTGTAGAAGTAGACTCCTACCTTGGGAGTGCCGTTGGCCTTGAAGTTCTTCAGCTTGAAGCGGAGCTGGACCACCTCTGCCCCCTTGGTATCAAACTCCATACACAGAGGCTTATTGATAGAGGGCGAGCTCTGGACATAAAGGACACCTGCATCGGCATCTGCCTTGACCGTCAGTGTCATGGTACCCCCATTAGAGGAGGAGAATACAGGATTGGATAATCTCCCACTCTGCTTCCAACCACCTGCGTCCAGATTCACATTACCGTAGGTCTGGCTAAGGTAGCGTTCCTTATCCGTATCCTTGTTGGTAAAACCGATATAGAGCTTAGAGGGTGCCTCAGACTCCTTGCCCATGTAGATATAGTCCACAACGATTTTAGCAAATTCACCGTCCGCCTGATTGCGAGTATAGCAGAAGCGAATGCCGAGAGATTTTAGGTAATCAGCTTCCTTGAGCTTATCGTTAATAGGGATCCGTACCGTCTGCCACTGTCCGTTGGTAATTGTAAAAGGTACATTGGCATCGGAATTGGCAGAGGTCACGCCATCTGTCTCCTGCACTGCCATAAGGCGGAGTTGAGGTGTTTTACCCTGCTGAGCCATCAGTGCTTCTGTCTTAAATCGTACCTCTACGATCTCTGCCTGGGAGGGATCATATGACAGTGGGTGCTCCTCAAGATCACCTGAGAAGGCATAATTCCCCGAAACAGAGGATGTGCCCAAATAGGCTCCGTAATTTTCCCCGCTTCCTAACGTACCATTGTAATCCCCGCCTGTATAAATGGTCATAGTACCTTCTATAGGATCCAGCTTGAAATATTGTCCCGCTTCCCGGGTGCAATTGGTTGCCCAAGTAGGATTGACAGCATCATCAAAGTCGTGTCCGCCATAGGCGCCTTCTACATAGTGTGGGACCGAACCATCCTTGCCGAAGCCGAAGTAGAGACTATGTGTCTTCCTGCCGATATAGATATGGTCTATGGTGGCTTTCCCTCCATACATATACCCCAGCATAAATGTCACAGCCTTGATGGTTCCGCAAGAGGAAATCTTCTTATTGCTCAAATCAAAGGTCAGGGTCACATACTTCCCTTCCAAAGAACCACCCTTCATACACTCTTCCGGAATCGTAGCCTTGATGGTCTCCTTCCAATCATTTTCAGCATCGCTGCTTCCACTCCAATACTTGGATCCATCAGGCAAATACGTCAAGTATACACCGGGATCGTAAGAGCCATAGGCTGTTGCCCCCTCTAATTTCAGACGGATCTGGAAAATCTCAGCATTAGATGCCTTGAAATTCAGATAGGCATTGTCAGTATAGTTGGAGTTCCATACAAAGTTCGTCTTGGAATCCGAAGGCTGGATATAGGTGTGATACCGGAGATTCCCGGAGCTGTCCTTCTCCGTAGTCAAGGGAACAATGAGCTTGCCGCCGCTAAAGGACAGAGCGTCGCTGGGGATCCGCATAGGCGCCCAGTTGTTGACATTGCCATAATTTTTGAAGCCGTAGAGCTTATCGTGATATTTACCGGAATTGACCTTAGTGAAGTCGAACATAAGCTGCTGGGTGTCGGCAATAGAAAATTCGCTTGCAATAGATGCACCCTTGACACCACTGAAGTTGACCTTAATCGTGATCTTAGAAGTACCGGACACTGTCATGCGGCTGTTGATATCCCAGCTATGGAGAGCACGGTTGATGGTAATGGTGCCGGAGCTCAACTCCTGGGTAGGATCTGAGACACTAATGGTATACATACCATCCAACTCCCGTACCATGACGATCATGGGCTTGTCTACAGTAATATCACCGTAGGTACCCGCCTTCCAGAATACCATAGCAGTAATACCGAGTGTATTCTCCTTGACAACGTGCATAGACGTTGTATTCTTGGAAACGGTGATATCCGGGCTCTTACTATACCCTTGGGTCTCCGCCGGTGTTTTACCTGGGAGCATGACATAGCTGTAGCTGCCGTCCACAGGCTTGGAGCCATGGTCTACCCACATTTCGAAGAAGCTGTGCTTGCCGTTAGGTGCAGTAGCACCCAAGGTATAATCATTAAAGCTGTCGTTGGTATTATCCCCATCTGCCGAAGATTCACGGAAGGCTTTCTTAATGGTAATATTGCCTCCTTTGGGGAAAACATAGCCACCAAAGTTACCTGCATATACCCAGCCCGGATCCGTATACTTCTTGGTAGAGAAGGAGTTGACCTTCTCCAGTGTGACACCGTCAACGATAATATCCTCGGTTCCATAGGTGGTCACACCGTCAATGGTAGTCTTTTCTGTCAGCTCACGATTATCCACATAGGTATAGACGGAATTGCTACGAGTACTGAAATCAATGTCGCTACCCACGCAGACAATTTCATCATCGAACATAAAATAGGACTTCTTTGCCGTTAGATTCGATGTTAGGACCTGCTTCAGATTATTCCGTTCCACAGGACTCTTAATCTTCGTCTTCTCTACGGTAGATTCCGCAGAAGACCAACTATATGCCTCAAAGTCCATTGCCGCCGCAACGAACTGCCCGTCTAAATCCACACCACCTACAAAGGCGCCTGCATCTACCCCGTCCTTATTCTTGTCCTGGGTCCAACCGGAGGAGGTATAGGTCATACCCGGGAAATATTCCTCCCTCTGAGACACAGGCTTCCGCGCAGTGCTGTTCTCCTCCGTGGTTCCGGGGATCCGATACATATTGGCATATCGGTTAAAGTCAGCACCATACTGGTCATATGAGACGGTGGTCTTGTCGTTATACACATACAGAGCGCCGTCACCGATGTACCAACCATAGCGGTTCGCACCGTTGATGCTCTCATGGGTTGCGATTCGTCGGGAACTCATAGCGAGCCCTACGGTATAGTTCTCTGTATGCTGTACTGCACGATCGTTCCTATACCGCATCCGGGCATAGGTACCCCCAAGTTGCGGTACGTTATACTCGAATACGCATTCTTTCAGTCGCTGAACCAGCATGACATTTCCCAGAGCTACTGCCAATGCAGAATAGATCTTGTAGGTTTCTGCCTCAGAGTCCTGTACAACAATGTCGCGAATGAATTGGATAAGCTGCAGATCATCCTCCGGTGCAAAGCACCCCAGTAGCTGTAATGCCGCTGTAATGGCATACCTGCCGTATTCCCGACCGCTCGCCGGGAATCTGCCGTTGCTCTGCATCATCATGACACCGTTGTGCATAGCGGGCATAAAGGTTTTTAGGATCCAGTCTACTTGATTATGCTTGTTTGAAGCATCTAACTCGAAGGCTGTACCTGCCATTACGTAATAACTGCCAATAATGCGCTCCGCCAGATTCTGCACACCGTAGCAACCTTCGTAGGCAAAAGAATCATGGGCAACATAGGAGTCATCCATCTGCACACCATTACCACCATCATTCTGTTCGAGGAAATTGACCAAATTCGTGCGAGTCTGCTCCATGAGGGCAGTATCCTGCTTCAGTGCCGCGATCATGCCGCAGATCCGCAGACGAGTACGACGATAGCTGATAGACGTTTCATCTGTCTTTCCGTCATTATTGGGTCGAATGGCATCGATCAAATACCGACAGGTATCCATAAGCTTGTTGGCTGTATCCTTCTCTGCAGTGGTCTTGAATGGATACATGACAAGGAGAGTCTGCAAAATCTCATCCGGAGAGCCAAAAGCCCAATCCCACCAGTTGTAGTAGGTAGTCGCGGTACTGCTACTCTTCTGCGAAGACCACCGATCTTTATTAAAAAAACCGGTTGACTTCCCTAATCCGTAGAATATGGCATTTCTCAGATCTTGATTCTGATACAGCTCTGTAGCTATCAAGCTCCCATTGCTATCTTTATAGGTGTAGACCGTTCCACGGGTACCATACGCCTTAGCCATGTGCATCAAATAGACAAACTGTTTCCGCATGGTATCACTGGATACAGTAATGGTAATGTTCGTACTACCAAAAACCCGCCCGGAATTGGAACGGTTGGACTCCAGATCTCTCCAATACTTGCCACCGTTGTAGCTAATGCCGGAGGAGGACACTCCGGAACTGTTGGTCTGTCCCACAATCTTTTGAATCTCGGAATCGGACCAATCCACCGTATCATCACCGCAAATGGAGATCTTCCAATTATTCCGCAGGGCGTTCCAATCTGCAGTAGTGTAGGTCGCTGCTAATACCTCAAAATACATCGCAGGAAGCAGTGTCAGCAGCATCGCTACCAACAGCGTCATGCTCAAGATGCGTTTCATCATTTCAAATCACAACCATTCCTATATAATGTTTGCTGATTAAGTCGCCCTTGCGACTTATTCAACACAGCTATGCTGTGGGGACCTATAAAAACGGCTTTATCAGCCGTTTTTATAGGTTTTCAGAATTACATGCATTGCACAATAAATTATACTAAACACCCATTCGTTGCATTGCTTCGAATGGGTGTCTGATATTCGCACCGATCATCAATGGGTCAGCTCTGTCTCGCCATAGATCAAATCGGAGGAACCGGTGTGGTTCTGTCGGGATCGAAAACCTTTTCCACATCGAACAGATCCTCCAACAGCTCCGGGTCATACCACATCCGATACCCATCTAAATTCCGTCTGCCCTGGCGCACATAATGATTGCGGATATGAACCCAATATTCCGAGGAGTCCACATTGCAGAAGAAACGGTATCCTGCCTCATACATAGTCTCATACTTAGATCCGGAATAATTCTCCACACCGGCAATGTCACTACCATAGGGATAGATAAAGATATCCGTATCCCCTACCACGGGCTGAACTTCTTCTTCCCAGCGACTTACGTCGTGAGCAAGATCCTCTAAGGAAATAGATCCATAGGATGGATGTCCGTAGCTGTGGCTCGCAATCTCCCATCCGTGATCCTTTAACCACTCATTGACCCTTTTGGCCCCCTCGATCTCCGCTTGGAATTCTTGGGGAGTGAGACGTTCCTTTCCATCCTTATCTGTACGATAACCGTAGACCCCTTCGTATCCTGTGAGGCCCAAAATAGCCTTTGCTCCTCGATAAGAGAAGTCGGGATGCTCCTCTACAAAGCGTTCCAGGATAGGTACCAGATCATAATCGCCGTAAACAACCTCTCCCTCTGCCGTAACATACTCACAGGTAATATCCCCATGGGCATCTACCAACAGTTTGCTGGCAAAGCCATCTCCTCCTGCATCGGGAAGATGATCTCCGTCGCTATCGACCATATACTCATAGAAGTTTACGTCATCTTGGGACATAACGATGGGCTTTTTCCCTTCCGGCAGGTAAATATCTCCTTGACGGTAGACCTGCTCGCCGTTTTCATCTGTTGTTAGCTGCGCAATGTCATGGATCCGTACCAAAACGTAGTCTCGCGCATAGAGCTCTTCCAAAATGGCATTAAATTCAGGAATCGTAGTCATATACTGATTGTAACCGGCCTCAGTATAATCTCCGTCGAAGGCTCTTGCATTGTCCGCAACCAGGATATGGAAGAAAATATGAGGGATCGTTGTAGTATCCTCCCAACGAACCATCTGCAGTTTAAGCTGCTCATACCGCTGGGTTGCTTGTGTCAGATCTGTCCGCTGACTCCAGCCGGAACCGAAACTCTTTACCGTAGCAATTGCCCGATCATAATCGTACATAGCAGCCTGAAGCTCCGCTTCCTCCAAGATCTCCGCAGCAAGTGCCTCATAATCCACCGTTGTTGTGGGAACTGTTTCTACCGTAGAGACGGTGGATGAATCCTCTTCTTTCGTCTTCTCTGCAGGGGATAATACCCACACGAAGAATCGGATCAACAAGTACAGCACCAAAATTGCCGTCAGAGCCATCACTGCCAGGATCGCCCATCCTTTATAGTTAGGCTTTCTCTTCTTTTTGTTATTGGCTGATGAACGTTTCTTGGGCTGAGGTGGCATCCGTGTAGGCTTCTCCGTCTTAGGGGCATGGGCCCCCACACGTCTGCTTCTTGTTCCATTGCCCCTATCTGCACTATGCGGCGATGTCGACTTCTTATCTCCACCGGCTATAGCAGCTCGTTCACTCTTGCTCTGTTGATTCACAGCAGGCAGGAAAACATCTATATCAGCCTGCTCCTTATTATGGTTTGCCTCCTCGACCCACCGTTTTCCGTATAGCTCACGCTCTACGTCCCACTGCTGGTCAAAGTCATACTGAAACGGGTCTCTTTTCTTGTTCTCTGCCACAGGAACCCCCTCCTATCTATATAACTAAAAAGGATCAATAATCCATCATTCTTCGGTTTCTTGCAATATTGATGGGGCCGTCGTTCATATGCTTGGTCCAGCTAATAGCACTACCGCAACCATACGCTACACAGGAGTCTGCGTCATCGGCCAAATTGCATTCTGTATGGAAGTAATCTGCAATCAATCGATCCATGCCCCAAATCTGGCTGCCACCACCGGTGATCGTAATGCCGTTCTTTATAGCATCTGATGCAAGCTCGGCAGACACATGGTTGATCACCTTGCTGATCTCCTCCAATATCTGTATCACATAAGGCTCAAGGGCCATCCGAATCTCCTCGGAATTGATCCGGATCTCTTCCCTGGCAATCGGTCTCTCACTCTTGCTTCTCCGCTCACTACGCTTATAGTAGTCTAAAAGCTCACCGTCGGATAAGCCCACCACATTGTCTCTGCCACGAACATTCATCGCCATTGTATTGGGGCGAGGGATCACACAGCCAATGGTAGTCTTGATCTCTTCTGCAGCGTTCTCACCGATCGTAAACAGATGTTTCTTCTGAATATAGTCCATAATTGCCTTATCAAAAGTCATACCTGCAACTTTGATGGAAGAAGAATAGGCAACCTCGTTGGATACCACAACGCCAATGTCTGTTGTACCTCCTCCGATATCCACCACCAAATGTCCCGTAGGACGGCTCATATCGAGACTTGCTCCGATCGCCGCAGCGCGAACCTCCTCTATGAGATATACTCTCTTAGCACCCGCCTCCATTACAGCCTGCACCACAGCACGTTCCTCAACCTCTGTAACACCGCTGGGAACACTGACGATCATATCCGGCTTGATAATAGAGCCCTTAACAGTCCTCTTAACCATCTCGGTAAGCATCTTAGCCGTAAGCTCATAATCCGCAACCACACCGCCTACCAGAGGACGAACTGCCACAACATGTCCCGGTGTTCTGCCTAACATATTCCTGGCAGCAGATCCTACCTGTATAACGTTGCCGGTATTCTTATCCATAGCGACCACAGTGGGTTCTCGGAGCACAATTCCTTTCCCCTCCTGGTAGATCACAACGTTAGAAGTTCCTAAATCGATACCAATGGCTTTAGAAGTCAAATTCATACTTTCACCTACTATATTTCCTGTTGAAGTCTATACTGCAAACCGCAGTAACGTTTGTTTTTCGCATGATTCATGGTCATATCTGCGATGATCTGCTCCTTGCCAACGATGACCATGAGATCCTTGGCGCGTGTCATAGCTGTATACAGCACGCTCCGATTCAGTAACCGCGGAGATGCGTCATAAGCAACAAAAACCACAGCACCATATTCACAGCCTTGGCTCTTGTGAGCAGTAATTGCATATGCCAACTCCAGGTCTGTCAGAAGGTCCTGGTCATAATAGACCATACGGTCGTCAAACTGTATCAGGAGCTGTTCCTGCTGATGATCGATATCCAGGATCGTACCGCAGTCTCCATTAAAGATTCCGAAGCCCTCCATCCCATCGTCCCGTCTCCAGCCTAAATCATAGTTGTTGCGGATCTGCATTACACGGTCCCCCTTGCGGAAGATACGTTCTCCACTGCAGATTTCTTTTTTGCTCCGATCGGATGGATTTAATGCTTCCTGCAACAGTCGATTGAGATGGTTGGTTCCTGCCGCCCCCTTTCGGGTGGGTGCAATAACCTGGATATCCATAGGTGTGATCCCTTGATACCTTGGCAGGCGAGTAGCGCAGAGCTCTGTAACCGTGTCCAGCAGTGCCTTGGGATCGCTCCGCCTTATGAAGAAAAAATCTCTGTCCGTCCTGTTAAGGATCGGCATATTACCATGGTTGACCTCGTGAGCATTGGTAACGATAAGGCTCTCCTGTGCTTGACGGAATATCTCCTTTAACGCAACCACATCGATACGCTCACTGGCAATCAGATCTTGGAATACTTTGCCGGGTCCCACACTGGGAAGCTGATCCGGGTCGCCCACCAAGACGAGACTGGCATTCTTCGGCAAAGCCCTAAGAACACTGTACATCAGCTGAAGATCCACCATGGATACCTCATCCAGGATCAGCGTGTCACACTTGAGAGGGTCGTCCTCATCCTTGGCAAAGATCATCTCTCCTGTCTGAGGAGAGATCTGTGCCTCCAGTAATCTATGGATCGTGGATGCCTCACATCCCGTTAATTCTGCAAGACGCTTGGCAGCTCGTCCCGTAGGGGCAGCAAGAAGCGTTTTACGCTTTAATAGCTCACACAATGACAGGATCCCCGCTAAAGTCGTTGTTTTGCCCGTTCCGGGTCCCCCTGTTAAGATCATAAGCTTCCGTTCTCCCGCCCAGCGAATTGCCTTCTGCTGGAGGGCGGCATATTGTATTCCGCGTTTTGCCTGCACAGCGTGGAGGAACCTCTCCGCTTGAGGCAAGGGGTTTATCGGGCTGTCCGCCATACTCTTAAGTCTGTGGGCAACAGCCATCTCTGCCTCCATGTATTCCGGCAGATATACCGCTCGGGCACCACCCAACTCCTCAATATCCAGAAGTCCCAATATCTGTAGCCGTTCAAGCCCATCTCTAATCGGTACATCTCCCAATCCCATAAGCTGCATAGCCACAGTCACGAGCTTATCCTCCGGCAGGAAGCAATGACCGTTGTCCAATCCCCGGCGCAGGGACCACAAAATCCCCGCATCGATCCGTCTCGGATCCTGTGATGGGATCCCCAAGCGTATAGCCAATGCATCCGTAGCAGCAAAATCACCGGAAATATCGGTCTGCGTTAGAATATAGGGATTCTCCTGCAGAATCTCCAGAGCATTGTCACCATATAGCTTGTACACACGGACAGCAAGCTCCGCAGGAAGATGATTGGTAGTGACAAATTCCATCAAGCGGCGGATCCCTATCTGATTGCGATAGCTTTCCCCCATTTCCTTTGCCTTAGCACGGGAAATGCCGTTGATCTCTGCCAGCCTGTGAGGAGCTGTATCCAGGATCTGTAACGTCTCATCTCCAAATCTGGCAACGATCTTCTGGGCGGTTTTAGGTCCAATGCCCTTTACCGCCCGAGAAGAAAGGTATTTCAGTATCTCTTCTTGGGTGTCCGGCAGGAGCCGTTCCAGAAATTCTGCCTCAAACTGTTTGCCATAGGAGCTATGGACCGCCCAATGTCCGGTAACCATAAGCCGCTCCCCCGCCGATGGTGCAGGAATGGTGCCTACTACCGTGATATCACCGTATTCATCACTCTTTAGCCTAAGCACAGCATAGCCGTTTTCATTATTTCGGAAAATCACCGACGTGATCGTTCCCTTGATCAGTACCTGCTCCAAGATCCATCTCCCATCTAAGCTCCTGCGGCAACTGTGAAGGGGCAACCAGCATAGCGTGGCTACGCCCTCTCAATAAAAGCTCCACATTTAACTGCGAATCAGCATCTAATCCTAAATCCACAAAATAAAGCTTTCCCTTCAAGCTATACAGCGACTTGCGAACCCGACTCTCAGCATCCGCACCATTCTCCCCCAAAGGGATCACGTGGTATACATCCGACGGGGTGGAGAAAAATAGCGTCTCCAACAATCCGCACAGAATCAAGCCCAAGCCGCACAAGCCCAAAAGAACGACAAAAAATCGTATTATCATAACACCACCTCATGCCATTGTATGAAAGATCAAGGCATATGGTGTCCTAAAATATATCATACTACAAAAAATCCCGATTCGCAATCCTTTTTTGCAAAAAAGAACAGGCTTTGCTGCAAAATCTCTTTTACAGCAAAGCCAAAAACTCATTGTTCAGTACACACTAAATATCACGACGCCCTTGAAGTGCTCTGAGAAGGGTAACCTCATCTGCAAATTCCAATTGGCTCCCAACAGGAATACCATATGCCAGACGTGTCACCCGAACCTCAAGGGGGCGCAAAATACGGGAAATGTACATAGCCGTTGCCTCTCCCTCCGTATCAGGATTGGTTGCCATAATGATCTCACGCACATCTCCTCTGCCGATCCGCGTTAAGAGCTCTCTGATCCGAATGTCATCAGGCCCCACACGATTAAGGGGCGAGATCACACCATGGAGCACATGGTACAGCCCATTAAACTCCCTTGCCCGTTCTATAGCGATCACATCCTTAGGCTCGGCAACTACACAGATCAATCCACGGTCACGGGTATCATCCTCGCAGATAGGACAGACCTCCCTGTCCGTCAAGTTCTGGCACACAGGACAGAGATGCACCTTCGCCTTGGCATCTAACACAGACTGGGCAAATTCCTCTGCCTGCTCTGTAGGTAGGCTCAGAATATGAAAAGCCAAGCGCTGTGCGGTTTTCCCACCGATCCCGGGGAGTCTTGCGAACTGCTCTGTCAGCCGTTCTAAAGCAACAGGAAAAACTCTCATTAGAACAAGCCGTTCAGATTGAGACCGCCGGTAAGTCTGGACATATTCTGAGAAGCCTCTGCATCAGCCTTACGCATAGCCTCGTTCACAGCACCAACAATCATGTCCTGAAGCATCTCTACATCATCGGGATCCACTGCTTCGGGAGCAATGGTGAGATTCAGGACCTCATGCTTGCCGTTTACACGTGCAGTCACTACGCCACCACCGGTGGTAGCTTCGTACTCCTTGTTTTCCAGTTCTTCCTGCATCTTCAGCATATCCTGCTGCATCTTCTGAGCCTGCTTGATCATGTTCATGTTCATGCCGCCGCCCATACCGGGGCGGAATCCGCCTTTTGCCATTTTAAAATCTCCTTTGTTATAATTATTTAATCCACAATATCAACGGTCTCACCATGGGTTTGACCGAACTGTAACAGTCTGTCGAAATTTGCATGATTAGGCGCAGGTCCCTCTCCTGCCTTGCCCACCTGTACACGTACAGGTCTGCCCAAAATGCCGGATGCACACTCACCTACAATCTGAAGGACCTCCGGCTTGCCTATGAGCTTCTCAGCAATCAGAGCACGAGGCTCCAAATACAACACGCCCCCGCGAAGGATGCCTACTACGGGTGCGTCCTCACTGACTACAAACATAGCAAGAGCAGGCGCTCTAAGCTGTGGTCTCACCTGCTCCACCAAGCGGGGCCAGAAGCCTACCGGTGACTCATCCACCTGGGCTGCGATCACAGGTTCTTCCTCGGGAGGCGGAGCCGCAAAATCAGTCGGAGTACCCTCTGCCGATTCCGCCACTGCGGTAGTCTGTACCATAGTGACCAGGCCGGATGCAATCTTATTCTCCAATCGAGTGATCCGAGCATTGAGGGCTTGCGCGTCAATCTCTGCCTCCGGCTCACACAGGCGGATCAAGCATAACTCTGCATCGATCCTTCTGTTAGCACTGGTATTAAAGCCATTGACCGTATTACGCAGAATCTCTGCCATACGGAGTAGCTCACCGGGAGCGAAAAGAGGAAGCAGTTCCTTGAGTTCCTGCTGTGTACATACACCGGAAATAAGGGACGATCCGCTCTTGGGGATGCTACGCAGGATCAGAAGATCCCTGGATACCACACACAGTTCATCCAGCATTGCGCTGAGATCCTTGCCCTCCCCATATTGTTGCTGGAACAGCTCCAGAGTAGCGGCAGTATCATGGGCAGCAATAGAACGCAGAAGCTGTGCAGTCTGCCGGGTCCCTGCCAATCCCAAGATCCTGCACACCTCATCTGTCGTCACTGTGGTAGCTGCAGCAGATGCACACTGATCCAGCAGGCTTACCGCATCGCGGAGTCCCCCATCAGCCAATCGTGCCAAGAAGGCAGAAGCCTCCGGTTCCAGATCAATATGCTCCCGATAGGCAATATAATTCAGACGCTCCACAATGTCCTCCGGGAGGATCCTGCGGAAGCTGAATCTCTGACAACGGGACAAGATGGTGGCAGGAACCTTGTGGAGCTCCGTCGTAGCAAGAATGAAAACCAGATGCTCCGGAGGTTCCTCAATGATCTTAAGCAGAGCATTAAAGGCACTCATAGACAGCATGTGAACCTCGTCTATGATATAAACCCTTTTCTGCACCTCTGCCGGCAGATACACCGCATCATCCCTAAGGGCTCTAACATTATCTACACCGTTATTGGATGCAGCATCGATCTCAAGGACATCTACGCAAGCACCGGAATCAATACTGCGACAGGCACTACAGCGATTACATGGATTACCATCCACCGGTTCCAGACAGTTGACCGCCTTGGAAAGGATCTTGGCACAGGTCGTCTTGCCCGTACCACGGGTACCGGTAAAGAGATAGGCATGGCTTAAACGACCATTCATTAGCTGATTCTTAAGGGTCTGTGTTACACTGTGTTGCCCTACAACATCGTCAAAGGTCTGTGGTCTGTACTTACGATACAGAGCCTGATAGCCTTCTTGCATATGCCCACCTCCTATTATGCTTCTAATACTACGATACAATTAAAAGTAGACACTTTTAATTGTATCTTATGTGCCCTGTAGGGCACATAAGTCGTCTTGTACGAGTTCCTACGCCCTTGTGGGCTATAAAAAGTAGCCATTATAAATATCTACTTTTTAAAGGAACTCAGTATAAGTCTGAATGATATTATATACGATTTCTCTCAGAAATGCAACGGGAAGTTAAAAAAATCCCGTTGCATACTCAAAAATAAGATTCGGGGACTGTCAAAATGACAGCCCCCTTGTTTTCGTTCAATCAGAGTATCCGAGACTTAATCGACGAAGTATGCCTTCGCGCTGTCGCTGTAGGCAAAGAGTGCCTTGCACAGCTCACCCAGAACACCTGTCTTACCGATGCCGTAAGTATCGGCACTATAGATCAGGTCGTTGGAGACGGGATTGCCGTTCTCCATAACCTTAGCAGTCAGAACAACACGAAGCTCTGCTGCAAGGAGTCCCTCGAAGGTGAATGCGTACTGGTTCATGGGAGCATAGTACAGCTCGATCTCCTCCACAGTCTCCATACGGCTTACACCGTAAATATCAACATAGGTAACCTGGAGACTCAGATCCTCGATCTTGCCTGCATAGTTGGTCAGATCCACAACATAGCGAACACCGACCTTGGCATTCAGGTCCAGTGCCTTGCCTGCCCATGCAACTGTGGGATTGGGAATAAATCCGAACTCAAAGGCATTGTTGTTAAAGGTGACATTGTCGATATCGCTGAGATATGCCTTATGCACTGCAGTCATATTCTGATCTGCCGGAGCATCGGTGCGATATCCCTTGAAGGTCTGTGCCTTTGCACCGTATCGGAGCAGATCAGCACACAGGACCTTGAGGCTATCAGCAACAGTAGTCTTATTGAGCTGAGAATAAGCATACTGTGCAACAGAATAGGTATCTACCGCAGAGCAATAGTTCTTGCCATTCTTCTGTCCATAGAGAACTGCACGGAGCTCATTGTTCATCTGTACAGCATTCAGACCATCCAGAGCGAAATAGTAGAAATTACCGCGACGCTCAGGCAGCAGTTTCTGCACAGTCGTTCCTGTCTTGATATTTCCGTCGTAGTCATCCATCTCAACTTCCAGATATACAGAGTTCATATCATACCCGTTGAGGTATGTGTAGAGAACTGCATAGTTCACAGAAATATCGCTGGCAAGATTCAGTGTATGACTGATCATAATCGCAGGATCCTCTGTCACAGTTGTATTGTCCGCACCGCAGATGCAGATACCGTCAACATACTCATGGACGTCCAGTTCTTCGAAGTTACACTTGGAGCAGCCGACCATGTGGTACTCTGCATCTACATAAGTGTAGGTCTTGCTGTGACCGGTAGCAGGGATGCTGTCAACCTTAGCCTCTCCACAGAGAGCACACTCGGAAACTATTGCACCTCTTGCAGTGCAGGTTGCTTCAAGGGCTACAGTGCCCAAGCCCCAGCTATGACTGCAACGGGTGGTGTAGGTGCTGTATGCGCGGCTTTCATTGGATACGATGTAGATGCGGCCGATGGCAATACGTCCGTTGGGGTCAACAGGCTTGCCGGTGAAGGTAATGCGGAGGTCGCCCTCTGCCAGTGTGGGCAGAACGGTGCCGGAAATATCCTCGTAACCAAAGATAATGTAGCTTCCATCGGGAGCAATGGTAATGGGAGCCTCTGCATTGAAGCCGTTGAGGTACTGTGCACCGGTAAAGGTGACACCCTCTGCAGCCTCGATCCGCAGCCAGTTGAAGCCGCCGCTTGCATAGGTGTTGATGGCATGAACATCCATCTCTCCTGCAGCCATATCAGTAGCGAACTTCACATAGCTGAACTGGCTGTGACGGAAGTGAACGATACCCAGGATGCCTTCCATGGGAAGCAGTGCACGGGTAGCCTCGATCTCAGCCATGAGATCGGCGGAAACAGAAGGATAGTAGGACTGGGTACCCATAACAACACCGTTACCTACGGATGCGGCATACTCAGCAATGCCTGCGAACCAGTCAGGACCGGTGCCGTAACTTGCGGTATATGCCATAGGAGCGATGTAATCATAGATGTCTGCTGCATCGGTGTAGTTCTGACCATAGTGGAGGTCAGCAAAGCCGGTATTGGCACTGCCTGCACTGCCGCCTGCAACACCACCCTCGGGCATAACAGCTGCAGACATGATCAGATCGGGCTTAATAGCCTTAGCAGTGTTGACCAGCAGCTTTGCAAAGTCAACAATGTTGTTACGGCGGTACTGAGCTGCGATGGTAGCGTCCTTGTCGCCGTTTGCCAGCATCTTAAAGATGTAGTTGGCATCTACAGACTCACCAGTGGGGAGGCGGTCTGCATAGAAGGTCTTGTCGATCATATACTTGATATTCTCAACATTGGCACCCATTGCAGCCAGATTTGCAAAGTCGGTGTCACTCCAACCGTTGCACAGGTGGTTGTAGCGGATGTAGTCCAGGTGCAGACCATCAATGTCGTAATTGGAAACCAGGTCGGTTACCAGATTGGACATATAGGTACGGTAACCTGCATCATAAGGATTGATCCGGTCATTGTCTCTGGCGCGGATGTAGTGGTACATACCTGCCTCAGGGTTGTTTGCCTTGTAGTTGCTGTCTTCCACAGTGACCATCCATGCATGGACACGGATGCCCGCAGCATGGGCAACATCAATACACTCCTGCAGAACGTCACGGTCGGTTCGGGAGGTAGCATCGGGATAGCGGGTGTTCAGGAAGCTGAGCTTACCGCCGGTACCCTTAACCAGGAGATAGATATCGGTAACACCCATCTGTGCACAGCGACCGACAACGGTATCTGCACCCAGATTATAGATGTCTTCGCCCCATACCCATTCACCGACGATCTCGAATTCCTTGGGACCGTTAGCAACGTAGGTAGCAGTAACTACCAAGTTCTCGGTAACTGCATCGAAATTCTTATCCCATCCCGCAAAGGTGTAGCCTTCCATCTCGGGAGCCTCGGGAGCCTTTACAGTGCCACCGGCATAGGTCTTCTTGTTAGCAAGAACAGTACCGTCTGCATCCTTAAAGGTAACGGTATAGGTGGTATGATCCTCATAGGTGTTAAATACACGGCTTTCATTGGAGCCGATGTAAATACGAACCAGGGAGGGTCTTGCCTTCTCGTCAACAGGCTTACCGGTGAAGTTGATAGTCATCTTACCGGACTTCAGAGAGCCGATCACAGTGCTGGAGGAAGTATCTGCGTAGCCGAACTTCACAGAACGACCGTCAGATGCAATAGAAACGGGAGCACCGGAGGTAAAGCCGGTTCCAAGGGTAGCCTTAGTGATTTTCATGCCCTGGGGCACTTCTACGATCAACCACTGGCAGCCGCCTGCGGAGGATGCATTGAGGAAGTCAATATTCATCACACCGGTGTTATAGTCATAAATGGCTCTGGAGTAGCTGAACTGGCTGTGGCGGAAATGGGCAATACCCAGCACACCTTCCATGGGAAGCAGACCGCGAACAGCGTTGATATCACCCATAAGCTGGGTAGATGTCAAGGGGTAGAAGGACTGCAGACCCATAACAACATCATTGCCAACCTCTACGCAGTAGGAAGCAATGTCAGCCATCCACTGAGGCTCTGCCTCGTAGGAAGCGGAGTAAGCCATGGGGCAAATATAATCATAGATCTCGGCAGCATCTGCATAATTCTGACCATAGTGGAGATCGCCAAAGGCAATATCCTCCTTACCATAGGTCACGCCGCCTTCGGGCATGAGGGCACCGGTGAAGATAATGTCGGAATCCACACTCTTTGCGGTGTCTCTCAAGAGCTTTGCAAAGTCATTGATGTTGTTACGACGGTACTGTGCAATAAGCATAGCGGTGGGATCACCGTTTCTGTATGCATCGAATGCATAGTTCTCGTCCATAACATCACCTGCGGGGAGCTTATCCTGGTAGAAGGTCTTATGGATCATGTACTTGACCTGCTCTACATCCGCACCCATTGCAGCAATCCGAGCAAAGTCAGTATCACTCCAACCGTTAGCCAGATGGTTGTAGCGAATGTAGTCCAGATGGACACCGTCTACATCGTATCCGGAGACGATCTCCTTAACAATGTTAGACATATAGGTACGGTATCCCTCATCATAGGGGTTAATGCGGTCATTGTCCGTACCGCGGACATAATGATATACACCTGCTTCGGGATGCTTGGACTTGTAGTAAGCATCTTCTACAGTAACCAGCCAAGTATGAACACGGATGCCCTGCTTATGAGCCTCGGTGATCAGCTCCTGGAGAACATCACGGTCGGTTCTTGCTCTTGCATCGGTATACTGGGTCTTCAGATAGCTCAGCTTACCACCGGTACCCTTGGCCAACATGTACAGATCGGTCACGCCGTACTTGACGCTACGGTCAACAACGGTCTTTGCGCCCAGATTATAAACATCCTCGCCCCAAACCCAGTCGCCTACGATCTCGAATTCGCCTGCTACTTGGATCTTCTCGTACCGAGCGGTAACCGTCAGGTCGCTGTTCACTGTTTCAAAGCTCTTGTCCCAACCTGCAAAGACATAGCCGTAACGGATGGGATCCTCGGGAGCTTCTACAGAACCGCCGGGAGCCACGGTCTTGGTGGCCAAAGTGGTACCGTCATGATCTACGAAGGTGACCTTGAAATTGGTCATATCCTCGTAAACATTGTAGACACGGGTCTCGCCGGAACCGATGTAGGAGCGAACCAAGGAAGCTCTTACGGTCTCGTCATTAGGTCTTCCGGTGAACTGTACACGGAGCTTACCCTCGCCCAATGCAGCCAGGATGGTGCTGGAGGATGTATCGGAATAACCAATGGTCGCGGTCCGTCCGTCGGAAGAAACAGAGATGGGAGAAGAAGACTTGAAGCCACTGACCACAGAAGCCTTGGTGATCTTCATGCCTGCGGGTACATCCACCTTGACCCATTTAATGGAACCGGACTCGGAAGCATTGATGTACTCAATATCCATAACACCGGTATTGTAATTGTAGTTGGTCTTAGCATAGCTGAACTGTGTATGGCGGAAATGAGCAATGCCCAGAACCCCTTCCATAGGAAGGAGCCCGCGGACTGCTTCAATGTCAGCCATCAATCTTGCCGTGGTCAGCGGAGAGAAGGACTGCAATCCCATAACAACATCCGCACCGATTTCAACACAGTAGGTAGCAATGTCAGCCATCCACCGGGGCTCTGCCTCATAAGAAGCGGAGTAAGCCATGGGGCATACATAGTCGTAGATCTCTGCGGCATCCTTATAGTTCTGACCGTAGTGGAGATCGCCGAAAGCAATATCCTCATCACCATAGGTAACGCCACCTTCCGGCATCAGTGCACCGGTAAAGATGATCTCGGGATCAGCAGCCTTTGCGGCATCACGGAGGAGTCTTGCAAAGTTTGCAATATTATCACGGCGATACTGACCGATCAGCAGTGCAGTGGGGTCGCCGTTTCTGTATGCATCGAACAGATAGCGCTCGTTTACAGTCTCTCCTGCGGGAAGCTTGTCCTGATAGAAGGTCTTGTTGATCATGTACTTGACCTGCTCCACATCGGCGCCCATAGCCTTGATGTTCGCAAAGTCGGTAGCACTCCAACCATTTGCTACATGGTTGTAGCGGATATAGTCCAGATGAATGCCGTCAATATCGTAGCCGGAAACGATCTCCGTAACGATATTGGACATATAGGTACGGTAGCCTGCATCATAGGGATTGATGCGGTTGTTATCCGTACCGCGAACATAGTGGTACACACCTGCCTCGGGATGCTTGGACTTATAATATTCATCTTCAACAGTCACCAGCCATGCATGGACACGAATCCCCTTCTTATGAGCGGCGGTGATCAGTTCCTGCATCACATCGCGGTTGGTTCTTGCCAGTGCATCCTTATACTGGGTCTTAAGGTAGCTCAGCTTGCCACCGGTACCCTTGGCAAGCATATACAGATCCGTAACACCCATTCTTGCACTGCGGTCAACGATTTTGTCCGCGCCAAGGGAATATACGGTTTCTCCCCATACCCAGTCACCCACGATTTCGAACTCTTCCTGAACTGCAGGAGCCTTGGTCTCAGCCTTACGCTCTGCGGCAACAGGGAGAACGATCATGGATAACAGCATGGATAGGCACAAAATTAGGGACAATGCTCTTTTGCTCATAGTGTTTCTCCTTTTCTTTCCATAAGGATTTTGTTTATCATTACGTTCCCCATGGGCATGGGAACGAAAAGATACAGTGCAAATAAATCCATTATCTAGTTTAACCCATAATAGAGTTTTTGTCAAACAGAAATACAAAAAAATACCACTGTACGGGTTTCCTCTCCATACAGCGGTATTTTGTGTAAAATTTTTCCTATTGCACTATGGAATCACATAGTTTGCAACCAATCCAACGAGGAGCAGTAGTAAGGGATATATCCCGTAATTTGCAAGACGGGAACCTGTTCCCTTTTCTCCCTCGTAAAAATGAAGAATCAGAAAGCTCATAGCTGCAGCCATAAAAAACAGTGAGAACATACAGCATACCGCAGCCGCAAGGGCGCCTACCAAGATCCGATACTTGGGATAATTCCGTACAGCCCACAGAACAACACTCAGAATAAGCGTAGGCATACCATATTCTATGCCTAAAAATCCCGTCCATAGAACAGCAGCAAGAACCACAAATATGCGGATCAAATACTGTCCGGGACTCTTATCGCTGTAGCGGCGGAAGAAATATAGTACCACAAGGCTAATAACCAGACCGAATACCGGATTGCGACTCTGCAACTCCGTCCACTTACCCCACATTGCCAGATTGTAAGGCAGCTCACTGATCACTGCTACCATTAGAACACGCAGGAAGTACCGTCGTACAGAGGACGTATGCTGTATCCCCTCTACTAAAAGGAACGCAAAAATCGGAATAGCACAGGTCTCTACTGCTTGGAGAACAATTGAAACAGTGGCGAGAATCATGGTTCTGTTAGAGCCGTTAAGAAGTGCCAACAATTCTTCTCCGTCCAACAGGGTAACCTGCAGGAATCCGTTTTGAAGCAGTCCCCTGCCCAGGATCCCGGCAGCCGCAAAAACAAGTGCCCAAACTCGCAGAGCTTGAGTAGTAAGACCCGTTGCAGGTCGTTCCTTTAAGCTGTCCATAGGAAGCCCCTTTCGTCTTTCAATCAATCACGATCCCTGCATGGGAATCAGTATAGCTACAGCCCAGGGCGGAAGGATCAACCCTTCGCTCTGCTCCCTCACCTTCTCGCGGTCAACAGTAAGGGTCGCTCCCAGGGACCAGCTCTCATAGCCGGACAAGTCCACAGTGGCTTCTTGTCCGTCGATATTCATCAGTATGATGCATTCCCTATCTCCCCATACCTTCCGCTGTGCGCTGACACAGCCTCGGTTCAATAGGGTTTCTGCCACTGTCCTTCCGCGGGATACCTGTGGCAATGCATTACGGATAGCAATAGCCTGTCGGTAATAATTGTAAACAGACAGCTCATCCTCCTGCTGCTCCACCAAGCTACCGAAGGGATAGCTGTCCGGAAGAACACATTCCGGGGGTGCTTGCGTAGTACCGCAATTCCGTTCCGGGTTCCAGTACATAGGGGCTCTCTTGGAGGGATCATTTCCTGACCCAACCATGCCGATCTCCTCACCATAGTAAATGAAAGCACTGCCACCCATGAAAAGATTCATTGCCCCTGCAAGCTTTGTCTTGTTCTCATCCTGAGAAACAAAGCCTGCGATCCGTCCCACATCGTGATTAGACAGGAATGGTGCATCTACATAGGACTCGTTAGAGTCCAAATATGCCTTATCTGCCTTCTCCAGTGCGGTGGCGTATGTCGAAACGACAGATCCGTTCCCCGCTCCCCGGAGGACAGAAACGATCTTTCCGTCTGTGTTGGCAAATGGAAAATCAAAGAGGCTTGTGATTCCGCTGGTATAATACTTGGTGATCTCACCGAAGGTATCCCATACCTCCGCAACCAGATATACATCCGGCTTCAGCTCTGTAGCCACATTTTGGATCCAGGACAAAAACTCTATGTTCTTGTCCGCATTTCCGGTCCAGTATTCCTTAGCCGCGTCCAAACGGAATCCATCCACACCCTTGCTTAGCCAGAATGCCATGATATCACGAATCTCTTGCCGAACAACAGGCTCATCCAAATTCAGATCCGGCATAGAAGAGGAGAAGCGACACTCATAATATTTACCGGAAGCACCGATTTCCTTATACCCTGCCCGGAATTCATCTGTAATGTTGAAGAATTCCACATACGGACACTGCACAGGGTCCGGTTGTTCTCCCTTTTTTAGAGAACTGACATAGGCCTGTACCTGCGCAAACCAGGGATGTGCCGAACCGCAGTGGTTGACCACAAGATCTAAAATAACCTTGATCCCCCGCTCGTGGCAATCTTCCAGAAGGGCTTCAAAGTCCTCTATGGAGCCGTAAGTCGGATCTATGGCATAGTAATCCGAAACATTGTATTTATGATAAGATGTGCTGGGATGGATCGGCATGAGCCAAATGCCTGTGACCCCCAATTCCTGCAGATAATCCAGTTTGGATCGGACACCTTGCAGATCGCCGATGCCATCTGCATTGGAATCACAGAACGAATAGACAAAGATCTCATACCAGGTACGGTAGTTATCATTAGGCCCCTGTCCCAAGGCTCTGATTTGATCCATCCGTTCCTCTATAGAAGAACCGCACCCCCACATTAAGGTCATCGCCATAATCAAACAAATGAGCTTCGTGAGTTTTCGCATACTTTAGCCCTTAACGGAGCCGCTCATAGCTTCCTGATAGAACTTCTGGGTATAGAGGAACAAGCCCGCAATGGGAATAGAAACCAGAACCGCACCGGCGGCAAAACGGGTAAACCAATCGTAGACATATTCCTTCTCCATCATGTTCCACAGGCCGATAGAAACGGTAAAATATTTAGCATTGGCACCGGCAATCAGCTTTGCCATAACGAAGTCCAACCAGGGACCCATAAAGGAGGTAATGAGCTGATACACAATAATGGGCTTACACATGGGGAGAGTGATCTTGGTAAAGGTCTGCCAGCGAGTAGCACCATCCAAGTATGCCGCCTCATCCAATGCCTTGGGGATCGTATCCATATAACCCTTGACAATATAGAAGCCGGTACCGGCACCTGCCGAGAAGCATAGGATCATAGCAAAGGGGATCATAGCACCCTCAGTCAGACCGAAAGCCTTAAGGATGAAGTACACTGCGATCATGGACATAAATCCGGGGAACAGATTCAGGATCATAGCAATATTCATATAGGGCTTGCGGAACTTGAAGCGCAGACGGCTGGTGCAGTAGCTTACAGACAGCACGAAGAATGTGCTGAGAAGACAGGAGCATATAGCAATAAACAGGGTATTCAGGAACATCCGAGGGAAGTTGATAATACCGGTCTCTGTAAATAGCCGCTTATAGTTGTCCAGAGTATAGGACTTGGGGAGCAAGGTACGGATGAACTGACCGGGCTCTGCGCGGAAGGAATGGATCACGATCCATGCAAGAGGCAGGAGCCAAACGATACACATAATTGCAAGGAAAATATGAACTACGGAATTGGATGCAATTTTTCTCCTCTTAGCAGAGGAACGTATAGTTTTCTTTGCCATTATTTAAAGCCCTCCTCTTCTTTATAGGATTTTGAGCTACGGTAAGTAACCAGGGAAACAACGGACAGAACAATAAAGGTCAAGATGCCGATAACCGCAGCCAAATTATACTTCTGCTGATCTACAGACAGCTTATACAGCCAGGTAACCAGAAGATCTGTGGAGCCTGCGGTATTCTCGATGCTCTGAGGTGCACCGCCGGACAGCAGATAAATGACGTTAAAGTTGTTGATATTACCGGTAAACTGGGTAATGATGTAGGGTGTCATAACGAAAATCATGTAAGGCAACGTCACATGGATAAACTCCTGGAACACATTGGCGCCATCCATACGAGCAGCCTCGTACTGCTCTGCCGGGATGTTCTTCAGAATGCCGGTAACCTGCATAATGGTGTAAGGAATGCCGACCCACAGGTTGATAATAATGACAGTCACACGAGCCCATGTCGTATTGGTAAAGAAAGGTAGAGCCTCGTTGATCCATCCCCACTCCATAAGCATCTGATTCACAATGCCCTGGGGCTGCAGCATGGAACGCATGACCAGCAGAGATACGAACTGAGGAACCGCAATGGTAACACACAGACAGCCTCTCCAGAGGCTCTTGAGACGTGTCCCTTTGCGATTGATGATCATGGCAACGATCGTGCCCATAAAGAAATTTAGGAAGGTGGCAAAGAATGCCCAAACGATAGTCCAGCCGAGCACTCCCCAGAACTCCCGTCCTATAGAGGAGCCTGCGTTGAGCATGGATGCAAAATTCTCAAGACCAACCCAATCAAACAGGACCAAATGATTATCGATCTTGGAATAATTGGTAAATGCCATACACATCATGTAGATGAGAGGAACTACCGTAAAAATAGTCAGGCAGATCAGAGGAGGAGACATCAGCGTAATGTGGACATTCTTATCCAGCAGAGAAAGCAGATCCTCCTTAAAGGTAGGGACGTGCTTACCTTCCTTCCGGAAGGTGAGAACCTTGTATCCGTTGGTAACAGAATAGTACCATATCAACCCTACGAAACAAATAGCAACAATAGTCGCTACACCGTACAGAAGGATCAACTGGGACTGGTGTCCCGCAGAATAAATAAATACGCCCAGCTCTTCATCAAAAACCTTACCCTGCTCCAGCCAACCTAAGCTGGGCAGCATTGACAGCCAATGGATACCGCCTTGAGGCAGTAGCAGAAAAAGAATAAGCGCAGCCTCCACAAGGAAGAATAATACGCCCTTTAGAATTTGACCGGCAAAAATATTACCTAATCCCATAATCAAGCAGGACAACCAAACCTTGGTCCCGCCATTGGACAGCGCGCTACGGAGTGAATAGGGATTCGTCTTGTTTTGTCTCTTTAACTTCCGTGTTGTTGTCACAATTCTATCTCCTTTCAAATTTCTCTCATATTTCTCTATTTCCAAAAGCATTGCAAACCTGTCATTCACACTCCGGACAAATGGGGTAGCAAAGGGATGAGCATGAACCAGCCCCTTCCCTATCCCACAGGTCCGCAGTATAATGACAGAAAAACCGCAGAAGGAAAATTCCTCCTCACGGATTAAAATAACGGCGGTCAGATGTGAGATCTGACCGCCGCCGGTATTTGTTCAATCAAGCGGAATATGTCCGAAAATTACAGACCGCCCTTGCCGTTGATGGCGTCGACGAAAGCCTGGGTCTTTTCCTCAGCGTTCTCGTGGGTGATGGTCTTGTTATTCAGCTCGCCACCGAAGTTGCCGGCGGGAGTCCAGTAGTTGTTGCCCATATCGGGAACCAGGGGCTGGGTAACGGAGGTGTTAGCGATAACATCCAGCTGAGCCTTTGCAACGGGGTCAGCCATGATGGTCTCATTGGTGGTCAGCTCGGGATGGCAGGGAATAACACCGCACATCTCGTAGTGAGCCAGCTGAGCCTCAGCAGAGCCCAGATATACAGCCAGAGCAGCTGCAACAGCGGGGTACTTGCAGTTGGGGTTGACAGCGATGGCCTTGGAGCCTGCAAAAGCCTTCATCTGCTTTGCTTCGCCGTTGATGGTGATGGTGGGGAGCTGAGCAGCAGCAAAGTTCTCGCCCAGAGCAGCCTTGGCAGCGTCAGCCTTCCAAGTGCCGGAGAAGAATGCATCGCAGCCACCCTCAGCCATGAGGGACAGACCGACTTCGTTGTTAGCGTCGATGATATAGTTGGGGTTGTTGCACATGTCAACCAGGTAGTTGGTAACTGCCAGACCCTTCTCGCCGCCGAAATCGATGCCTGCAGCAGCGTCGATACCGGTCTCACCGTACAGGGTGCCACCGTTAGCAACATAGAAGGAAGCCAGATACCAGCCGTCGCCGGTGTTGAAGGCAACCTTGCCCTTGGACAGCATGGTGTCCAGGCTCTTAATGTCCTCTTCGGTGTAGACGGACTTGTTGTACATCATGAACCAAGTGTTACCGGTGAAGGGAACGCCGTAAACACCGCCGTCAGTGTAGGTAACGGAACCCAGCATAGCGTCGGAAGAACCGGTCTTGATAGCTTCCAGGTTAGCACCGCCGAACTCAGCGATAGCATTTGCCTGAAGCAGGTTGCCGATCTGGTCGTTGGCGAAGAAATAAACATCGCCTGCAGCAGAGGGGTCAGCAGTAACCTTGGTAGCTGCATCGTTCTCGCCGCATACGCCGTACTCGAAAGTGATGTCCCATTCGGGATGTGCTTCATTGAACTTGTCACACATGGTCTTCAGCCAGTTGCCGGTAGCGGGATCCTGGTCTGCAGAGGGGCCCCAAACGGTCAGGGTGATCTTCTCGGTCTTCTGTCCACAGCCTACGAAGAGAGCTGCGACCATTGCAATCGCCAGAAGCAGTGCAATGATTTTCTTCATTTTCATTTCCTCCTAAGATTTGTTGTTTATTGCTACCACGGGGATATCCCCGGTGATGCCATGTTGTAGTGCAGAAAGACGTATCGAAACTTTACGAAACACCGTTTCTTGCGTCAATTAATGGTGCATTTGTCCTTCAGCACCAATAGTATATCATTCCATTGTAAAATCGTCAACTACCAAAATAGAAAAAATTTTCTGTCATTTTTTGTGCACTCTGCTCATTTGGCAACTCTTTCCTCTTGGTTGCTTTTCTCCTCGGTCTTTCTTATTTGACCGAAGCCGTTTCAACTCGATTCACCGCTTCCCAATTCAGCCTTCCGAAACATTTCGTAACTTCCATTATTTCTTCCTCAAGACCCTCAGGAATCTGTCCGGGAAGCAGTCTCCATTTCCAGTTAATGTCCACCGTGCCGGGGGTATTCATCCGGGCAGAGTTATCTAACCCCATCCAATCCTGAAGGGGAACGATGCAGATCCTCGAACAGCTCATCATCGCCAGACGGATCAACTTCTTATACATATGCTTGATTGGTGTATGTGTGTCTCCCATATAATATCGGATATGGTCCCGATCAGCCTTAGACAAACCATTAAACCAGCCCGCGAGAGTTTCGTTATCATGAGTTCCCGTGTAGACAACACAATTAGGCACGTAGTTATGAGGCAAATATTCATTGGCCCACCCCGTATCTTCTGCATCAAAGGCAAATTGCAGGACCTTCATATTGGGATACCCACTGTCCTTGACCAAGGCACGGACCGTATCCGTCATAAGTCCCAGGTCCTCGGCAATCACGCCTCGCTCTCCAAGCTGTCTCTTCAGTTCATGGAATAATTCCATACCCGGTCCCTTTTCCCAATGACCGTCGGATGCCTTTAAGCTGTTGGCAGGAATGGAGAAATACTCATCAAAGCCACGGAAATGGTCGATCCGTACCACGTCATAGAGCTTGAAGCTATACCACATACGGGTGACCCACCAATGATATCCCTGCTCTCTATGCTTTTCCCAATTGTACAGAGGGTTCCCCCATACCTGACCGTCCGCACTGAAATTATCCGGCGGACAGCCTGCAATACGGGTCGGCATGTTGTTGCTGTCCAACTGGAACATTTCGGGGTGAGCCCAAACATCGGATCCATCCGGAGAAACATAGATCGGTATATCCCCCACAATGCGAATATTCTTCTTGTTGGCATAGGCCTTTAGTTTACTCCACTGCTCATAAAACTTAAATTGGAGATACTTGTGGAACTCGATCTCAAAATACAGCTTCTCACGGTAATAGTCCAGAGCATAGCCATAGTGCATACGAATGTCCTCAGGCCACTGCGTCCAGCTGTCTCCTCCGAAGAATGCCTTTACCGCCATAAAGAGGGCATAGTCCTCCAACCACCAGTGGTTCTCTCTGGTAAAATCCACATATGCCTGAACAGTCGTTATATGGCTCCGCTCATAAGCCTTCCGCAGGAGAGGCAATCGATTTTGGAACAGCAGATCGTAGTCTACCTTTCCCGGATCGGAACCAAAGTCTACAGCATCACATTCCTCACGGCTTAAAGTTCCCTCCTCTATCAGTGCATCCAAGCTGATAAAGTAGGGATTTCCTGCAAAAGCAGAGTATGCCTGATAAGGAGAATCAAAGGCTCCCCCGTGGCTCACAGATCCAAGCGGCAGGATCTGCCAATAGCTCTGCCCCGCCCGTTCCAAACGGTCTACAAACTCATAGGCCGCACTGTCAAAACACCCAATGCCGTACTTAGACGGCAGACTGGTCACAGATAACAATACGCCGGCTTCTCTTTTCATTGTTCCTTGCTCCTTTCCTCATAAAACAGCATATATGCCTCATAGGGGCGCAAACATTCCCCTACACCTTCATAATTTCCGATCAGCTTGATTCCCCCCATAAAATCTGTAGGCACAAGGAATCTCTGCTTTTCTCCCGTAAAGTTACATACTACCAGCAAATGATCCCGCTGCGAATCTCTACGGTAAGCAAAGACCTGTTGATTTTCCTCTTCCACCGCGGAATACCGACCTTCACGAAACACCGGGTAATTCTTCCGCAGAGCGATCAGTGTTCGGTAATAAGTAAATACCGACTGGGGATCTTCATACTGTGCCACCGCATTAATATTGCGGTGATTTTCATTTATCGGGAGCCATGGTGTTCCTGTTGTAAAGCCGCCATTCTCCCCTGCCGTCCATTGCATGGGGGTACGGGCATTGTCTCTCCCACGGGCATAGATCCGCTCCATAACCACATCGTGTTCTTCTCCCCGGGACATACATTCTTCGTAATAATTTCGACTCTCCAGATCCACATACCTATCTATCGGCAGGCGGATATTGGTCATTCCCAATTCCTCACCCTGGTAGACATACGGAGTCCCTTCCATACCATATAGCATGGTCGCCAGCATTTTGGCAGATTCCACCGGATATCCATTGGGATCCCCCCAACGGGACAGCACTCTCGGGAGATCATGGTTGTTCATAAACAGACTATTCCATCCACGACCGTGAAGCCCCTGTTGCCAGCGACAGTAGCATCTCTTTAGATCCGGCAAGTGCAATGGACGATAAAGCCATTTCGGTCCTCCGGGCTCTTGATCCAATCCCATGTGCTCAAATTGGAACACCATTGACAGCTCACTGCCATCCTCGCAGCTGTATAGGGCTGCTCGTTCCACATCTGCTCCCCATGCTTCTCCTACAGTCACGAGGCTCTTATCGTAGAACGCTTCCCGAGAAAGCTCCTGAAGATAATCATGGAGTTTGGGTCCGTTAATGGTAATATAAGAATCAGGCTCCTTTGCAATCTGATCGATCACATCCAAACGGAACCCCTTAACCCCCTTCCGAACCCAGAATAAAATGGAATCGTAAAGAGCCCGTCGCAGCTCCGGATTCTCCCAATTCAGATCCGGCTGTTCCGGTGCAAACTGGTGGAAGTAATACTGTCCCAGCTCAGGCACATAGGTCCATGCAGGACCGCCAAATACAGACTGCATATCATTAGGAGGTGTGATGCCATCCCCATCTCGCCATATGTAATAGCCATGACAAGGGTTGTCTCGCCCCTTCTTTGCTTCAAGGAACCAGGAATGCTGATCCGAGCTATGATTTAAGACCAGATCCAAAATAATGGATATTCCGCGAACCTCTGCCTGCATGATCAGTTCTTCCATATCCTCCATGGTGCCGAACATGGGATCGATCCCACAATAATCCGAAATATCATATCCATTGTCCACCTGAGGAGAACAGCACACAGGAGAGATCCAGATCCCGTCTACTCCCAGCTTCTGCAGATGATCTAAACCTGCAATAATACCTCTCAGATCTCCTATCCCGTTACCGGTAGTGTCCTTGAAGCTTTTGGGATAGATCTGATAGAAGACTGCATCCTTCCACCAGCCATGTTTCGTTTTATCTAAGTGCATCCCTATGCCTCACCTTTCTCTATCTGACAAAGCTCCCTGTACACACGGAGGAGCTCGCCTACACTCCATGCTTGTGCAAAGCAGCCCTTGCCTTCTCCGGGTTCTGTCCCATCATAGATCTCGGGCAACTGACCTACACTGCCCTGTCTGAGCATATTGGGAACATTGCTTAAAATCCTTCTGACCTCACGGGCAGCCTCTGCAGTATTTCCGCAGAGGCGCAAATAACTACGGCAGTAGGCTCCCAAAGGATAGACCCAAACAGTTCCCTGATGGTATGCCATATCCCTATCGTATTGACTTCCCTTATAGATGCCCCGATAAGATGGGTCTGTCGGTGACAAGGTCCGTAGGCCATAGGGTGTCAGAAGATGTTCCCTCACAGTCTCAAGAACCCGTTCTTCCTCCTCCGCCTCCAGAATGGGATATCTCTGAGACAGAGCCCATATCTGATTGCACCGGATCTGCTCATCCGCCTCCGTGTGGGAAAGAACATCCTTCAAGTACCCCTTTTCCGGCATATAGAATTGATTGCGGAAGGACCGTTTGACCTTATGGGCAAGACTGCTGTACATTTCCGTATCATACCCTAACATTTTCCCCAAATCGTCCATAGTACGCAGAGCGTTGTACCAATATGCATTGATCTCAACAGGCTTCCCATGGCGAGGTGTCGGAAGGATCCCATCAATACACACATCCATCCATGTAACCTGGTCCATACCGGCTCCGGCGGAGATCAGACCATCCACATCCATATGAATATTATGATGTGTTCCACTCTGATAAGCATCTATGATCCGGCATAGCACAGGCCAAGCCTCTCTGGCAAAATTCCAGTCCTCTACCACAGTGGCATATTGCCACACACAGTCAACCAGCAAAAGAGCCGCATCCACTGTATTATATAGTGGTTCCTCCCCCCGTTCCGGAAACAGATTGGGGATCAGACCATCTCGTTCATAGGCAAGGAAGGTCGAGAGTATACTCCGGGCGTCCTCAAATCTTCCGGTAGCCAATGCACAACCGGGAAGGGCTATCATTGTATCCCGTCCCCAATCGCTAAACAAAGGATACCCCGCCACAATCGTCATACCTTCCGTCGAGGCCCTGTGACATAGATAGCTGTCCGATGCAAGAATCAGCTGTTGCGCAACAGGATCTTCTAAACCACTGCCCGTCAGTATCTGTTCCATTCGCACTTCCTGTTGGCGGAGGATCTGTGCACCTGAGCGGTGCCGGTCTATTGTCGAAAAGACAAGCTCAAATTCCTTATGGGAATTCGCAGGAACTTTGCACAGGATCCTGCAGCATGCTCCGGTATATCCACCGGATTGCCGACCATCCTTCGCATCCTCGGGATAGGCAAGCATCTGCCACATTGGCTCAACAGCCTCAATCTCTCCCGTCGTACGGACATACACCTTGTGCTCTTCACAGGAAACGAAACCATTCCTAAGACACATATGCTTCCGTTCTCTCAGCACAGATTCTTTCGGTGCAAACTTAAAGAAAGGCGTGATCTCTAAAACGGAAGTCCTATCTGTCAAATTCTCCATGCGATATATGACAGCAACCGTATTCTCTCTGTAAACCATGGCACAGCTCCGCTGTACGCGAACACCGCCTACACGATAGGTCCACATTGGTCCGTATTCCCAAGTAAATCGGCTGAGCCATCGATATCCCGTTTCCGGCATAGTACCATCGGCAAATTGCTGTGTAGAAAGATCTACTGCCTTCTCATCGATGATCAACCGCTCTTTGAGTCGGTGAACCAAATTGATCCTCTCCCCCGGTGCTTGCAGAGGCGCAATCAGTAGCCCTTGATCCGTCCGAGGAGCCGAAAAGACGGCGGACAGAGAGCTATATCCACCCAGCCCGTTGCAAAGGAGGAAGGAATGCCCTTGAGCTTCCTTTACCCGTTGCAGTTCACTTTTTTGATATGAGAATCTCATAACGCTCTCCCCTCCCGCAATTTTCCGAAAATATATCAGTAACATCCTAAGTATATTGCATAATCCCGATCCCGTCAAGAATCCATTTAAAATTCTTTGTTTTTTATGATAAATACTAATTTCCCCGCAACTCTTTTGTATTTATTCACAATGTTCTACAGGCACTTCCTCTCCCATTCCGAAACTAATCGAAACTTTTTTCTTCATAAATCCCTTAGAGGATTGCATTTTTCCCTTCCCTGTGATATAATCGGGGAAAAGAAAGTCGGAGGAATACACATGGCAACATTAGAGGACATTGCAAAGGCCCTTGGCCTGTCTAAAGGCACCGTTTCCAAGGCCCTTAGCGGCGCGAAAGATGTAGGTAGTGCAACCAGGCAAGCTGTTATGGACAAGGCTGTAGAATTAGGCTATTCTCGCCTTTGTCAGAGAGGTAACGGTCAGAAAATCGCTCTCTTTATAACAAATATGGAGTATCAGCGACCGGACGACTTCGGCTATGATCTTGTCTGTGGCTTCCGTAAAGCAGCAGAGCCTGCCGGCTTCCGCGTAGATGTGATCCCCCTTACTATTCAGATGCAGTTGGATATCTCCTATGACAGCTATATGCTCAAGGGGGGCTATTGTGGTGGGCTGTTCCTGGGTCTGTCCCTTAGAGACGACCCGTGGATGAAGGATTTTGAATCCTGCACCACTGCCACGGTTCTATACGATAATCACGTCAGTTCCAACCCCCATGTAACCTATATCGGCACCAATAATCAAGAGGGCATGGATATTGCCATCCAATATTTAAAGGATCTGGGGCATCGTAAGATCGGCTATTTGAGCTACGAGCTTCACGCCTACATCTATCAGCGCAGATACTACGCCTACCTCCAAGCCATGGTAGAGCACGGGTTAGAATCTGATCCCAATCTGACAGGAAGCGCACACCATGTCAGCGATTGTCTGGGGATCCACTTCCCCCGACTCTTGGCACAGGGCTGTACCGCCATAATTTGCAGTCACGATGTCCTTGCCCACAGCTTATTGGTGCATTGTAGCGAGTTGGGTCTCTCCGTTCCCACAGATATCAGCATTATTGGCTTTGATGACATTCCCTTATGCCGCTATACCATTCCTCCCCTGTCTACAATCCGACAGGATCGTGAGAATTTAGGACGCAGTGCTTTTTATGCCCTCACAAGCCAGATCAACAATGTTCATGTCAGCTCTCTCCTCCTCCATGCACAACTGATCCAACGAAGCTCTTGTGGCCCTGCAAGATCCATATGATCCAAACTGCCCTATCACGATGAACTCACCGTGATAGGGCACTGTTTATTCCGAAACAGACCGCAGACCTAAGATCATAGCACTCTGACCGGGTACGGTAAATCGTTCTCCCATCTGTTCCTCCTGCCAGCGGAAAGAGCTTTCTCCATCAACAAGAACCTGCCATGTGCGCTGCGGCACTGTATACTCCATAGACTCGTCACCACAGTTGAACACGAACAGCAATTGATCCCAGGGTGAATCGCCTCCCCGATTATCCATAGAGGCCACTGCACAATGCGCCCCCTCATTTTCCACCCACAGAAGCCGTTTGCATGCAGTTGCAGTGAGATCAACCACACCGGGAAGCTGTTTCCGTAGAGCAATCAACCCACGGTAATAGTCAACCAAATCCCGATTCTCCCAAGCTCGGTTCCAATCGATTCGGTTCACCTCTGCAGAAGAGCAATAGCTGTTTTTAATCCCTTCCTTTGTTCTTCCGAACTCCTCGCCGGCATGCATGAACAGTCTCCCCTGACAAGAGAAGTAAATAGCCGCAGCCAGCTTGTTGGCACGGATAATCCTTTCATCCAATTCGCCGTACTTTTTTCTCGGATCCATAGTATATACTAACTTATCCCATAGGGTCCAATCATCATGGCAAGACAAGTATGTAATCGTCTGTCCCGGATTTTGGAAGTAGCCATGCTCTCCTACCCAGGCAGTTAAGCACTTGGCGAGCGTATCGGCAGAAATCATCCCACCGTTTACAAATCCGGTATCTTCTGCATCCATAACGCTGCCCTTCACCGCATCCCGCGTATCGTCACAGAAGGCACCGATGGAAGGGTCGATGCTCTTTAAGCTCCCTTTATGACAGAGGATCGTCCCCGCCCGTTCACAAGTAGGTCCTGCACTCCAAGGTTCGCCATATACAAGCTTTTCTCCGATGCCGTAACGCAGCTCTAACGCTCTCTGAATGGATTCCATCAGTTCCCGATCCAGCAACCCCATGAGATCAAAGCGGAATCCGTCAATGTGATATTCCTCCGTCCAATGGAGTACAGAGTCCAAAATATACCGACTCACCATGGATCGCTCAGAAGCAATGTCATTTCCGCAGCCGGAACCATTGGCAGGGGTCCCATCTTCATTCTGTCGATAGAAATACCACGGCACAGTTTTAAACAAAGGCGACTCCAAATTATAGGTATGATTGTATACCACATCCATGATCACTCGGAATCCCGCTGCATGAAGCGCTTGGATCATTTCCTTCAGCTCACGGATCCGTACCGCACCGTCGTAAGGATCCGAAGCGTAGCTCCCCTCCGGCACATTATAATTCACCGGGTCATAACCCCAATTATAGGAGCATTCCGGGCAACGTTCATCCACAGAGCCATAATCATACATAGGAAGGATCTGAATATGGGTAACTCCAAGTCGTTTCAAGTAATCCAATCCCGTTGAGAAATCCTCTTTTCCTTTCAGTGTCGTTCCGGAACGGCAGAAGGCCGAGAATCTTTCTCTGTCCTGTTCCGCAAAACCACCCCGAAGATCCCGGGAAAAATCTCTCACATGGATCTCATATATGATCTGACAAGAGCCGTTCTGCGGTGCCTTATCCTGAGCCCATCCTTCAGGATCTGTTTTAGATAGATCTAAGACCATAGATCTCTGACCGTTGACCCCACAGGCCTTCCCATAAGGATCCTGAGAAAGATATTCCCGACCATCTACATACAGCAGATATGCATAATAAAATCCCTCCAGATTCTCCTCATGATCCAAATACCATATCCCTGCCTCACCGGGAAGCATAGGAAGAACTTCTACCGCATCTCCTCCGCCCCCCTCTTTATAGAGCCTCAGTTGCACACTTTGGGCTGTGGGAGCCCAAAGGCGGAATAAAGTCCCTTTCTCGGTTACAAAGGAACCCAAGGGCAAATCGCAGTGGTATCGGGAGGCAAATTCCTCACTGTCAAAATAGGATCTATAGTAAGAAATATCCATCATCCTGTTCCTCACTTTTCAGAAAGATATGTAACACAGTATACTCCAAAAATCCTCATTCGTCCAGCCCTATTTTGCAATTTTCTCCCGGGGCTTCTTATGAAATTCCTTGTAATTTATCCCCCTGTATGGTATGATAAAAGTTAATAAAAGCCCCCCTACTCAACCATTTTAAAGGAGGAAACACCACTATGAAGCCCCAGCTTTTTCGTATTCTCGTAAGCGGAGCACTGCTCCTCTGTTTGCTCCTGTCCCTGTTTCCTTCCGTCGCATTTGCGGCTAAGGTAACCGAGGTACAGGAACAAACCTCCGCTGTCTCCGTGCCTTCCATTTCTTCCCCCTTCACTACTCATCCCACAGTATTTATTGTGGAGGATACCTATCAGATCGCCTTTGCAACCAACGCCACAGGTATCGCATGGGTAGAAGTAAATGGTGTGAACTACCAAGATTCCCAAAACGGTCTTGTCCGCTGGAACAGCAAGTATCACAAGATCACTGTTCCTCAGTCTGTACTCAATGCCGCAGACTCTTACACCATTTGTTTCCGTTCCCTGTCTAATCGCCCCTCCTACGATCCCGTTCCCGGCTCTATGGTCAGCCGCACCTATCCCTTTGATCCAATCCCCGAGGATAGAAACACTGTATTCTATTGCAGTTCCGATCAGCACGGCACCAACACCAACAATTTAAAGATTGCCAAAACCAGAAGCTTCGATGTCTATGTCTTCGGCGGAGACTATATCAGCACCCTTATGGATGATTCCGGCATTAAGCTCCTGCTGGACATGACCGGAGCCGTGACCCAGGGCAGAAAGCCCACCATCTATACCCGTGGCAACCACGAGATCCGTGGCTCCAATTGTGAGGACATCTACCGTGTCTCCGGTTACAGTGATAAGACAGGCCCCTATTATACCGTAACACTTCCCGGGATCTTCGGCATCGTCCTGGATGCCGGTGAGGACAAGGTGGACAGCCACTCCGAATACGGCGGAACCGTCCAATTTACAGCCTACCGAAAAGCCCAAACCCAATGGTTACGTGAGGTCGTTGCCTCCCGTGAATGGGAGAAATATCCCGTTCGTATGGCATTCGCTCATGTCCCCTTTAGCTTCTACGCCCAGGACACCTTTGAGTCCACCTACAAGGAATGGGCTGATCTCTGTGATCAAATGGGCATCAGTCTCCTTGTCTGCGGCCATAAGCACAACTACGCTGTAAACGGCCCCAATTCCGGCAAAAATAAAGCAGACCCCAACTTTACCACCCTGATTATGTCAGACCGTGAAAACGATGTCTGTACCTACAGCGGCACCTTCCTAACAGTCTCCCCTACGGAATATAAAATCGAGAATGTTCAAAATGATCTTGTTGCGAAGGAAACGAAAATCGTCCCCGTCTTCACCAATGCCTATGTGGCCCCCAACACGGACAGCGACATAGATCTCACCACGTCCAAGAATGTAGTGGTTATTTCTACTCCCGCTACCAAAGCTTCCGTTCCTTCTATTTCTTCTCCCTATGTTCTCCATCCCACGGTATTCGCTGTAGAAGACAGCTACCAGATCATCTTCACCACAGAGTCTACCGGTATGGCATGGGCAACCGTTGGAGGCACGAAATACTACGATCAGGATATGGGCCTCATGAACTATACCAGCAAGTACCACAGCATCCGTGTCCCCAGAGTTGCTTTGGATACCGCTCGTAGCTATACTGTCAGCTACCAGTCCATGGTCTACAGAGAAGCCTATTCTCCCACTCACGGAAGCACCGTCAGTCGCACCTATCCCTTTACCCCCATGGCAGACAAAGATGAGCCTGTAATCCTGTGTCTGTCCGATTTCCGTAGCCTTGCTACCGAAGCAAAGAATGTAGGTGCATATAAGTCCTTTGACGCTTTGTTTGTCGGTGGAGACTATGGAAACAACGGTAACAGCGAAGGAAATGTGCGACTCCTTCTGGACACCGCAAGTGCATTAACCCAGGGTACAAAGCCCGTCATTTTCACCCGTGGAAACCGTGAGATTCGAGGTTCTAAGTCCTATCTTCTGCCTGAGGTCGCTCCCTCCGGTCCTGAAGGAAAGAGCTATTACACCATTGAACAGCCCGATTTCTTCGCTATCGTATTGGATTCCGGCGAAGACAAAGCAGACAGCGACAGTGCCTACGGTAGCACCGTCGATTATGAGACCCACCGTAAGGAACAGACTCAATGGCTGAAGGAGATCCTTGCTGAGGGGAAATGGAAGGAGTACCCTACCAGAGTTGCCTTCTGTCACTACCCCATTACCAGAATCAACACTCCGGGCCTCATGGAAGATTATGCCCAGTGGACCGACATTCTGAATCAAATGGGCATCAGCCTCTTGATCTCCGGTCACTATTATGATCACAACCTCTTCCCTGCCGATGACAGCGGCAATGTAAGCAATCCCAACTTCCCCACTCTGATTTCCTGTGACGTAGAGCATCCGGAATACACCTACAGCGGTTCCTATCTGACCTTGGGAACCGAAACCATTACCATTGAAAGCGTCTCTGCAGCTAAAAAACTGCTGAAGACCTCCACCACTCCCAACCGCACGGCACCGAACTACCCTGCTCTGTCCGATCCCTATTTGATGTTCGACTTCATCAACGATACCCTGGCACAGGCCAGATATGACAGCCCCGTGTACGGTGGTGTGAACTTTGACCTAAAGGGAAATTGGGACAGTGAGAGTAACACAACCGCAAGCTCCATCACTCGCGGTTTCCTTAGTTTCTCTCCCTCCGGAGCGAACGTAACCTCTGTGGGTATCCACAGTCGTCCTCAGGGAAGTGCTAAGAATCAATGGGCATACCGTCCTCTCCACTACTTCCCCAAGGACACAGACTACTGTCTCGTCCGCTTCAAGATCGACAATGCTATTGCGGTCAACGCTGACGGTATGGCAAAGTTCCGGCTGGATGTGGATTGTCCCAACGATTTGGACGATTCCGCCGATGCAAGCAAGCTCTATACCCGTTTTGAACAGAGCTTCCGGGTAGAGGATGTGGTTGGAAAGGGTTACGTAAGTCTCTGCTTCCCCTTAAACACCGCTGAGTATAACAAGATCCGTTATATCAATCTTGTTCATCCCCAGTTCGTAGATATAAAGTCCGCAAGCGGTGCAACCGCCACCTTCTCCATAGACTATCTTTACATCGGACCGGAAGAATTCTTCCCCGAAGTAGAAGATTACCTGTTCTTCGGCTTCGAAAATACCGAAGATGACCGTGAGCGTTACAACAGCTTCACCTACAACTATCTGAACTTTGACGATCCCAAGAACTGGACTCCCTATGATGCTTCTCCCCTGACCTCCATTTCCGATGGCGTCCTTCGTTTGTCTATCCCCAACTATAATTACGACACCAGCCACAGCGTCCGTAGCATCAAAGACAAAGCCAAGGTTCTTCACTTCGTCCCCGGCCAGAACGATATTCTGCAGGTTCGCATTCAGATCAACAATGCTGTTGCTTCCACGGATAACGGAATCGTCAACTTCTGCATGAACATTGACAGATCTAACAGCCTTGTGATTGCCGACGGCTCCAGCCGTACCTGGACGCACATCCCCATTGCGTTCACTCTGGCAGACTATGTAGATCAAGGCTGGTTCACCTTGGAGTTCCCCCTTACGGATCCGGAATATCTTGCCTCCGACTGGATCACGCTGGTTCATCCACAGTTCCAGAACATGACCAGTGCCTCGGGCAAATATGCAGAATTCCTCATTGACTATATTTATATTGGACCTATGGAGAAGAGCCCCACCGCCGCCGTTGTCACCTTCGCCGATGAAACCGGCACAGTTCTGCAACAGCAGACTGTAGCACCGGGAGGAACCGCTGTTTATGATGGTGAGTCACCTACCAAATCCTATGACGCAGAGAACCATTACAGCTTTGCAGGATGGATCACAGAAGACGGAAGCCTCGCCGATCTGACCAGCATTCAAGGTGCCATGACCGTCTACGCTTCTTTCGCCGGACAGGCTCACAGCTATACCGAAAGAATCATAACCGCCTCTACCTGTACCAACGAGGGACAGAAAGAATTCTTATGTGCCTGTGGCTACAGCTATTTGGATTCTATTTCCGTCGAGGGACACGCTCCTGCCACCATTGCCCCTGTTCCCCCCACCTGCACTGCACCCGGAAAGAGCGAAGGTTCCTACTGTACTGTGTGTGAGGCCATCTTGACTGTACCCACAGAAGTACCGGCATTGGGCCACAGCCCTGAGGTCGTCCCCGGCTGTCCTGCCACATGTGTCGGTTCCGGTTGGTCTGATGGTTCCCTGTGTAACCTTTGTGGAGAAATCCTTGCAGAACGTGAGATCCTACCCCGTTTGGGCCATGACATGCACTATGTAGACCGCGGAGACGATCACATCATCCAATGCAGCCGTTGCACCAAATCTCAGGTTGAAGCTCACAACTATACGGACGGTACCTGTATCTGTGGTGCAGCCGATCCGGGACATGCCATAGAGGACAGTACCCTCAAAATCAACCACACACTGAACCTTGCAAGTGATATTTCCGTCAATTTGGCCGTCAGCAAGACGCTATTGGAAGGATTTGATCCGGATACAGTATATATTCTCACTGAGCTTGGTATCTATGAGGGTAACAGTAAAATCGGAACCAAAACCATAAAGCTCCTCCCGGTAGATCGAGGCTACTATTACTACTTTACCCTTGAGGGTCTCACAGCGGTGCAGATGAATGATATTTTCTGTTCCGTTATTTACGGATGCAAGAATGGTCAGCTCTATCAGTCTCCCGCAGATGACTATTCTATCGCTGATTACGCCTATTCTCAGCTCAGAAAGGTCGATGCACCGGGTAGCTTAAAAGACGTGTGTGCCCAGCTTCTCCGTTACGGTGCATCTGCACAGATCTTCAAGAATTACCGTACCGATGCCCTCGCAGACAGTTCTATGACCGCAGAGGATCTTACTCGGCTTCAGAACCTCGAAACCGTGATCCTCGGCAACACCAATGCAACTCTGAATGACATATCGAACCCCACTGTTACCTGGTTGGGCAAGTCTTTAGATCTGAATTCCAAGATCGCTCTAAAGTTCATCTTCCAAGCCGGTTCCCTGAGCGACCATGCATCGGATCTGGTACTAAAGGTCTCCTACACCGATTATATGGGGCAGAAAAAGGACGTCCTTGTGTCTAGTCCGGAGCCCTATGGCACAACAGAGGGACACTTTGCATTCTCCTTCCATGGCCTCTTAGCAGCCGAATTGCGTAGCCCTGTCACTGTACAGGTCTATGACGGTACTACTCCCGTATCTCAATCTCTGCAATACAGTGCAGATACCTATGGAGCCAATAAGACCGGTGCCTTAGGTGACCTATGCAAAGCACTCTTTGCTTACAGCGACAGTGCCCTAAAGTATTTTGCATCTTAATCGTTTACACTTCCGGCCATATTCACAACATTATTAAAAGGAGGCATTCCGATGCGTAAACAACCCCTTCGCATTCTGTTGTTCCCCCTGATCCTTGCACTACTTCTATCCCTTGTTCCCCCCGTTGCCTTTGGGGCAAAAACCACAGAGCAAGAGATGACTCCTGCCGCAGTATCCGTTCCCGCCATTTCTTCCCCATTCACCACACATCCCGTGGTATTCATTGTGGAGGACACCTATCAGATCGCCTTTGCTACCAATGCCAACGGCTTGGCATGGGTTGAGATCGGCGGAGTCAAATACAACGACTCTCAAAACGGTCTCATGAACTGGAAGAGCAAATATCATAAGATCACAGTTCCGCAGACCGCCTTAGATGCGGCAGGCACCTACACGATCTGCTTCCGTTCCCTTTCCGCACGCCCCACCACTTCTCCCGCTCCCGGTTCCACTGTCAGCCGCACATATCCCTTTGATCCGATCCCTGCTGACAGACCTCCTGTATTCTATTGTAGCTCGGACCAGCACAACGACAAGGATCCTACCTTAAAGATCTCCAAGTACAAGGATTTTGATGTCTATGTGTTGGGGGGCGATTACGCCGGCAAGTTGACAGAGGATACCTACATCAAACTCCATCTGGACATGGCGGGTGCAGTGACCCAAGGTCGTAAGCCTACCATTTACTCCCGTGGCAATCACGAGGTCCGCGGTTCCCAATCTCATAATCTGTACCGTGTCTCCGGCTACAGCGAGAAAACCGGTGCTTATTACACGGTGAAAATGCCCGGGATCTTCGGTCTCGTCCTGGATGCCGGTGAGGACAAGGTAGACAGCCATGCCGAATACGGTGGTACTGTTCAGTTCTCCACCTACCGCAACGAACAGACCCAATGGCTGCGCCAGGTAGTAGCCTCCCGCGAATGGGAGAAATACCCCGTACGAATGGTCTTCGCCCATGTGCCTTTCAGCTTCTATGCCAAGGAAGATTTTGAATCTGTATACAAGGAATGGACTGAGCTGTTGGATCAAATGGGTGTTAGCATTCACATTGCAGGGCATACCCACCGGTATGGTGTATACGGACCAGACCATACCAAGCACCTTGCCGATCCCAACTATACCGTCGTAGTCGTATCCGACCGAGAGAATACCAACGCCACATATAGCAGTACCTTTGTCACGGTTGGAACCGATAGCTACGAGCTCGAAAACATCACAGATACACTGAGCGTAAAGGCTACCAAGAAGATCCCCATTTTCACCAATGCGTATGTAAACGAGGCCGGCGGACTTGTAGCCCGTCTATCCACCGCAGAAGATACAGAAATCACCGTTTCCCCTGCTACACGAGCCTCCGTACCTTCCATCTCATCTCCCTATACTCTACATCCCACGGTTTTTGCTGTGGAAGACGGATATCAGATCATCTTCACCACTGATACCACAGGCATGGCATGGGCAACAGTAGGCGGCAAGAAATACTATGATCAAACCACAGGGCTTATGGATTGGGAAACCAAGTATCACAGCATCCGTATCCCTCGGGTTGCTTTGGATTCCGCCCGTAGCTATTCTGTCAGCTTCCAATCCATGTCAACTCGTGCCGCCTACAATCCCACTCACGGCAGTACCGTAAGCCGCACCTATCCCTTTACTCCAATGGGGGATAAGAAAGAGCCCGTGATCCTCTGTCTGTCCGATTTCCGTGGACTTGCTGCCGAAGCCAAGGCTGTTGCCGGATACAAGACCTTCGATGCCCTATATGTTGGTGGAGACTATGCCTATAACGGCAATACCGAATCCAATGTAAAGCTTCTCTTAGATACTGCAAGTGCCATTACCACAGGCACGAAGCCTGTGATCTTCACAAGAGGAAACCGTGAGATTCGTGGCAACTATTCCTACCTGCTGGACTCCATTGCGCCTACAAGCACAACAGGCAAGAGCTATTACACAGTCGAGCAACCGGATTTCTTTGCAATCGTGCTGGATTCCGGTGAGGATAAGATCGACAGCCATGCCGAATACGGTGGCACCACAGATTACCAGAACCTTCGCAAGGAGCAAACCCGGTGGCTGGAGGAAGTCCTCGCCCAAGGGAAATGGAAGGATTACCCGACAAGAATCGCTTTCTGCCATATTCCCATGACCCGAGTCACCACAGCCGGTATTCAGGAAGATTATGCGCAATGGACGAGGATCCTTAACCAAATGGGGATCAGCCTCATGTTCTCCGGTCACAATTATACCCACACCCTCCATACCGCAAATGCAAGTGGTCAGGTGAGCAATCCCAATTTCCCCACGCTGATTTCCTGTGATGTAGATAACGCAGCATACAAATACAGCGGTTCATTCGTCACATTGGGGACAAATACCATTAAAATCGAAAGTGTCTCTGCCGCAAAGAAACTACTGAAAACCACAACTACCCCCAATCTAACCGCCCCCAACTATAAAAGTCAATCCGATCCATATCTAATGTTCGACTTCAACAATGAGTCCGTGGCACAGGAGCGGTATCACAGCTTTGTATACGGTGGCATCAATTTCGACCGGAAAGAGAACTGGGATCATGAAGCTAACACCACCGCAAGTGCCATCAGCCGCGGCGTTCTCAGTTTCTCTCCCATCGACGGAACCATTACCTCTGTAGGTGTTTACAGTCGTCCCCTGAATAACTCCAAGGGCCAGTGGGCGTATCGTCCCCTCCATTATTTCACCAAATCCACAGACTACTGCCAAGTTCGCTTCAAGATCGATAATGCTGTAGCTTCTACCACTGATGGTACAGCAAAATTCCGTCTGGATGTAGACTGTCCCAACGATCTCAACGATGCCGCAGATGTCACTAAGACCTATACCCGTTTCGAAAAGAGTTTTAAGGTCGCCGATGTGGTTGGCAAGGGCTATGTGACCCTCTCCTTCCCTCTAAACACTGCAGAGTATAACAAGTTTGAATTCATGAACCTGGTTCATCCTCAGTTCGTCAATCTGAAGTCTGCAAGCGGCGCTACTGCTGTCTTCTCCATTGACTACATTTACATTGGACCTCAGGAGACCTTCCCCAAACAAGACGACACCCTGTTCTTTGACTTTACGAACACAGCCGAAGATCGGGACCGTTATAACAACTTCACCTACAACCACTTGAACTTCGACGATCCCTCTAACTGGGTCGTATATAATGGCTCTCCCATGTCTACCATTGCTGACGGTGCTCTAAAGTTAGCCGTCCCCACCGGAAACACAGATACAAGTCACTCCATCCGTAACCGTAGGGATAATGTCAGTGCTATGCACTTCGTTCCCGGCAAGAATGACATTCTCCAAGTTCGCATCCGGATCAAAAATGCAGTAGCTTCTACAGACAACGGCATAGTCACCTTCCGCATGAATTTGGATCGCAGTAACACTTTAGTCAATAACGCAGGCACAAGCCGCACTTGGACTAATATTCCCATAGACTTCAATCTTGCAGACTATGTAGACAAGGGCTGGTTCATTCTTGAGACCAAATTGACGGATGCAGAATATCTCGCATCCGATTGGATCAATCTGGTTCATCCTCAGTTCTTAAACATGAAGAACGCATCCGGCAAAACCGCAGAATTCCTCATTGATTACATCTACATCGGACCTGCCGAGAAGAATCCCACCATTGGTTCCGTAACCTTCGTTACAGAGGGTGGATCCGTGTTAGAGCGATGCTCTGTGGATCGAAACACCTCAGCCGTCTATAGGGGTGCCCTCCCTGTAAAACCCGGAGACGAAACTATGCACTACAACTTCCACGGCTGGGCGGATCAGAACGATCAGCTTGTTGATCTGAGTTCCCTGTTTACGGGAGCGACTCTTCATCCTCTGTTTACAGCAGAGGCGCACAGCTTCTCCTATGAAGCCTTAGAGGGTAGCAGTCACCAAAAATTCTGTCACTGCGGTTTCAGCGCAGAAGAGTCTCACAGCTTTATAGACGGACTCTGCCTCTGCGGTCAGAATGACGTTAAGGAACCCATGGAAAACACTGCTCTAAAACTCAACCACACGCTGAATCTGGCCAGCGATATCTCTGTAAATTTTGCAGTCAGCAAGAGTCTCTTAGAGGGCTATGATATGAGTACCGTATACGTCCTCACAGAGCTGGACATTTATGAGGGTAGTGAGAAAATCGGCACCCGTACCGTCAAGCTGCTCCCCGTCGATCAAGGATATTACTACTATTTTACCCTTAACGGTTTGACGGCTGTGCAAATGAACGACCGTTTCCGTTCCGTCCTGTACGGGACCAAAGATGGTCAGCCCTACTATTCCCCTATTGATGATTATAGCATTGCTGATTATGCCTACTCACAGTTAGATAAAGATGGCTCTACCGTCGCTCTCAAAGTTCTATGTGCCGAATTGCTCCGCTATGGCTCCAAGGCGCAGATTTTCAAGTCCTACCGCACCGATAGTCTTGTTGACTATGCCATGACCTCGGTTCACCGCTCTTACCTGTCCGATCCGGAGGAAGTGGTATTCGGCAATACCAATACAGTGCTAAATGATTTGGAGAATCCGCCTGTCACATGGGCAGGGAAATCCTTGAATTTAGAGTCTAAAGTAGCACTGAAATTTGTCTTCCATCCCGGGAATTATGCTGCAGACCCGTCCGCACTCTCACTGCATATCTCCTATGAAGACATATATGGCAACACTAAGACTTACCGGATCGAAAATGCCGAGCTATACAACCCCGATCTGGGTGTATACGTCTTTACACTGGATACTCTCCTTGCTGCGGAGCTAAGGGCAGTGATTTCTGCGCAGATCTATGTAGGCAATACCCCTGTATCCTCTACCCTACTGTACAGCCCTGACACCTACGGCAATCACAAAACCGGTGCCTTAGGAGACCTCTGCAGGGCACTCATGGCATATTCCGATGCCGCCAAAAACTATTTCACACCATAAATTGCAAAAACCGCTGTCACAGCCTAAACCCTGTGACAGCGGTCCTTTTGTTTTTGCACTGTTAATAGCAAATCGAATATCTATACCCGCAGAGACATATTACTCTGCTACGAGCTGATCCATTGATGCCTGGTACGCCTTGGTAAATTCGCACATATATGCAGACGGAGTCCTAACATCCCCACTTTCGCAGTATCGAGATGCGGCACAGCTGGGACATATCCTTCTGTGAGGGCAGGTGCCGCATTCCTTGCTTGCAGGCAAATGACGTACCGTCCTATTGATCTGTTCCCATGCTCCTCGGAACCCCGTTACTGCAACATCGACGCTGATCTCCGGAAGCATACCGCAGGGAAGAACCTTGCCGTTCCAACTGACCCAGAATTGAGACCGTCCTGCAAGGCAATGGATTCCATCCTCTGTCTCGTGATAGCAATCCTCCCATGCCAGTTGCTTTAGGGCACGGCTTCTCATTTCTTCCTCCCCGTTGAACAGGAGCTGTGATTGGAAAGCTTTCTCTCCGGCTTCCTTTGCAGGGAGTCTGTAAGCCTGCTCCAGAGCTCCTCTACGGCTGGGAGGCATCACATATCCCGTAGTACGCAGAACCAATCCCCGACTCTGGGCAAATTGGGTCAGTGCTTCCAATTCATGTACATTTTCAGGTGTTAATGTTGCATTTAAGCACACAAGAAATCCTGCTTCCCGTAGCAGATCGATCCCGCGAACCACACGGTCAAAGGCATCTCCATCCCCACACAATGCTCTGTAAGTCTCTCGTGAGGCACCATACAGAGTAATGTTAATCTTAGATGGAGGGGTCAACTTGAGTTTATCTATAACAGCCTCGTTGATCAGCGTACCATTGCTATTGATATCCACTATAATTCCCATAGCATTGAGTGCAGACAGCAGCTCATAGATATCCTGTCTGAGGAAGGGTTCCCCTCCTGTAAGGAGCAGGAATGTCAAGCCCATGTCCCGTGCTTCCTGTGCCAACTTGATCCACCGATCAACACTCAGCTCCGATCCAAGGGGCTTCATCTGTTCGGGAGTCATACGGATATAACACATCTTGCAGTTCAAAGAGCATCTTGGTGTTAATTCAAATGTTCCGCAAACAGGGATATTCTTGGTTGCGGCTCTCTTGCATACACTCTGTTTGATCGGGTAATCCTGTTTCACCGATATATTTCCCTCCTAATCTCATAATGCCGATACATAAGTTCAATAATGCGCTCTATATTCCATAATGTATGGAGAATGTTCTATAGTCGGTATTAAAAAACTGCTGCAAATGATCCCCATCCTTGCAGCAGTTTAAATAAAACCATATGGAAATCCCGAATAAAAATCAAGAATTCAGGAAAATTTCATAAATATTAAAGGTAGAATGGGGCCCATGATAACATACAGACTCGTTATTGGGGCCATCCCCAACCAAATCCGTCTGACAATTGGTATAATTAAAGAACTCACCGCCGCCACCGTAACCATATTTGCCATTGGCGCTAAGATCTACACTGCACTCAAAAGTAGTATTGCCAATGGGAACATCGCATTTGATGGCAATCGCCGCATCAAGCTGATAAGATTCAAAAGCCATCATCGGACGGAAATAAGGTCTCTTCATGTTACGCATCCTCTCTTCTTGAGCCACGGAATTCACCGCACAACTATAGACCCAAGACAAATCTGACGATCATATACCTAATCGGACTATGGGCAACACCACGTCATTATACCATCATGGTATCAAACAGATTATAGCTCATTCCCGCAGAATTTGCAAGCATTATTTTTGCTTTTTCTGCTGTAATTCGTATTTTTTGGTTTTCGACAAATTCATAATTGAATACGAGTGATATTTATTTACAATCACGAAATTATTACAATTTTCTTCTGTTTTTGTTGACATTTTGTTGTAATTATGATAAGTTTAAAATATAGCATCTCACTCTATATTGCCCAAAATCTATTATCCGGAGGAATAAAACATCATGATCAAAATCGGCATTGTTGGATACGGGAATCTTGCCAGAGGAGCAGAATCCGCCATCGCCCATGATCCCACAATGGAGCTTGTTGCTGTCTTTACTCGGCGTGATCCGCGTTCCGTTCACATTTCCACGCCCAATGTTCCTGTCGTTCCCTATTCCGATATCAGACAGTGGGCAGATCGGATCCAGATTCTTCTCCTCTGCGGTGGCAGTGCCTCTGACCTGCCTGTTATGACGCCGGAGCTTGCCCAATATTTCCATGTAGTTGACAGCTTTGATACCCATGCAAGGATCCCACAGCACTATAGTAATGTAGACCGTGCGGCAAGGGACGGCGGGCATGTTGCTGTAATATCTGCCGGCTGGGATCCGGGACTGTTTTCCATCAGTCGTGTCTATGCCTCTGCAGTCCTACCTCAGAGCACAACCTATACCTTCTGGGGTCGAGGTGTCAGCCAGGGCCATTCCGATGCTGTACGACGGATCCCCGGAGTTGTTGATTGCAGACAGTACACGATTCCCGTACAGGAGGCAATGGATGCCGTACGTGACGGCAAGTGCCCTACCCTCTCCACCAGACAGAAGCACACCCGTCACTGCTATGTTGTGGCCGAAGATGGAGCAGACCTTGCTCGGATCGAGCAGGAGATCAAGACTATGCCCAACTATTTCTCCGATTATGATACCACCGTAACCTTCCTTACTCGTGAGGAGTTGGTGCGAGATCATAGTGGCTTGCCCCATGGTGGTCATGTTATATGTACAGGTGCTACAGGTCTCAACGGAGAGCATCGTCAGCGGATCGAATACAGCCTGTCCCTGGATTCCAATCCGGAGTTTACTGCCTCTGTTCTCCTGTCCTGTGTTCGTGCTGCCATACGCATGGCTGACCGTGGACAGGTAGGATGCTATACCATGCTGGATATTCCCCCTGCTGATCTTATCCCTTATAGTCGAGATGAGCTTCTTGCTCAGTTCTTATGAGTCTCTTTTCGCCCCGCAAACACCTTGCGGGGCGATATGATTTGTCATTACGGCTCCCAATTCCATGTAGGAATGGGAGCCGCTCTCTTTACGATCCCTTTGCCGCAGGGTTCATATAGTAGATATTCTTACGATTCAGCTTATCCCTCAGCATTTCCATTGCTTCTCCGAAGCGTTGAAAATGCACTACCTCTCTGGCACGGAGGAACTTGATCACATCGTTTACATCGGGATCATCAGACAGTCTCAGAATATTGTCATAGGTGGTCCTCGCCTTCTGTTCTGCTGCCATATCCTCTGCCAGATCCGTAATTGGATCCCCCTTTACCTGCATCATAGCAGCAGACCAGGGAACACCTGCAGCCGCCTGGGGATACACTCCCTGGGTGTGATCTACGAAATAGGGAGCAAACCCTGCTTCCTTTCGCTGGTCGTCTGTGAGCTTCCTCGTCAGTTGGTGAACGATGGAACCTATCATCTCCAAATGACCGAGCTCCTCAACACCGATATCAGTTAGTAATCCCTTTAACTCCGGGTATGGCATAGAGTATCTCTGGCTGAGATATCGCAGGGATGCTCCCAGCTCCCCGTCCGGTCCACCATATATCAATAGACTATTATTTCATTAAATTTATGACTCCCCTCTTATATCAGGCAAAGGGCGAGCTGACATCGCCCTTTGTTTATCTATATTATTTTCTCTTCCCGGAAACATCCTTAATGTCATCGACCCAGAATCGGAAACAACGAGCTTTTTTCGGATAAATGCGTTTGCCGTTCTTTGTTATGTATCGAGAATAGATCCACATAGAAACATTCCTCCCTTCTTTGGAAAAATTCAGGAGAACTCCATATCAAAACACGAAAGGTACTGCAATGGAAATATCAGTCCTCATAGCAGGTCAGCAAAGTTTCTTATCTCTTCAACAGAGTTCTTTAGGTAGCAACAGTATAACCCTATGTCGTTAACTGTTCTATCTCAGTGTACAACACAGACCCCCTCAGTTACTTTCATTTTTCAAAAAAGAAAAAGCACTCTCCGCAGAAGTTAATTCCTGCAGAGAGTGCTTTTAAACATAGATGTGGATATATTCTCGATAGGGTGTTTAATGGTTAATTAGTCGTAAACCCCAGCCCGGTCAAGGGTGACGAGGATGCGGATGGAATCCTCGGAAAAGTCCAGGATCAGATCCTCTCCGGTACCGCCCTTTCCGTTCAGATAACCCTTCTCGATCAGCTTTTCTACGGTGGGCAGATAAAACCGGCTGTTGGGGTCTGCCTTGAGATCAGCAAGGGTGTTATAGCGCATTTCGCTTTCCTCCTCTTTTATTTTCTGCAGACCGTAATAGTCTGCAATGGTCTTTGCCTCGGCCTTTGCCAAAGCGAACAGATTTACATCGGACATCAGCCACTGCGTGCTACGCGAGTGGGTGTGGAAGCTATGCTCCAAAATGAGTGCAGGCACGCCGAGGGTCGCCGAATGGCGGATAATGCCGTAGTAGTCTGCTGTGCCGGTGCTGTTGATGCGTGTCAGATACTGCGGATTCTGATTCGTCTGCATAACATCAGCAATCGTATTTGAGAGCAAAGAAGCCAGATCCCTGCATTTGCCCGAAATGGGATAGTAAACACGCACATAGTCTATGTTCTCGTTTGCCTCATTGCCTACGGCGTTACTGTGCAGGCTCAGAAGCAAATCGCAGTCCTTGCCATACTGCGCACGCTGAAGCAGATCGGGGTTAGCCTCTACGCGACTGCGAGTTGTTACAACTTCGATACCGTACTGTTCCAGTGCCGCCTTAAGCATCCCGGCAAAGAAAAACATCCGCGTACCCTCTGCATATCCAAAGCCACACGGTGAAGGATTGTAGCCCTCGTCATGCCCCGGATCAAGGCAAATTTTCAGCTTTCTCATAGCTCACTCCTCCTTATACGATGTGGGTGCCTTCTACGCCACGCTGTTCTCTGCCCATGGTGCGCTTGCGGAGCCACAGCAGAGCCTCCTCCAGTGCGGTAATCGCCAAAGCATTTTCCCGGCAGGCAAAGGGGCTGTTCTGAAAATGTTCCATACGGTCAATGACCATATTGATCAGATCTTCGTCACAGACTCCGTTGACACCGCATTCCTTGATAGGCCCTTCCTGGAAGTGGATGTGGCACAGACCACGACCGTCCTCTGCTCTTGCGACAAAGTAGTTGTGCGGAGCATTGTTGGAGAACTCACTCTCCACAAACACTCTGGTGTGCTTGGTGGTGAGCAACGGCATTCTGAGTTCATCCACCTCGCCGATCTCACGGCATGCGTTCTCGAAGACCTCCTTCGGGCTCCAGCTAACATATCCGTCAGGATAGATCACACGGTAGCCCTCATCGTTGGGATTCTCCTCCACAGTAATACAGACATTCTCGAACTTCTTATAGGCATCGAGGTAGATTTCTCCCTTAACGCCGTTGAAGGTAACTTCGTAGTACATCCCATCGGGCAGGGTGGTAGAGACCAGTACCTTTGCATGGTGTAGGGTCTTGCAGAACCACACGACAAACACATCATCCATGCTGATCTCAATGTTACTGGCAGGATCAAGGTGCTTTCTCGTATAGTCGAGGACGATCTCCTTAGCCCGGATCTGGGCATCACACTGAACAGGATATTTGCTCATGTCTTATTCCTCCTTTACTTCCGGCAGACCTGCCACGCTGGTCAGCAGACTCAGCAGAGCTGCCAGTGCTGCAGAGGACAGGACCGTCTGCCAATTTACCTCGGTGATCAGGGCAGAAGCACCGATCACACCTACCATGGTCTGTGCAAAGGTCTTAAGGGCACGAATACCGGCAGCCTTTGCCCAAATCTTCCAATTCTTCATTTCGATTGTTCCTCCTTGTTATCATTCATATTTTTGCAAAAGATGCACGTTAGCAAATAAAAAGTGCCAAAATACACGCATAACGAACATCTATGTATATAATTGCTCAGTGCGGTTTACTGATTGACCCGCTTAGGCAATGCTCTGACTGCTTCCATAAGTTCCTTCAAGAAGCCGTTACCGTTCAACTTGTCCTCATCGTGGTAGACACTGTGCATTCGTTCCAGATCCTCAAGCTCCTCCACGGTGATGAACTTTTTGGCTATGTAGGACTTGCCGAGATGCTTAATTCGGTCATAGAGGATCGTCCGATCCGCAAGGCATAACACTTCTACCATGCGGGTCAGCTCTTTGATCTCCTGACCTCTGGCTTCGCAGTTCGCCGTCTTGGTAGCCTGGCTGTTGTCTTGCTTCTTAGCTCTACGGTTGAGCCACCATTGCAGCAGTGCAAAGAGACCAGATACAAAAGCAACTCCACCGGCGCCACACAGGAAGGTTGTTAAAAAGCTCACGTCAATCAACCTCCTCCCTCGTAACCATACTTAGCCAGTACCTGCAGAACAGGCTCCGTCAGCACCTTCTTGAGCTGTCCGGGAGGGAGCTGTAGGAGCTCAGCTACGAGGACATCCATATCGGAAGCCTTTTCACTTCGCTCCTTAGCTAATCGGTTAAAGGTAAAGATCTTTTCCTTCAGCTCCTTATTCATCCTCCGTCACCCCCGATAACAGCATGTGGAGAGCCTCATCCAATTCGCTCACCCGTTCCGTGAGTTCCGCACGGGTGAGGATAGTTGCAGGATCAACCCCCTCGGGAATCGCCGGGTCCGTATCCTCCGGGTCCGGCGCATTCTCCGATTGATACAGCCACTGTTCATACTCGGCGCAGGTAATGATCTGTACCGTAGGGTACCCCTCGCCTAAAGAGGCTCTGCCCACAAGCTGCCAGATCTGCCCTCCATCGGGGCTGACCACCCCCTGTGCCAGAGCAGCGCTGTCTACACGGACTACCACAGCGTTGCTCTGCCGCCGTACATAGATAGGCGCCTCTATAGCGTAGTGGGGTTGGAGGTCAAGGTCTATTCGCTTCAAGTATAGCATTTCTTCACTCCTTTCTGCCCGGCTTAGATACAGAAGCCGAAGGCAATACCAGCGGCATTCCCTGCCGGTGCGTTCTGCCAATCCGTACTGCCGTTAGGTCCCACCAGCATATATCGAATAGAGTCACCTGCATCGGGACTCCGTGTCCAATAACGGGCGGCTCCACCTGTACCGTTATACTTATTCTTGATACGGGATGTGCTATCCGTAAAGAGTGTATAGGGCAAGTCCTCTATCCTTGCAACCTCATTGGAATAAGGCTGTACCTTAGAGTTAAACAGCTCACTGTACGCAAAGAGGAAGAGCTTGTCCTCGGTCATTTGGATCTCACCGGACTGGCCACCTACAGAGGATCGGACCTCTACCGTCTTGATCATTCCGCGCCAGTGGATCGGCAGTGTTGAATAGAGGGTATCGTTCAGAAAGGCTCGGATGCCGGATGCCTTCCAGCCGCCGACGTTATCGCTTGTACTCATGATCTTCATATTCTGATCCATAACACCCACCATTCCAAAGACCACCTGGGCACAGCCGCCCACCTCTCCGGCGCATTCATACTGGCGGAAGCCGTAGACCTGCAGTATGATCTCCGTATCCGTTACCGCAGAAGAGCGGAGCTTGAGCTTAACCTTGTCTCCGATGTTGAAGTACTCCTGTGCCACCCCTCCGTGGATGATCCCATAGAATTCTGCAAGACTGTAGGCACTGAAATCCCCGGGATCGTCTGAGTAGAGATAGTCATACTGTATCTTTATACCGTCGGGGAGACGAGGATACAGGTATACCCCGTGTACATCCATATCCCTCGTCACTGCGTCCAGCTCCTGCTGATCCTTATCCCATCCGATCCAGATGACACCCGGTGTGTCGGAACGGAGATCCTGCCCCTTGTAGGAGACGGAATCATATACCTCCACCACATCCTCCTGGAGGAGCTGACTACCGTTGAACCATCGAACCTTGTACCACCGCACAAAGGGAGCAAAGAGGGCTGTCACAGTTACGTCCCCCGTAATAGTCTCCGGCAGCAGATCCCAGCCCACGTAACGGAAGGAATGCTCCGTTGTGGATGCCATTGTGGGTGTGGGGATCCTGCCTTCTGCTACGGGATCGGGGCAAACCCCTCCGTGACGGATCCTGCAAGTATACAGAACCGACCCGTCCGCCCCACAGAAGGTCACGGTGTAACCGGGAACCACAGTATCATAGGTCAGCTCTAAATTAGGGAAGGCTCGATGCAGGCTCTCCAGCTCCTCCTCACACACAGCAGGCACATGAGCCCTGCCTGTAAGCACAAAGGTGTCCGTAGGCAGTCCCTCACCATCGTAGCCCGACAGCTTCGACAGCCTCAGCAGGAGGTCTGCATCTGCCTGTTGCCAGGATACCCCCGTCACTCTGCCCCGTTGCAGAGAAGGGGCATTGCGGCACAGATCCATGCTGTCCATATGGGGACAGTCCTCCAGACGGAGGTTCTGCAGCTTATGGGTGTCAAGGTACACCCGGCTAAGCTGTCTGTGTCCCCGTAGAACCAGAGTTCCCACAGGTGGCAGATCCAGAGTCTCTATGGGGCAGTTAGGTGCAAGGATCACACCGCTGATACCGCTGCCCGATGCCAGCAGCTCCCTCAGTCCGTCGAACTGGGTCAGATCCACAGCCCCGGACAGGCGACTTAAGCCACGCAGATCAATAGACTCCAGAGCCGTAATGGTGCCGAAGCTGAGCTGGGTCAGATCCTCGTTGCCATAGCCCGGATCCCCACTGCCCAAGGGCAGGTTCCGCAGCTTGACTGCTGAGTTCAGCTCGATCTGATCAGCCATGAGACCGCTTAAGTCTCCTAAGACGGAAATACTGCCTGCAGAATACAGGTAGGTCTCCAAGTCGTTTGCCGTATCTGCCTTGCAGGGGATGGGGATAGACTCCCCTCGCTTGCCCCTTACCTTGACGGAGCCTGCGTTACCGAAGCGTACATGGGCATAGGCATCGGAATACAGGGTCACAGACAGATCGGATACTGCATTGGCTCTCAAGGATAGGGAATCGGACAGGGCGAAGGGGCTGTCATACTTGGAGCTCATGTAGCTCTGTCTGTAACGGTAGAAGGCGGCTCTCTGGAGGGTCTTGTTCCCCTGTGCCATAGCAAGATACCGTCTCTCCCCTCCGTGAATGTAGGGGGTAAAGTACTTAGCCCACATATCCTCGGCTACCAGGATCTCCGGCCTTGCACTCTGGTAGGTGCGGAAAACCTCTAAGATCCGCTCCCTGTCCCATACCTTCTGAGATTCCAGACTGTGGTACATGGTCTTAAGCTCCGGGGCAAAGAGGTCACGGAGATTGCACCACAGGACGGAATCCCAGGCGTTAAAGACCTTCTGCGCCCCGACACTGTCCGTGTCCTCCATGCCGTAGGTAAAGCTGAGACCGCCTGAATTGTCCGTGCCTGCCGCAGTGTCGTTGTCGTAGTCCTTGTTAAAGTTCCACAGGTACTTCCCTGCTCCCTTGTCCCACTCGTAAGACAGGAAGGTGTTCTTGGCACGGTTGTCCACCATGAGATGGTACTCCGTAAAGAGGTAGTGGAACAAGAGGGAGTCTACTGCAAAGTACTCTGCAAGCTCTGCTCTGAACTTAGCCCTGCGGTAATCCCCGGTGTCTGTGTTGTAGGTACGACCTGCGTACTGTGCAGGTCTGGGGAGGGTCTGACCCGTTGCCTGTGTGGGATCGGTGGAGACCACCCAGGATAGGAGTGCTCGGAAGCTGTCCTTCATCTCCTGTGTAGGGTTCTTGGGGTAGCGGAATTCAAAGTTGGAGGTTCCCTCTGCCCCGTCCCAAGTCTCGGTAGTAAGATCGTCGGACTTGAAACGGCAGGGAGCGTTGTTATTGTTGAGGATCTCGATACAGCACTGCTTGGGATAGGTGCTGTTATCCTGGCCGAAGACGGCAAAGTTCTTCTTGCTGTTGTTCATATCCCCACAGCCGTAGAGCATGGTCTCACCGGGCAGGAGAGAACGGGCGCCTACGGTCATAGTCCTGCTTCCTGTGTTGGTGAGGAAAACGGCGCAGGGGTGTCCCTCTACGGTGTCACGGATCGCAGGGTGATCCTCACGAGGCATGGAGCGGTAGGGATTGTGGCGGTTGTACTCCTCAGCTAAGCAGACGTTGTTGGCATTCTCTGAGGAGGCAACGTTGAGCTTGATGTTAAAGTAGTTCACAGGGACAGCGGCCTCTGCCATAGAGAAGGCGGTGATGGTCTCCCCCTTGTCATCTGTCCACTTGGCTGAGGAGAAGTCCAAGTCTAAATTGAGAGCCGCCATGCCGTATTCCAGGGAGGAGGTGCCCTGTGCCTTCATAATGACGCCCGACGCAGTAAAACCCTTGCCGTTCTTATGATCTAAGTCAACTGAGCAGCTTACCTCATGCTCCTTCCCCGTGGTCATGTCCCCGGCTGAGATATGGAGGATCCGCAGATCCGGGTTGTTGTCACGGAGCTTAGACAGGCTGAGTGAGCCGTTGGCGGCATAGATGTCGTTCCGCTCATACCGTGCAAGTATCTCCTCGGTAGTCCCTGCGTCTGCAATGTAGTTTGCAAGGATGTCCTGCAAGGTCAGGGAATTGCCGTACATCCGCAGACCGTACAGCCACACGTCACAGTCCTCAGAGCCAATGACTACGGGATCGGGATTGCTCTGCACCCAGGCATCCGTTGTCCCGTAGACAAAGACCCCGGAGGGTATGCCACTGAGCCAGACTGTTGCAAGACGGTGCTCCTTAAGGGCTTCGATGTTCAGATCGATCTCTAACTTCTCTTCCTCACAGTAGGGAATGGTAAGGCTCTGGGATTCCGAGGACAGAACTCCCTCCTGTGCTCTCAGCACCAGACCCACGGGCGCATCATAACAATGTAAGAACCGGGCCTCGTAGTCCCGGCAGTTTGTTACCTTAAGGATCAGCTTGATCTCCCTGCCCGAGGAGGTCGCATCCCCCTGGAAGAAGCTACGGTCTAAGGTTACGGAGGTGCCCCTCTTAATGACAAGAGCGGTGATCCCCTCATCATCCTGTCGGAAGCCTCCGCTCACCCAGTCAAAGCCCGGTGAGAACACAAAGGGGTGATTCTGCCCTTGTCCGTCAGTGTAGCCGAAGGACTCCCGATCCGTCTCAGCGTTGGAGTGACCTGCAGGGTTGCACTCTAACAGGAGCCCTGCACTTACGGGAGCGATATCATAGCCCAGGGCTGTTACTGTCACAGGAAGGGATGCCCGCGCATCGGTATGATCCACTGCGATCTGCAGGGTGGTCTGCCCCTCTGCAGTGGGGCGGTAAGCCCAGATCTGCATCCCCCGTCCAACAGTGAGATTACGAACCTCTGCTCCATTGTCGTATAGGGTGATGGCTGCATTCTCGATCACGGGGTCATAGACCAGATAGGCGATCCCTGCAGTAGCATACTGCGCTACCTCTACTGCGGTGTCATAGAAGGCGACCACTGCCTCGGTACTGCTCTCCTCATGCCAGATGCCCACGTGGGTCAAGGGATCTGTCGTCACCGTCTGCCCCTCTGCTACCAGTTCCAGAGTGGCTGTGATCCTATGCACTCCGTGAGGCAGTGCAGGGATGTCCACGGTCACTGTCCGCCCCGTAGAGGCAACGGTCTGTACATGGTGCTCCCGATCGTCAATATACAGCCGCAGGGTCTTATCCCCCATGCCCGTAGGGATGAAGCGCACAGACATAGGTGCAGAGGGGTGGCTGTCCATCTGCTCTAAGTCCCAGCTTAGGCCGAAGGAGATCACCGTCACCGTCCATATGCGGCTGCGTACGGTGCCGTATGCATCCTCAAGGGTCAGCTTCACCGTATTAGCAACACCTGTCTCTAAGTAGGGCAGGATGTCAAAGGAGCACTCTCCCTGCTCCACACTCTGAGTCGCAACCCGTCTGTCTCCTACGAACCAGGATGCAGAGCCCTTACCTGTAGGGGTCCCGTCCTCCGCATCCACCGAGGACCAGCTATACAGGATCACAGCCTCCTTGGCGGTGTCCATGAGGGAGAAGGCACTGCTACCGAGACCGTTTAACAGCTTCATAACAGAGCCGGAGCCGGTGCCTCCACCCTTGGGCAGCTCTACGCCCTCTCCCACAGGCTCCCCGTCCTTGCTGAGGTACAGGCGGTCTCCCTCGATCAGCAGATCCCCGGGAGCCTCGGAAGCCGAGCCGATGTAGAAGGGGGTAAAGCCCGGGATCTCCTCACCCCCCAAGGTCAGATGGATGTACCCTTGGGGATCTACGTAGCCGGAATCAAAATCCAAACCACCAGACAGTTCTGTATTCAGATTGGATAAAAGCTTCTTTACCGTATTAAGCGTGGGAACCTCAAAGAAATTTTGTTTTCCGTTCATCTCCTCTTCGGTTCCGATTATGGCCATCTTGCCGTACTTCTTACCAGCAGTATCCAAGACAGGGATTCCTAAAATGTCGTCCGTGCGAGCATAATTCTCCAGTGCCCTCTTGAAGTTTCCTAATTGCCCATGGAAAACTGCCAGACCCAGGATGTCCAGAGCATCGTCTACGCTCCCCTTAAAATCGGGAATATTGGCAGGAAAAGCATGAATGTCTTCTCCAATAACACGAACATCTCCAGTATCGGGATCTGGGCTAACACCGTTAACCGTCTTGGTCAATGTAGTTGCATAGTCATGTAATTCATTTATGGCAGCTACAATGTCCTTTTTTGCTTTTGTTCTCAAATCCGCAAGAATTCCTATTTCCTCTCGCATATTAGACAGTGAAGCAAAATTGAAATAGTCCTCTGATTTCAGTTTTCCGGTAACAGATTCCTCTACGAAGATCACCCAGTAAAATGTACCCAACTGCAGTCCCTGCTCATTGAGCATTCTGAATTCACAACACACCTTTCCGGCTGCAGTAAACATCTGAGGGTGCAGTTTGCATTCTACACGATTTCCCTGAGTCGTACAGGCTTTACTCCCATCGGGTAATGTATCATACACGCCACCCGTGCGGTCCGGCTTGGAATATGCAATCTGTAAAATTGTGACTTCTTCCGGCACCGGCCATTCTGTTCCGCCGTTATAAAGTTCTATTTGGACAGTTCTACTCATACTGTCCTCTTGCTTTGCATACATTACTTGCTTGGTAATGTTGCTCTGCATATCTAATTGGATCTTATGTAATATCATTACAGCCTCCTCGCATCCAGCTTTTGATAAAAAGCACTATTGGGATCTGTAATCTGCCGGTACACTGTTCTCAATGTTTTCTGCACGGATCCCGTAGTTGTCGATACCGTTATTTCATTTCGCTCAGGATAGTAGGGGTATACCTTATCTTCGCACACCTGCACTATAGCTGAAAATCCTTTGTGTTCGTCTATGAGTCTGATTTTCTTGAATAAACTCAGATCCATATGCCCCCACTTGCTCGGATTAATCCGCCGAAGATCAACCACCCTTAATTTCCAACTTCTCACCGGTTGCGAGTCTGCATCCACTCTTCTCTGAGCGTCAGCTTTTAAGGCTATCGGATCCTCGTATCTGCTGTCTACCCAAACCTTACAAATCACATCCTTTGTATAGCTCAGATTTTCCACATACTCTCCTTCAATCCGTAGCCCGTCTTTCCCCACAGGGTATAGCCTTGTGTACAATTCATTACTTTTCCCCTTAAATTCCGGAGCAGTCTTCAAGTTTACAGTATCGATCACATAGGCATCTGAAAGTGGCATTTGATTCGGCCAAACAATTTTGGCTCTTTTGTGCTCGGTGAAAAAACGCACAGCGCACGGAAACGATTCCTGCACTTGGAGTGCGATGTCTAATGGGGTAGGTCCCTGCATCTCGATATGTCGTTTCTCGCTCAGGAACGACACAGGCTCCTCGATTTCCCATTCTCTCATAGCAGCAGAATCACCGGAAAAATCCGTTATTGTTTCCCGCAAAAGCTGAACCGGATTCCCTGTACGGCTGTAGCCAATGCAGATGCTTCCCTGCCAATCTACCAAATCCAATACACACCCTATCTTTGCAGTGGTCTGCCCCGCTGCGATGCTTTTAATGGTATATGTTTGGTTCTCTGTGGTTTCCAGGATCCTCAGTTCCTCCTGCAAGTCCTTGTACACCGGGTTATAAAGTGCCAAGTCAAAATGGAGCTGATCCAAACCATTGCTCATATGTTGAATATAATACTCATCCGTAGCAATTTGCGTTCCGTCTGCTATCTGTAGCACAAGCTCACCTCCTATAGAAATGTAGGTGTATATGTCAAGCTTGCCTCAACACCTACTACTATACCGCTAATAGAGAACTCCAATTTATTGCTTCCGGGCAACAGATATGGAAAATCGGACCAGGAAATGTCCGTGGTTGCATTTCGATCTCCTATTGTGTAAACCTTATTGACTCCATCCAATATCAGATTTCCGGATAGAGGCCCACTATAGCCCCATTGCACCCCATTTAACCCAATTAAGATACTGTCCGCTCCTTGAAGTCTGTCGCAGGGGATAGTAATAATACAGTCTGTTTTGAGAACGTTGCTTTCGCACCACACCCTGTTGTCATTCGCCTTGCATTCCACCGTAACAGGTGATCCTCTGTGCCGTGTTACCCGGAATTGGTACTCTACCGTCGTGATATACTCCCTTTCAGTCCGGGGGGCACCTGTGCCGGTTAAAATTGCCCGATACCAATATCCATCGCAAATATCAATTGTGACGGGATCAGAGCCCAAAAACAAAGCCTCAAACGCAGATTGATGCATCGTCCGCTCATAGTTATCCCTGCCAAAGAAATCTATTTTGCAGGTCAGCTTCTTCGCTCCTCTGCGATTATGGAGGAGTTGGATGGAAGATCTGTTAGAGCCTTGGAATACTCCTGCATCTATTTCACAGGAAGTGATCTCCGGATAAGATTGCATCTTGGCCATAAACTCATAAAGGCCCCTCCCCGCGATCCTCACTTCTTCCAAATCACATCAGCCCCCATTCCATTTCTTCTCCCATTACATTAGCGGTAGCCCTGGCGAACTCCCGATCGTTCACATATAACGGCACTTCTATCCTCCCATGGAAATACATTGCCCCGGTCCCGGAAGCAGCAGTTCCTCCATAGCCTACCGCAGATGTGCCGGAAAGAGGATATGCCGTACTATCAAACACCTCCCGTGTTTCCTCCGCGGTGAGTATTCTCTCTCCGCCTCGCAGGAATACCAGTTCCGGGCCGGCTTCGCCGACCAATGCCAGCCCAGACTCCGCATATGGAGTGCCACTGGCATATGTGGACATCATCTTGTCCCCGGATTTGGGGAGCAGTGATTTTGCCCCACCCACATTCTGGTACTGTAGCCATGCGAGTCTGTATGCCTGGAATCCTTGCAGAAGTCCGTCGGTTATGGCTTCGGACATATCCAATCCTACTTCCCCAGCAAGATCCACCATAATCTGTTTTTCGTCCTCCACCACTCCTGTATACTCAGTCATAGCCTCAGCAAAGTCGCCCTTCCCTTCGGCCACCTTCGCAAACTTCTCATTGATTGCTGCTATCTCTTCCTCTGTTGCAGTTACCAGTTCTGCAAGGATTCCCGCGCTCTCCTTTGATCCGTCGCTCAGTTTTTGGAGCAGCCCCTGGTTAATGCCCTTTTCGGCCGCAAGCTGCATATTCACAGCATATTCGTTCAAATAGGCTATTTGACTGTCAAGCGATTCTATCATTCCTGACACAGAAATCGAGGTCTCCTTCTCCATCTTCTCAAACAGGCCAATTTGACCTTCAATGCTTTCCCGTGCCTTGCCGTAAGCTTCGCCATAAGCCTCCATCAAAACACCTGCCGCACTGTTCCATTCTTCTGCAGCTGTCTCAAATTTTGTGGCAAACGTTTCCGTATCATCCGCAGCTTCATTCGCCTCATCGGAATATATAGCAAGAGATGACGATAGCTCGTTAATGGCTGTTTGGTTTTTGTAATATGTATCTCTAGCTGTATCTAGCCTTCCTTTTGCTTCATCCAGTGCATCACTTGTCGTTTTAACCTGATCCGCAAGTCTCTCATACTCTGACATGCTCAGCTCCTCAGCATTTGCAACTTCAAATTTCAGCTGTGCTTCTTCATAGGCTTTTTTAGCTGCTCCCCACTCTGATTTTGCATCTAAGTATACCTGCTCATACTCACCATCTTTCTCCAATGCCGTTTTAATCGATGTATAGGTGGCTGTTCTTTTCTCATTGTCCAGTTCTGCCCTGGCCACATTTATAACATCCTCTTGTGAAAGATTCATCTTCCCTTTAACAGCATCATAATTTAGTCCCAGTTCTGGCAACTTTTCATTTAACAGATCCACAATTGTCAAAATTTCCTCTTTTGCCGCTGCAGAATCCTGCTCTGCTGATGTAAGCTCATTCAGACGTTCAACGAGATTTGTTATGCTGTCGTATTCCTTATCTGCACCAGTGATCGCTTCATCGTACTGTCGAGCCATCTCGGCATAGGAATCCCGTGCAGCATTTACCTCCTCATCCAATTCCTGTATGGTCTTTTTGTTTCTCTCAAAGGATTCCGTTTGATTATCGATCTTCTCTTTTAGCAGCTGGGCTTCTACCGAGGTTTCCCCTTGGGCTTCACAAACATTTCTGTATTCTCTCTCCAGTTCATTCAGCTCTTCTTTTTGTCTTTTGGAAGAAGCAGTCAACTTCTCTGTTTCGTCAGTAGCAGCCGAGGAAGCTGCTATATAAGCCCCGATTCCAACGACCAGTGCAGTTATGCCCGCTGCAATCAGTACAGCCGGATTAGACATCATAGCTGCTGTTAAACTCCACATCTCAGAGGTTGCCAACTTCGCCTTCAAAGTGCAAGCTGCCAAAGCTATACCTAATGCTCCTATTCCCAAAGTCACACCGGTAAGAGTGGCAGTTACGCCCGGAGATTTTTGTACCCAGCCTGTCACCGTCTCCACCACGGAGGTAAGGGAACCCTTGACCCAGTCCACTGCAGGTCGCAGGTTGTCACCAAATGCCACGCCCAAATTATTGACAGAGTTTTTAAACCTCGTATCAATAAACTCGGAGGTCCGGGTCATAGTGTCGTAAGCCTTTTCCGTTGTCCCCGTGGTGCCGGACATTTCTGCTTCCATTTGCTCCAGCACAAGGTTAAAATCTTCAATCCCTTGTGTCAGTACCGCATTAGATGCCTTGCCTGCCTCCTGAGAGGACCACAGGCCCATAAGAGCTTCTGCATCTCCGTTTACCGTGTCAGAGAGGATCTTGAGTACATCTCCCAAGGATACTCCATCAGCCATCAGTTGGCCGAAGGACTTCCCGGTTTGCTCTTGAATGATGCCCCCTACAGTGCTACCTGCATCACCGAGCTCATTCAGCATGGCAGAAATATAGGTTGTGGCTTCTGCGGTAGCAATACCGCCCTTGGTCAGCTCTACATACATCGTCGACAGGTTCTCCAGGTTAACACCGTATGCGGAACCTGTGGAGATTGCCTTGCCCATAGAGACTGCCAACTCATCCACCGAAGTTTTTCCCAAATTCTGCGTCTGGATCAGAACATTGGAAATTCCGTCCACCTTCTCCGCCCCCAGTCCGTAGGCATTAAGAGTCGTGGTCAGAACGTCTGTAGCATTGGCAAGGGATGTAAAACCCGATACAGCAAGTTTGTTTGCCTTCTCAACAAAGGCTGTTGCATCCTGTGTTGCCACAGATCCGGAGATCGCATTGTAGACTGCCTCGGATACCGTCTCTCCGTGCATTCCGGAGAGGGAGGAAAGTGCCATGATCTCATCCTTCATCTTAGAGGCCGACATAGCATTCTCATCCATGATCGTCTTGGTTTTTGCGAAAGCAGAGTCAACCTCTGTGGAGGTCTGTACTGCATTTGATCCAATTGTAATCAGACCCGTTGCCAACCCTAAACATGCAGCGCTTGCAGCCACCATCGCTTTCTCAGTATCATTGGTGGTCTCTCTAAGATTGCCCATGTCCTTCTCGGCACTTCCTGCCGCAGTTCCTACTTTGGATATCTGCTCCTCTGTAGATTTTGCTGCTTTTGACACACCCTCAAGGCTTTCCTCGGTCTGTTCAATTTGTCCTGCAGCTTCCTTTGCCGTTTCTCCGGTGTCCGATACTTTTCTGCTGAAATCATCAAGCCGTTTCCCAGCCTGCTTATCATCTACATCAATTTGGATTATGACCTGCCCATCCGCCTTTGCAGACATATGCTCACCTCCTATTCCTCTCCCCGTGCTCTACGGAGCAATAATGCATTGTACTCTTCCAAGGTAGTCGGTCGTTCCACACGTTTCCCGTGGCGGTCAAGAGCATACTCCGCCTTGAGTTTTTGGTATCTGGCTCTGAGGTCCTTGCTCTTGATATTGTCCGGATTGCAGATACGGTACTGTACCCGATCTGTGAAGGAATCTGTAATAAGTCCCTCCAGGAGGGCTGAGAACCGCCACCAGTGCATGTTCTCCGTAGTTAGGTCTATACCGTACTCCTTCTGGAATGCTGCTATGATGACCTCTGCATCCTCCCTGAAGGAATAGACGGGAGGATGTTTTTCATTCTCCTGCTTCCGGGATTCCTTTCCTCTTGTGTAAAATTTAGAGATCGACTCCTTGGCCGCTGAAAAGTCCGAAGGTCGCTTCCCTATAAACCAAATGTCCAGCAGCTCCCTATCGGTTAAGCTGCCGGACATTGCTTTGATTCCGTATGCAATTCCTGCCCTGAAATCCGTGCGAATCTCATATGGCTCTCCGTTTATCAGAACAGTATCCGGAGGATCCCATGCCTCTGTCAGCGGCCAGAGGCAGCCAGGTTTTTTACCTTATGCTCCCGGATAGAGTTTACCACGAACTGCCAAATTTCCAGCAAAGCGAAGCCATCCTGCGCTTCCGCCCTAGCAAGGATCTTCTCCGTCTTCTCAGCACCCAGGAACAGTTCCACAGCCTCCCGGTACTTTGCCACCCGCCCCTCGAAGGTGGCACTCTTGTCCCCCTCCTCTATCAGGCGGGCTCCCTGCAGGCAGAGTTTGTCACTCTCATCTCCCACAAAAATGGTAGCTACCACAGGATCTTCCTCGAAGAACTGTACTTTGCAGGCACGCTTAGAATATGCAAAAATCTTTGCCATTCCTTATTCCTCCCCTGCAGTTGTCGCTTCGGTTGCTTCGGTTGCTTCGTAGGTGTACTCTTCCGGGATTCCGTGTACCGCAAGGGTTACATCGATGTCACCGGGATCACCCGCTGCACCGGCGCCATCCTTGTTGACGGAGATGGTAACTCTGCCCTTTTCTCCCTTCATGGTGCCGGGATCAAAGTAGACATAGCCCCGCTGGACCTCGGAGCCAATACCATACTTCATGGCATGGCTGTTCATGGTGTCGTGGAATTCATCTCCACGAAGAAGCTGCCCGGTAATGGCAAAGGTTCTCTGGACTCCGGTCTTCAGACTCATTTCCCCTTCTCCGATATAGCTCTTATCCGTGGTTTTAGCATTTAGGCTTGCGCCATGGTTTTCCACATGGTTTGCTACCACTGCATACTCATCGGGACTCTGAGCTGCACCGCCCTCAGTACAGTCCACAGCAAGGACCATCTGTCTGCCGGTACGCTCACCGGTTGCGGAAGCCTTAACTTCCTTCATGTATTCGCTTAGCTTCATAGCTTTATACCTCCTGTAAATATGTTAATCTGCATTGTATCTGATATCTCGCCGTTTCCCCATTCTCATCCAGAAGATATGGATAACCGGAGAGAGTCACTTCCAAGGATCTTGCTTTTCGCTTTTCCCCCAGCTCCGGGAGATGCATAAAGAGAGTTTTCCTCTCTATCCATGCCTCCAGATCTTCAAAGAAGGCCATATTGCTGTTCTGATTCTTCAGATCGGCACTGTGGTACATTCTGCCCGAGATCGTAAACAGGCAACGGCGCACAGTGGATCCGTCCAGATAGCGGGTCAGGACACTTTCACCGGGCACGCTGTCAATGGAATAACTGTCTGTTTTGGATTGCAGGCAGTTCATATCCAGACGTTCCTCCTGTAGTCTGGGAAACTGCTTGAAGTATTTCCGCAAGGCTTCAATGACTGTCATTTTGTTTTTCCTCCTACATAGGCTGCAACATCTTTTTCCAGATCTCCCCGATGATTGGCCAGCATACGCTTGTCCCATTCCGGTCCTCTCAGACCGGTATCTTGCTTCCGAATCGTGAGATTTCCTCCTGTGTACCTCTTGCCACCCTTCCTAGCCATTGAACGCCATCCGACCTTCAATAGGACATTAGGCCCCATGACCTTACCCTTGTACTGATAATGGGCATAGGGCTGCTTATAGATTACCTGTGTGCCCCCCGGAGAGATCTGTGCGGTATTTTTCAAGGTTCCCTGTTGCATGGGAACATAGGGATCGCTGCGAGCTCTCACTCGCTCAGCAAGATACGTTCTTGCCCCATCGCTGTCCCCCAGCCCTCGTTTTCGCAGGATATCCCCTACATTGAGTTTGATGGAAACCTTTACGCTCATTGACTCTTCACCACTACATGAGGCAGGAGTCTACCTCGCCGGTTGTCTCCAACCTCGGAAACACGGAAGTACTCTCTGCCCTCTATGGATTTGTAGTCGCTGTACTCTGCCACCACCCCTCGTACAAGGATATCCCCTGCCTTAGGCAGCTCAGCAGGTGCCAGCTTTACCGGGATCCGCACGGTATAGTCCTTCTGAGGTGCTTCCCCGGCTCGTTCTGTGAGCTCGTCTCCCCCTTTGCCGAACCAGCTTACACCCACTATTGCCTCGCAGGTGTAGCTGTCGGAATCCTTGCCCTGCACATGTCGCACAATAGTAACAGTTTCCGTGCATCCCAGCATCACAGGCACCCCCGATATAAGAGACCCGTCCATGCCAAATGAGCAGAGGCGGCCTGAAAAAGCTGCTTCTGCTCCGTTTGCTGTGGCTTGCTTGCATAGGTCACGCTGATGCCGTCATTGCTCTCTGCTGCAATATCACCACCGGATTCGCATTTATGCAGGACATCTACTACAGCACATAGTGCCATATTTACGCTTTCCCTGACTGCAGGTAGCAGATTTTCCAGCTTGCTTTTCCCCAAAGTCAGAGTTGCAAGGTAGGAGGAGGCTCTGGCTCTCAGTCGTTTAAAGTCCTCCTCCGGCAGGGATCCACCGTATTGATTGGAATAGAACTCATATTCGGTCACAGCCTCCATCCTCCTTCACCGGAATTAGACCTTTGCCAAGGTCACAGCAGGGTTCACAGGGCTATCTGCGACCACCACAGTCTGCTGCACCGTAGCATAGCCACGGGCCTTGACCGTCACATTGTAGCTACCCTCCAGCAGATGGAACACTGCGGTACCGTCCTCAGAGGTCTTGATACGGGTTCCATTGACCTCTACCGATGCCCCGGATACTGCATTGGACTCGCTGTCCTTCACCGTAAAGGTGACAGACTGAGTGGCCACTGCCACAGCAGGCTCCAGATAAGCAAAAGAACAGGCAGTGCGGTTGGGATCCATGCGAGTTGCGGGATTAGGCAGTGCCCAGCCCATACGGAATACCACGCGCAGAGCAATCATGTCCTGCTGTGCAAGGTTGTAGATGATCTCCTTGGTGTTGGGATCCTGAATAACGCCCTGGTCCAGAATCTTTACCGTAATGTCCTGACGGATAGAGTAAACCGCCTGGGAGAAATCGCCCACAATGAGCTGAGCCTTGGAAGCATCAAAGGCTCCGTTCTGGGGGAAGTACATGGGAGCTCCGTCCAGTGCGTACTGGGTACTGCCCTGCATATCAGACTTGAAAATGGGGTGACCATCCTGGCCCTTGATGCCGCGGAGCTTCGCTCTCATGCCCATGGCGCCGATGGCTGCATTGACCATACGGCCGCTTTCCTCCACCTTGGAGATCACGCCGCCTTCGCCCAGGAGCAGGTCGAAGTAGTCGGGATTCGCACCTACAGGGACATTGTTGCCGGCCTGTCTTGCAGTGGAAAGAATGTCCATACGCCACGCCTGGGGCTTATTGTCGCCAAAGAGAATGGCACTGTCCACACGCTGACCAATGGCCTCCAGCACACGAGGCTGGACTTCGCCCATAATATCGGTATCCGCATCATCGAACACCGCTTCGGGAATAGGAACGATGACTGCAAGCTCTTCGGCAATGAGAAAGACATTTTCCCATGCCTGCTGGCTGGTCTGCTTGAAGCCGTTGTCACCGTTGACCCAGTATGCCATGGGCAGCATATCCAGAACCTTCATACGGGTCTGCTTGCTGGTCATGTTGGGGAGCTTTCTTGCCAGCTGCATAAAAATGGAGGACTTGGGAGTGTCCTGCTGGATGGTGCTGATAAGCTGCTCCTGGATCAGAGCCTCAGCATCCGCGCGAGAGATCATGTTTTTGTTCGGCATAATTAGTTACCTCCTCTGAAAATAGAACGCAATGCGTCGTTTGCGGCATCTTTCTTGTCAGGGGTGCCTTCCCTGTTATTTTGATGGCTCATGCCGGTCTTGACAGGTGCCGGCTGTTGCTGAAACAGGAAGCTCGTTTCCTCGTTTTCCTTCAGCTCCTTCAGCTGCTTGTCCAGGCCGATCAGCTCTCCACCGGCGAACTTCAGCTTTTCCCGGTCGATAAGAGCTGCTACAGCCTTGGCATTTCTGGGGCCCGCTGCGGCAATGCCCTTCTCCAGTGCAAACTCGAACTGCATAGCCTCAAGCTTCTTGCTCGCCGCTTCCGCCTGCTGCTTCCAGTTAGGATCGTAACCCTCCAACTTCTTGTTGGCATCGCCCAGCTGACCTGTCAGTGTAGTGATCTGACTATTCAGGCCGTCTACATCCGACTTAGGCACATAAGCACCCCCTGTGGCATTGACAACAGAATAGCCCTTACCCTTCACGGCTTCAGAAAGCTGATCATAGGTCAGTGCGCCGCCGTTAAAGAGTTCCCTCAAAAAGTCCATACGAATTCCTCCTTCTTTTGAAAATGGGTATGAAAAAAGCACGATACTTTCGCATCATGCTTCCATCAACAAATATTAAATCCGGGCATAGAAAAACCACCTCGCCGTTTGAACAGTTCCCGGCTTGGTGGTTATTCTTCTACAATTTTCATTCTACACACATTACAGGTAAACCAATGTGCAGTTTCTTTCTCTCCAACAGGCTTAACAACACCATTTTCACATCTAGGGCATTTAATCTGTCCTTTCTCGCGTATTGTTGCAATAACCTGTTCCATATTGATACGGTCATTTTCATTCATTTCACTCTATCCCTCCATGGCAGCTCCGGATAATTTCGCTTTACCCTTTTTATTATATCCTTGAGATCTGCAAAAGTCAACTGCCCTTTTTTGTGTTTTTCCTCTTGTGCAAAGCAGTATGCCTCTTCCCACTGTGTAGGATAATCGGTATCTAATAAAATATGACTTACCTCGTGAATGATGGTTGAAACCGTTTGCTTGACCGTCTGCGTGTTTTTTGCAAAGATCTCTACATACGACCCATCCGTTCTTCCTAATAGTCTCTTGTTTTCCTTTTCTTCGTAAGTGATAAGAACGGGAATCTTCCTATCTATGATAGCCTCATAGACCTGCTTTCCAACATCCGAGCGTTGCAACCCTTTGTATATGCTCTGTGCCTTAATCGCATCCCCTTTTGCAGGGGGAATAATCGTAAAGGTGTCACTCGCACGAGCATATCTCATTTCTTTCTCAACCTTCAGGGATAGATTTGCTGTTGCACCGGTCTGAATCTGCTCCCGGTCGTACTGTCTTGCAAGTCCTGTTTGGTTTAGAAAGTCCTCTTGAGCATCCTGCCAGTATTTGATCTTGGATGAAGCCTGAGAACTATCCAGTCCTGCTGCTTTAAAGGCAGCCTCCTCCCGTTTCCACTTTCGGATCTGGCGCTCGTTGTACCGTTGAACCTGGGAAGCCTCATACTCATTGAGTTGTCTGCCGTTGTAGATATAATTGGGTGCATTCAGTGCCTGCAGTTTTTGGTCTGTCCAGACCGGCGGACTTCCCTCGAAGTAAGGGCCGAAGGTATGACGGCAATTGACTCCGGCCAGCCCATCCACCCGACCATAGCCGGTTGCCTTCCTAAAATCCGGGTATTTTGGGTGCGTTCCGGATCTGGAATAGATTTTTCCCTGCCATACAGCATGATCGGGTCTTGCCCCTCCATGGGCCGATACCTCTACAAGATCACTTCCCAGCTCCTCGGCAAGTTCGTCCTGGAGTTTTGCCGAAGTCTGATTAACACCGGTCACTACAGCTCGGCGTACAGCTACCTCCAGGCTGTCCGCTCTGCCGGATGGGTAGCGGATGGAGTGTATACCACTTTGAGATAAGGTCTTAATAGCATCCCGTATTGCCGTGTTGCTATCAAAGGCACCTGTATGCACCTTCAACCAGGCCACATCCAGGGCATCCTCAAATTGCTTCGTTGCAGTCCTAGCTGTTGTGCGACAAATGTTCCTCATGGTCTGCGCCGTAGCCTTGTAGCCTGCGTTTAGTATCGCCTTTAGTGGTTCGCTGTCCTTAATGGAAGGAACCTCTAAGCCCGCTGCGGCATATACCCTCTCGTCTGCTTTTAGGGACAGACTACCTGCATCCTGCATCATCTTCCGCAGCTCTGCCTCACTCTTTTTGGTAACGGCTGAGAGTGCCTTCAGGATCTCATCCTGCAACACGCCGACATCCCGTAGCTTTCTGTTCTGGTAATCTGCCGACGGGATCCAGTAGTCATACTTCACGATCCGTCTTGCCATATCCGCAAGGATCTCCGCCTCCACCTTGTCGAACAGTTTCAGGATTGGGTCAGGCAGACCCTCCAAATACTTTGGCTCCAGCATGGCATTACATCAGATTCAGTTCGGGTTCGGATTCTACCATAGCTTTTGCGGTTTCTTCATCCTCGCCGAAGAACTTTACCCGGTACTCCCACTTTTTCCGCACTCCGTCTCGGATCTCCTGCATAAAGGTCATTTTCTCAGCAGCAGAATCCTCAATGATCGAATCATCAAATGTTATAGCTGCTGTAATCTTCCCCAGCTTCAGCATATCCGCAATGGCATTCATCATGCCCAGCAAAGCAGTATTCAAGGGCTTCTCATGCTTCTTGAGATTACGATACAGATCAGAGTTAGAGCTAATCACCTCTGTAGCTGTCTTAACCTGACCGTCTCGGAACACATAACGCCGTCCTCCACTGCCGGTTTTCCAAGACAGCAGATTCAGCATGGTCTGTAGGCCTGCTTCATGGGCATCTGCACGAAGTTCCATGTTGTGTTCCTGGATTTTATTCTCCGTGCCCTCCTCTTGGGGCACCGCATAGAATTCTGTATCATTGTCATCAAAGACCGGTGTTACCAGCCCATCCTCTTCCATTTGGATCCGAGCCATAGAGAGCGGCACGGTGACCCGCTTCTTCCCCAGCCGAAACTCGTTGCAGTAGCTGTCATAAACAAGATCCGCACTTTCCAGCTGCTCAAGAGCATTTGCATAAACGGAAACGCCCATAGGAGAGTCCGGCACCAAATTATTTGCAATATTTGGTTTAATAATTTGGAAACGAGGAACCTCCGATCCTGTGCGTACCAAGGGCAGCACTCCATCCGGTAGCTCCGTTTCTGTCAGCTTTCCACCATCATAGTCAAACAAATGGTTTTCAATCACATACCGCCGATTCTCCAGTCGGTGGATATTGAGATATATCCGCTTTTTCTTACCGGCAGCTCTCTCGCTGGCGAAAGCGCACTCTTTTATCCATCCGTTGTCCCAAGACATCGGGTAGATCATACCGGCACGGATATAGTCAATTTTGACTGTGTCGCCATCCATGTATTCCACCGTAGCTCCGGTCCCTAATGCAAAGACAAGCTCTACCAGCTGATTGCCTCTTTCCTCAAATTGGTTTCCGTTGAGAATCTCTTGAATTCTTTTCCTTGCAGACTCCTCATCGATGGCAATCTCCACCTTCTCATTGAGCAATAAATTCGCCCAATCCTCTGCAACGGTCTTGGCAAGCCCAATACTCTTTCTGCTTCGCCTAAGCTTCTTCTTGCCATTGTATTGGGTGTAATTGTGTACAGCCGGAACCTTGCCGGAATACCATTTCTGCCATAGTTCTATCAGACGGTAGTAGCTGTCATCCACACAGTCGTAACCTCTGTTTCTTAAATACTCGATCACAGCCTTCATGTGCTGTCACCTCCGTAGTCCGAGATATAGAATCTCATTCATTTTTGATTCAAGGGAGTATTCTGCCGAGTCCAAAGAGTCTATGTTTACGGTTCCATCATCAAGCCGTTCTTCCTCTGGCAACTTTTTACTGTTGTAGACGGCCTCCTGTAATGCCTTAATCGTGTGAATACATGACTTATGAATTTGAAACCGCCCCTGGGAAATCATACTGTTTGTAAACATAATTCGGTCATTGATGGGGCCTTTGACTGCATTTCTGATCTCTATTCCCAGCCCGGTACGGATCGTCGCTATCCGTAAGCCCTGAATTAAGGTCTGCTCGGCACTGTCGCAGTAGGCCTCATACACCTTGAATCGTGCTTTTGCCTGTTTCACAAATGCAACGAACGCCTCCTCCACCTGTTTGGGAGAAAGCGTTCCGCTTGTTTTGTTGTTATGATAATATTCGCTTAGGATCACTACCCGTTCAAAACTGAGAGTAAATCCTGTCAGAGTAAAGCTGTGCGCAGAGCCGGTACCGCCAAAGTCCACGCCGATCACAGCATACCAGATGGACGGTAGCTCTGTAATCGTATAATCCTGCGGTGCATTTGCAAACTGCGGATACACAAGCCCGTCGGTCCTTGCCCAATATCCCTGCACGAACCGCTTGTAAAACACGCCGGTAAAAGCAGTCTCGTACCAGGCTCTTGTTTCTGCATCAAGGGTCAGATTATCATCCATAGTAAAATGGAGATGGTATACTCTTTTATCCTTCGCCTTGTCGATCAGTTCTACCTTGACGAAATGAGCCGGATTTTCCGGATTACAGTTAAACCACAATCTGCTCCCCGCAACAGAGCATCTCGCCATAGCCTGGTCTACGAAGCTACGAGGCATCAGAGCAACCTCATCCAATAAAGCACCCGCTGCAGTTAAGCCCTGTAGCCTGTCCTGGCTTCGCTCGTTGTGGGCATCATACATGTAATAGACATTGTTGCCCACTTCGATCCTGGCCTCGTCTCCGGAGCTAACATAATGATAGGGCAGCCCCCAGGCTGTCAGGATCTGCAGAGCCGGTTGTACCACATTCTTTTTCAGCGCACCTACTGTTTTACCCGCTAAAATAAAAGCCTCACCGTGAAAGCTCTTTAAACTCCACAGAAAGAATCCGCAGATCATGGCAATGGTCTTACCCGATCGAACAGCACCATCCGCTATAACGATCTTATTTCCCTTGTGAGGACTCTCTTCCTGCCACCAGTATATCAAACGTCTTTGCTTCTTGGAGAAGGGTTTGAATTTGAAACCCTTATTCCTCCTCGCCATCGTCGAACAGCTCCTTTACTTCGCCCGTCTGGGGCATCAATGCTTGCAGGAAACTTTCTATAGCTGACTCATTTGCAGAGCCACGATGATCTTCACCTAACAGTTCAAACAGTGTGCGAGCTGCTTTGGCGTCTCCGTTCATCGCATTATGTGTCAATCCTACAATGATCGCCATCTGATTATCGATGTCTTCCGGAAGCACACCGGCTCGGGACAGTTTGTTCCATTTCCGCTTGTCCGTAACCGGCAAAGCCAGAAAGTAATCCGCCGCCTCCTTCAGACTCCTTTTTCTGCGACGTGCTTCCCCCGAAGCTTTACCCCCTTT
>JAZRGR010000224.1:0-5282 GCA_045644345.1 Faecousia sp. | reverse complement strand
CGATACAATCTGTGGTATTTCCAAAATTTTCTGCGAAAATGAAAATATTTTATGATTAGAATTTCCAGTTAGGATCATTTTCCATTTTCCATTTTCAATTTTCCATTTGCGACAGCATGAGGGAGCGATAAATCGGAATTTTGCTTCCCTTGGTACAGGTTGACAAAGGGACAGGACTATGGTAATATGAGCCCATAAAGAGACAGTGAGGAGGGGTAGCGTCTTGAGGCACAGCTGGAGAGAGAGAAAATCGCAGATCCGATCTATGACGGATATCCCTGCCCTGCACCCCGCTAACGGGCAGAAGCTATGCGAATATGCCAATGTACCCTTTGGGTGGTTCCGCGTGTCTTATAACGGTTGTGTAGCCCTGTCTGTTTACAATGCCCTGCTCCTCTCGGGGTACAACGTTCCGTTTCACCGGATCCACAAGCTCTTTCACCGGTTTTGGAAACCTCGGTTTTTCGGAGTTCGAGTTTGGGAGATCCGCAGATGCTTGCGAAAATTGCACATCCCTTTCCGAGAATTTTGGTCAGGAGAGCTGCTTTCTTCCGCTATGAGACCGGGGGATGTTTCCATTGTCATGAGTTGGAATGAGACGGTCCCGTACTGCCACTTTACCATAGGCGCGGAGCCTATGTCCGTCCTCCGATTCCCAACCCCCTTCAAGGGAGCTCATGGCGTGGCAGTTGCCTACACAGCTGCCGGAGAATGGACGGTATATAATCGATACTCCAATCGGGCCCGTGCGTATGTGTTCGGCTCCTTCCGAGAATTCCTTCCTTATGAAGCAGCCTTCATGAAGGGTTTCCTGATCCAACCGAATATCACAAAACAGTAAAAGCAGGAGCTGCTCCAAAAAGCAGCTCCTGTTGTTTGTTTATTTTCCCAGCAGGGACTGTGTACGGGCCATGATCTCCGTATAGAGAGAGCCCAGCTTATCCTTGGCCCGGAGGAACTCACTGTAGCCGGTCTTGGTGCCGTGAAGATCACTGCCCAATGCCACAATGGAGCCACTCTCGATCCAATCGTAATAACGCTTCTTCTTGAACAGGGTGCAAAGGGAGGAGGCATTGAGCTGCCCCATAAAACCTGCATCCAATATGGGCTCTGCAAGCTCCGGATACCGATCCACATGGGCAATGACTACCTGCAAACCGCAGTCATATTGCAGTGCCTCCAAGCTCCGCTCAAACTGCTTGAATCGAAAATCTCCGGGAAGCTCCAGCAGAATCACGTTGGTACCCCGGAAGCACAGCTCGCGAATCTGCTGTAGGTGATCGATCCCTCTGCAAAGCTGGACCTCTGCACCCAAGAGGATCTCGGGAGCGTCCTTGCCCAGTTTGGCTCTCAGCTCCGACCAGCAACGGTCCCGTCGCTCCAAGAATGCCTCTGCCGTATCGGACACGGGGTAAAAATGGGGAGTTGCAGTTAGAATGTCGATCCCTGCCTCCTTGGCAAGGGTCACCTGCTTCAGAGAGGTCTCCAGCCCGTCACTGCCGTGATCTGCCTTGGGGAGAATATGGGCATGGAAGTCAATCTGCATAGGGCTCAGCCGCCCTTCTTCTTGTCGGTGTTGGCACTGACATCCGGGCCGTAACGATAATTATTGCTACGATAGTATCTCTTGTAACGATAGCCGTAGTGGTTCTCCGCCTCGTTGGCAGGGTCGTTAAGAACGAAGCCGACGATATTGGCATTCATATCCTCCAGCTGATGCACCGCATCCGTAATATCACGGACATGGTTCTTGCCGCTCTGGGTAACAAAAACATAACCGGTAACCTTCTCTGCCAGGACCGTTGCATCCGTAACGATGTTGACGGGAGGGGTGTCAATGATCACATAGTCGAAATATTGGCTCACATATTCCAGCAGGGTATCCATCTTATCGGTGCTCAGGAGCTCCGCAGGATTGGGAGGGATCTGACCGGCGGTCAGAATCTTCAGGTGCGGTGTATCGGTCTCCCGGAGGTTGATCTCGGAGGTCAGTCCTGCAAGGACCTCGCTCAGACCATTCTTGCACTCGGAGTTAAAATGACGGTGAATAGAGGGCTTACGCATATCTGCGTCAATCAGCAGGACCTTCTGATCCGCAATGGCAAAGGAAATGGCAAGGTTAACTGCATTGGTGGTCTTGCCGTCGGAGGCAAGAGAGCTGGTAACTGCAAAAATAGGGCACTTCTCACCCTTGCCGGTGAACATGAGCTTGGTACGAATGGAATTGTATGCCTCTTTAATGGCAAAGGGGCTGGAAGCGGTCAGATGGGGTGCAATGGGTCTGCCACCGGTCTTCTTTTTCTTGTTTGTGTCAAACTTTGCCATACCGTTTACCTCCGATATTCATAGCTGCGGTAGGAATTGGAAGGAGCATTGGTGATGCTGGGAACCGTACCCAGAACAGGGATATTGAAGGCACGATCCAGATCCTCCTCATGCCAGATAGTGGTGTCCAGCATAGCAATGGCAATAACCACTGCACAGGACAGGAGCAATCCCAGGATAAAGCCACCGGAGACATTGTTGGCAACATCGGGTGTATAAGGAGTGGTAGGTACGGTAGGCAGGTTGACCACCGTGATCTTACCCGCCTCTACCAGACCCAGAACCTCCTTGGGTGCTGCCTTGGCTACAGCGTTGGCGACATCACAAGCAAGCTGAGGGCTTGCACTGGTAACATAGATATCAATGATCTGACTGTCTGCACGGACAGTGGCAGTGATCATGCCGGCAATGGCATCGGGGTGAACCTTGCCACCAAGCTCCTCGCTGACAGCACGGGTAACAGGCTGGCTGTTGAGCAGATACTTGATGGTGCCGGAAAGCTTGGCGTCAGAGGATAGCTCAGTGCCGCTAACGGAACCATCACGCTCACTGGAGAAGACACAGAAGGATGCCGTCGTCCGATACATGGGAGTAATGGCATACTTGGTATAGAGCCATGCACCGATGGTAAAGAGCAGGGTTGCAAGGCAGATCCATGCAAAATGCTTCTTTAACGCCCACAAAATGTCCTGAAAACGAATCTCGGTATTGTTCAAAAAAGATCTCTCCCTTCAAAGGTCATATCTTCGTATATTCTAACATGAAAACAGTAAAAAAGCAACAAATTTCTCGCAAAATCCACTTAGCATTTTTTGTTGCAATCAGCTCGACAATATGGTATAATAGACCGGAAATTTTATAACCACCAATGGAGGTCATATCAATGTCTAACAACAAGCTCATCGGCGCAGCCGTCATCGGTCAGTCCGGCGGCCCCTCTTCTGTCATCAATGCAAGTGCCTACGGCGTCATTAAGACCGCTCTCGAGGCAGACTGCATCACCGCTGTTTACGGTGCCAACCATGGCATCGTGGGCATCCTCAACGACCGTCTCATGGACATGAGCAAGGAGGATCCCTCCGAGCTGGAGCTCCTGCTCCATACCCCCTCCTCCGCTCTGGGTTCCTGCCGCTACAAGATTGCAGATCCCGAGAAGGATGACACCGATTACAAGCGGATCCTTGAGATCTTCAAGAAGTACAATATCCGCTACTTCTTCTACAACGGCGGCAACGACTCTATGGACACCTGCAACAAGGTCAGCCGCTACATGAAGTCCGTAGGCTATGAGTGCCGTGTATTCGGTGTTCCCAAGACCATCGACAACGACCTGTTCGGCACCGACCACTGCCCCGGCTTTGCTTCCGCTGCCAAGTATATTGCCACCTCCTTCATGGAGGTTTCCCGTGACAGCCACGTTTATGACAAGGGCATGATCACCATCATCGAGTGCATGGGTCGCCATGCAGGCTGGCTCACAGCCGCCGCTTCTCTGGCAGGTCTGTCCGGGGACGGTCCCGACCTCATTTACCTGCCCGAGGTAGATTTCGACATGGACAAGTTCGTAGCCGACGTAAGTCGCATCTACAAGGAGAACGGCAACTGCATCGTTGCTGTATCCGAGGGCGTACACTATGCTGACGGCACCTTCGTCTCCGAGGCTAAGACCTCCGGCACCGACGGCTTCGGTCATGCACAGCTCGGCGGTCTGGCCGCTCGTCTGGCAGACGTAGTCAAGGCTGCTACCGGCGCCAAGGTCCGTGGCATCGAGCTGTCCCTCCTCCAGCGTTGCGCCGCTCACTGCGCATCCGCTACGGATATCGAGGAGTCCTTCAACTCCGGCAAGACCGCTGTTGAAGCTGCTATTGCAGGCGAGACCGGCAAGATGGTAGGCTTCAAGTGCGACCGTGAGAACGGCTACAAGTGCGAGTATGTCCTCTTCGATCTGGAGAAGGTTGCCAACTTCGAGCAGAAGGTCCCCGTAGAGTGGATCACCGAGGACAAGTCCAATGTCACTGCCGACTTCATCAAGTACTGCGCTCCCCTGATCGCAGGCGACCTGGTCATGCCCATGGAGAATGGTCTGCCCCGTTTTGCCAAGCTGAAGAAGGTCTTCGCAGAGTGATCCTATGAACACTCTGCTCCATGTCTGCTGTGCTCCCTGCGCCAATCAGTGTATCGATGTCCTGCAGGGAGACGGGCTGGAGGTTACAGGCTTCTGGTACAATCCCAACATCCACCCCTTTACAGAGTACCGTGCCAGACGGAACTGTCTGCGGGAGTATGCCGCCTCCATCGATCTTAAGCTGTTGGAGAAGGACGAGTACGCTCTACGCCCCTTCGTCCGTCAGATCGCTCAGGATTTAGGCAATCGCTGTGTCAAATGCTACGAGATGCGACTCTACGCTGCGGCACAGACTGCCGCAGAGGGTGGCTTCGACAGCTTCACCTCCTCCCTGTTTATCAGCCCCTATCAGAACCACGAGCTCATGCGTGAGGTGGCAGAGCGGGCAGCGGCAGAATTCGGTGTCAACTTCCTGTACCGGGATTTCCGTCCCTACTTCCGTGCAGGGCAGGACAGAGCCCGTGAGCTGGGCATGTATATCCAGAAATACTGCGGCTGTGTTTTCTCCGAGGAGGAACGCTACCTCAAGCCAAGCAAGCGTATCCCTTAACCATACCACAAAAGGTCGCCCCACCCGGGCGACCTTTTTTATGTCAGCATTCCGCGAAATAAAGTGATAAGCGATGGGAGATAGGTGATAAGCGGCAGCATGGATTATAAAGAATGGCTTCACCATATAAAACCGAGAGGCAAATTCCGATTTATCGCTCCCTCATGCTGTCGCAAATGGAAAATTGAAAATGGAAAATGGAAAATGATCCTAACTGGAAATTCTAATCATAAAATATTTTCATTTTCGCAGAAAATTTTGGAAATACCACAGATTGTATCG
>JAZRGR010000223.1:0-14397 GCA_045644345.1 Faecousia sp. | reverse complement strand
GTTCGACTCTCCCACGGGTCACCAGTTCTTTTTCTTAAAAAATTATTAAATAGGACTTGACAAATTGCCAAAGTTCTGTTATAATAATCAAGCTTTCAGGGAAACCTGTTAGTGATAAGTAAATAGTTGGTGTTGATTGCGATGAGGGTCCACCTGTTCCCATCCCGAACACAGAAGTTAAGCTCATCTGCGCCGACGATAGTTGCCGGGCGACTGGCTGTGAAAATAGGTAACGCCAACATTTATATTCCCCCTTAGCTCAGTCGGTAGAGCGACGGACTGTTAATCCGCAGGTCGTTGGTTCGAGTCCAACAGGGGGAGCCATGAAAAAGAGTCTTTTGTCTATTAGACAAAAGACTCTTTTTCAAACTAAGTGTGCCTTACGGCACGATAAACACACTGACCGTGCGTGAAGCGATGCTACGCATCGTGAATCGCCTGCGGGCGAGGGTGGCGCACTTAATTTCACATCGTGCGTAAGCACGATACTTCACAGCGGCATTGCCGCTGCTTCATTTGGCGTAGCCAAACTTCACTAATCATTGTTTTTTTGCTATTTTTATGATACAATCAACACGAATCGGGAGGTGCCATTATTTCGAAATGATCCTTGAAATTGAATCTGTTTATAGTGATGCTATATTACACGGTAAGACTTTCAATGGGGACGAGCTTCGTGCCATTGTTAAGGAATTATTGACACATTTTGATGAATCTGAATTTGTATCGATCTTTTGCTCTCGATATGATTATGAGATTTTACCCTATGATAAAGATATTCCCGTTGACTATATCATTGATCTTGATACGCATTTAGTCATTAAACCAAAATATTGATGTAAGAGGTGATTTTATGCTTTCATCCTGGATCCTCACGGCTTTGGACTGGATCGGTACGATTTCCTTTGCCATTTCCGGCTCTTTGATTTCTATTGGCCATGGGTTGGACCTTTTTGGTGTACTTATGGTAGGGACCATTACTGCTGTTGGTGGTGGGATCATTCGTGACTTGATCCTGGGACATACACCGCCTATGATTTTTTTCAGAACGGAAATTCTTTTAGCGGCAGTTTTGACAGCATTTTTGGTTTTTGTCTTTATATCTTACCGTGCCAACCGTTTTACTATCATTCGCCATAGAGTAGAGAAGTTTAATTTGATTTTTGACTCCTTTGGACTTGGTGCATTTTCTGTAGCCGGTGTCCAGATCGCTTGGGATGGCGGTTTTGGGGATCAATTCGTTCTCTGTGTGCTTATGGGTGTTCTGACAGGTGTAGGCGGCGGTGTTGTCCGTGATATGCTTGTGAATGTGAAGCCTTATGTATTTACCAAGCATGTATATGCGGTTGCATCTTTATTGGGTAGCATTCTTTATTATTTGATTCTTACTTATACATCCTACGGCGATCTGGGTTCTTTTATTGCACTTCTTCTTGTTGTTATGCTCCGTCTTTTGGCTGCACATTTTCATTGGGAACTTCCTAAGATCAAATCCTCCAATGATTCTTGATTTTTCTTGAATTTCTTTATCTCTGCAAGAATGGTATTTCATTTTTGCAGAGATCTTTTTTTATACAAGTTTTCGAATTGTTTTTTGAGGATGTCTTGTCGTGGTGAGGAACTTTATGAGGAATGGGGCATAGGATGTAGGGCATAGGGAGGGATTTTTATGGAATTTCGGCTCAGTGATCTGGGTAAGGGGCAGGCGGGTGTCCTGCAAGAGTATCGGGCGGAGGGACTCCTTGCCTCTCGTTTAAGGCAGTTCGGTATGGTTGGAGGGACTAAGATCCTCTGTCTGGGGTGCAGTCCATTGGGGAGCCCCATATTGTTTTGTGTCAGGGGTACGGTTCTTGCCCTTAGGAGAGAGGATTGCAGGAATATTCCTGTGGTGAAGGTATGAGCCTCATTGCTCTGGTTGGGAATCCCAATGTAGGGAAGAGCACCCTTTTTAATGCTCTTACAGGTTTGAAACAGCATACGGGAAACTGGCCGGGAAAGACGGTAGATCTTGCCGTCGGTCAATACAGCTACAAGGGCAAGAACTATGAACTTGTGGATCTGCCGGGAACCTACTCTTTGGGAGGGACCTCCCCCGAGGAGGAAATCACAGGGGAATTTATTCGGTCCGGATCTGCAGATGGGATCTTGGTTGTTTGCGACGGTACTTCCTTGGAGAGGTCTTTGACCCTGGCGTTGCAAGTTATCCCACACTGCCGGAAGGTGCTCATTGCTGTGAATCTGCTGGATGAAGCCCAAATATTGGGGATTACCGTAGATACAGATCGACTCTCAGCGGAACTGGGTATTCCTGTGGTAGGGGTCTGCGGCAAGGATAAGACGGGCTTGGATCTCTTACAGGAGAAACTGAGGCTCATGTCCGAGGGTTATTTGCCTTGTGCTCCTACAGTATGTGAGGCGGTGGACTGCGACATTACCTATGCAGAGGAGCTTTGTGGTCGTGTGTGCAAGAGAGAGGATAAAGGTCCGAGTCTGACGGAAAAGCTGGATAGGATCCTACTACATCCTGTGTGTGCTTACCCCTGCCTCCTTGCGTTACTGTTGATCATTTTCTGGCTCACCATACAGGGAGCTAATTACCCATCAAGAGCCCTGCAGTGGTGTTTTTCTATCATTGGAAAGGGTATTCGGGCAGTCATGGAGCCATTGCCGCTATGGACATCACAACTTGTTATGGATGGTCTCTATGAGCCTGTGACAAGAGTGGTTTCCGTTATGCTGCCGCCAATGGCGATCTTCTTCCCACTGTTTACATTGTTGGAGGATCTCGGTTATTTGCCCCGTGTGGCATATCTGCTGGATGAGGGATTCCATCGATGCGGTGCCTGTGGGAAGCAGGCACTGACTATGTCCATGGGCTTTGGCTGTAATGCAGTAGGGGTTACAGGATGTCGGATCATCGATTCTCCACGGGAGCGACTCATTGGAATACTGACCAATGCATTGGTACCATGCAATGGGCGATTCTCGGCACTGATCCTCTTAATGGGAGTCTCCATGGGTGGACTGTCTCCCGGATTGCAGGCTGTGGGAGTCACAATACTGGTGAGCTTGTCGGTTCTGATAACTCTTGGGGTTTCGTACCTTCTTCACAGGACGATATGCAAGGGGAAGCAGTCGGTATTTGTAATGGAGCTCCCTCCTTACAGGAGACCTAAGGTTGGGCAGGTATTATTGCGGTCCTTCTTAGATCGCTGCTTGACGATTCTGGGGCGAGCAGTTGCAGTTGCGGCACCAATGGGGATGCTACTGTGGCTCCTGGGAAGGGTCTCGATGGGAGAGACGGATCTACTCCGTTATTTGGCACAGTGTCTGGAAAAACCGGGAGCACTCCTGGGGATGGGAGGAGCCATGCTACTGGCATTTATCCTCGGGAGCCCTGCCAATGAGCTGGTATTGCCTATTTGTATGATGATCCTGTCCGGGGGAGGATGGAGTGCCGTTGAGGGGGGAATGACAGGAGAACTGTTGCCACTTGGTACTCTCTCACAGGGGCAATGTCTGTGTACCATGCTATTCATGCTGTTCCACTGGCCATGCACCACTACTCTGATTACTGTATATAAGGAAACAAAGAGTATGCTCTACACAGCACTGGCATGGGCAATTCCCACGAGTGTTGGAGTGATTCTTTGTTTGGTGGTAAATCTGATTTTACTCGTATAATCCTAAAAAACAAGGTTGCTATCATATGGGATATGTGATATGATAATACTGCACCCTTGTAAACAGGGGACAGTCACAACGAAAGTGAGGCGATGCCCTATGCAATATATCGTTCTGGATATGGAATGGAATCAGCCCTGGCCCGGCTCCTATGCCGCTCGCAAGGTCCTGCCGGTGGAGATCCACGGGGAGATCATTCAGACCGGCGCAGTCCGTATGCTGGAGGATGGCTCTATTGCAGACGAATTCCAGGTTCTGGTCCGACCCAAGTATTACAAGAAGCTTAACAGCCGTGTAGCTAAGCTGACGGGGCTGCGTGACAGCGAGCTCAAGGAACGTGGCTTGCCCTTCAATGATGCACTGCAGAGATTCCGTGACTGGATCGGCGGAGAGTGCATCTTCTTGACCTGGGGCTTTGATGATATCACTATGTTAGAGGATAATATTCTCCTCCATGACGGAGAGCCCGACTGGATCAAGGAATGGTACAACGCACAGATGATTTTCAATGAGCAGATGGATTGCGGCACCGCACAGAAGGCTCTTGCAACAGCCTTGGGTATGATGAATATCGAGCCCTGCCGTCAAGCCCATGACGCTCTGGGAGACGCATATCATACAGCGCTGGTTCTGTCCCGGCTGAACATTCCTCGGGGGATCGAGAACTACAGCAAGTCTCTCCGTGCTCATGAGGACGGCTTCCATGGGGCACCTCCTGAGGGGTGCATCAGCAGATCCGTGTTCCATGGCTTTGAGGATAAGGCACAGGCTATGGAGGCTATGAGCAGTGTTGAGAGTCACTGTCCCCAATGTGGAGCGACTATGTCCATCGGCACATGGGTAGCCCAAGAGGGGAGACGGTACATGACCATGGCACAGTGTCCCGAGCACGGCAGATATCTGATCCGTATCCGACTGTCTAAGGAGCCGGAGGGGACACTCAGGATCAGCCGTCTCATTTATGAGGGGGCGAGCGATGCCGCCAAGAAATACGATGAACTCTCCAAGGCCAAAAAGCCTCGCTATCGCAGCCGCTGGAACAGGAACGAAAATGACGGTTGACCATCAGGCACTTATGGAGCAGCTTCCGTCTGCGTTGCTTCCATGGTATCGGGACAACAGGAGGCAGTTGCCTTGGAGGCAGGATCGCGATCCTTATCATGTATGGCTGTCGGAGATCATGCTCCAGCAGACCCGTGTAGAGGCTGTCAAGGGCTACTATGAGCGATTCCTACGGGAGTTGCCTACGGTGGAGGCTCTCGCCGATGCACCTGAGGATCAACTCCTAAAGCTGTGGGAGGGGCTGGGATATTATTCCCGTGTGCGGAACTTGCAGAAGGCGGCAAGGCAGATCTTAGAGATAGGCCGCTTTCCTACGGAGTATAAGGGTCTTATGGGACTCAGCGGCATAGGCCCGTATACTGCCGGAGCAATTGCATCCATCTGCTTTGAACAGCCTGTTGCGGCGGTGGATGGCAATGTGCTCCGAGTCCTGTCCCGCTATCTCGGAAGGCATGTGGAACGTCAAGAGGCGACGGATGTTCTGGAGCCCATATACCCTATAGGAAACTGCGGAGATTTTACCCAGGCGCTTATGGAATTGGGGGCAACGGTCTGTGTGCCCAATGGTGCTCCTAATTGCGACTGTTGTCCCATAGGACAGGTCTGCATGGCACGGATGCAGGGCAGACAAAGGGAGCTCCCTTTAAAGAAGCCCAAGAAGCAACGGCGCATAGAGTATCGTACAGTACTCCTCTTGGAATGCGGGGATAAGCTGGCAATTTGCAAACGACCGAAAAAGGGCTTGCTTGCAGGGCTGTGGCAGTTTCCCGATACCGAGGGTCATCTGTCCATGGGTGAAGCTTTCTCCTTAGCAGCACAGTGGGGGGTTGCGCCTCAGAGCCCGGTGCTGGAGCTGGAACGGGAGCATATTTTTACCCATGTGGAATGGAAACTGCGAGGGATCCTAATCCATTGTGACAGTATGACACCCCGGTTCCAATGGTATAGCCGTCGTGAGATCGCAGAATCGATCGGTTTGCCTACAGCATACCGACAATTTTTGGACGTGTAAACAAGGAGCAAAGAATGGAAACTATCAAGTTGGAATTTCCGGATAAAATCGTAGAATGTAATATTTTAGGTGGCTTTCAGGTCGGTGAACAGGACTATATTGCCCTTGTACCTATAGACGGTGGCGAGGATGTGTTCTTCTACGGATACAAGGAAATCGGAGATAAGTTGGAGCTTAGGAATCTGTCACAGGCAGAATTTACTGTAGCCATGGAGGAATTTCAAAGAATCCTGGAGGAAAGTGAAAAATAGCTTGCATCTTTGACCAAAATACAGTATACTATACATACCACAAAACAGGAGGTATTATCTCATGGAAGATAAGAGAGCTTTATATGCAGAGGACGAGATCCTCACTTTGGAATTTGACGACGGCGCAGCCTTTGAGTGCGGCATTATGGGTGTCTTTGAGCTCAATGGCAAGGAGTACATCGCACTGGATGCTCTGGATGACAGCAATGATGTCTATCTGTATGAGTACGTTCCCACCGATGAGGACTTTGAGCTGCTGGACATCCCCGAGGAGGACTTCGACCTGGTATCTGCCGAGTTCGACCGCCTCATGGACGAGCCTGTATAAGTTCTGACATTTGAATGCGAGCCCCCCACGGATCATTCCGTGGGGGGCTTTGTGTTTGATATCTGTGCAATTAGCTTGGTGGAGCGAGGCCGGGACTGTCGCCGGACTGCCCCGGCGGGGATGAATTATTTTACAAAATAGGCTTTTGCACTGTCGGAGTAGGCAAAGAGAGCCTTGCACAGATCTAAGAGAAGTCCGGTCTTGTTATTACCGTAGGTGTCGGCACTGTACTGTAGGGTACAGGACAGGGGCGTAGTACCTCTGAATACCTGTGCAGACAGGACTGTGCGAAGCTCAGCGGCAAGGAGTCCGTCGAAAGAGAAGACATATCTGCCCGAGATCCCTGCATAGTTCTCAGCTCCTGTGAGATTGACAGTCTGCTCATTGCCGGCATAGTCAGTGTATGTGATCCTCAGTGTAAGCTCTTCTACAGAATCGGAATAGGAACCTAAATCGAAGACGAACTTGACAGTGACCTTGGAATTTAGGTCCAGTGCTTTGCCTGCCCATGTGATTACCGGGGAGGTTAGATCCTCAAGAACATTGTTGGTGTTACCGAAGGCAGTAGCATCTGTATTGCTCAGATATGCTCTCTGGATATCGGTCATGACGCTGCCGACCAGGGCATTTGTGCGATAGCCCTTAAAGATCTGCGCCGCAGAACCATAACGGAGGAGATCTGCACAGAGGGTCTTTAGACTATCGGCAATATTATCCTTATTTAGCTGAGAATAAGCATACTCTGCGATACTGTACTCGTCGGTGGGGGAATAGTAGTGCCGGTCACCCTTTATACCATGGAGAACGGAAGAAAGCTTGTCATTCATGTGAATGGCAGTCAGTCCCCTTAGGGTGAAATAGTAGTGCCCTCCTTTGTCTACGGGGGCGAGTGTGACGGTTTTGGTGCCTATCTGTTCAGATCCTTCGTACAAGGGAACCTCTGTTTCCATATAGACAGTTGACATGTCGAATCCATTCAGCAGAGACTTGTTCACAGCAAAGTTAATAGAAATATCACTTGCCAGATTTAGGGTATGATTGATGACCAGAGTACTATCTAAAACCGGCTCCTTCATTTGAGGGGCATTTTCCCAAGTAAGGACAGGATATCCTCCGTTTACGCACTGCATGTCGGTGTCATAGGCAGAGCCCAAAACCGGAGCATAGGACTTTAACGTCTCTGTGCTGATCTGTGATGCCTTGATAAAGTTGGGGGAAGTCCACAGACGGTACAGAGCTACGGTTCCAACGCTGTAGCTGTTTTCTACCAGCACATTGGTTGCGGTGTCTCCCACTCTGGCAATGATGCCGAAGTAATTGCCTACGTTATAGCAATTCCGGATGGTGAGGTTATGGGCAGAATTACCTGCATAGCCCACAAGACCTGCTCCTGTACTGGTGCGAGCTTTTGCAAAAATCACACCTACATTATAGCAGTTTTCAATCAGAACGTTTTGACCGCCGATGGTACCTGCAATAGCACCTACGTCCGAGCCTGCGTATACGGTTGCTTTGTTATAGCAGTTGCTGATGGTGCTTCCCTCATGCACGTAGGCGGCGATGGCGGCAGAACGGGTGTAGCCTGTTACGATACCGCTTTCGATACCAAAATTCCGGATGGTTGCACCTCGGATAGCACCGAAAAGACCTGTATGTCCGTATTCCGAATCTGCTACGTTGAGACCGTGGATCCGATGCCCCTTTCCATCGAAAACTCCGCGGAAATAATGGGTGGTACTCTCGTCCTTTCCGCCGATGGGGAGCCAGGGGTGGCTCTGCAGATCCAGATCTTCTCGGAGTTCAATGACCTTACCCTGGAAGGTGTTTCCGTTACGCACCTCGTAGGAGACGAGTCTCAACTGATCTGCCGTGTAAATGGCATAGACACCGTTTTCCTCCGGGATGGCAGTGGACCGATCTCCGTTCTCCCAGACCAGAACAGGGAACATCCGATTACGGGTAAAGTAGTCTTCACTATAGGCATCCCCTAAGGTAGTTGCTCCATCCCGTAGGGCGGCTGCGCTCCACTTGCTGCTGTTGATCAGGCTCAGGTTTGCTCCATCACCTGTCAAGTCGGCAGAGTCGATGGCATAGCAGTTTTCTACAGTGAGCATGGCACTTTCGTGGATCAGCGCTACGATACCGCTTCCGACGATTCCTGTGTTATAGCAGTTACGGATAGCAAGATTCTTTGTACCGGAGGATGCATATCCCACAATACCGCCATTGCCGTCATTGCTGTTGCTTCCTACGGAGCCGGTGTTATAGCAATTGAGGATTTGGCTGGTTTCGCCACCTGCCATTCCTACAATGCCACCGGTGTTGGATTGTCCATATACACCGGCCTTGTTATAGCAGTCAGAGATCAGAGATCCGCCGTTAAAGGAACCTGCAATGCCGGCAACACGACTTGTGCCTGTTACCATGCCACTGTCAATACCCAGACATTTTACCTGACCCTTTTCCACCCTGCCGAAGAATCCTACATAGTAGTTTCCGGCGGAGATCATTAAATTGGAGATCCTGTGTCCGCCACCGTCGAAAATACCGGAGAATTTAGAGCAGGCGCCGCCGCTTACCACGGCGTTACCACCGATGGGGATCCATTCTTCGCTTTCTAAGTCGATATCTGCTAAGAGGCGGACGGTTTTGCCGGCGAAGGTATCTTCCAAAACATTGACCATATATGCCAGCCTGCGCAGATCGGTTGCTGTGCGGAGCTCGTAGATCCCATCTGCGTTGGGGGTCAAGGCTACCATATTGGCAACCTTATATGAGGATACGGCGAGTATGGGATAGCCGCTATTCTGGGGGATGTAGTTATCGGAGAGGAAAGCCGTCCCCAATGTTCCTGCCTTTGCCTTTAAATTGTCGGCAGATTGGGAGGAACTGCTTTTTGTGGTGCAGTTTGTGGCAGAGCCTAAGAAAGCAGGACCGCTGAGAGCGTAGGAGTTAGTAATGGTCACTCCTGTTGCAGAGCTGTTGACCGAAGCTATCAGACCTCCGTTGGTTTTCCCGGACAGGGAACAGGCAGCATAGGAGTTGCTAATGGTGGCATCTGTGGCTGCACTGGAGAAATAGCCTACCAGACCGCCTGCGTTACCTGTTGCAGTGACGGAAGCTACCGCATAGGAGTCCGAAATATGACTCTTGCCGCTCATGCCGATCAGCCCGCCTGCATTGGCGGTGCCGGAGACAGTGGCGCGACTGTAGCAGGAGGAAATGGTTCCACGGGCATAGCCTGCCAGACCTGCGGATTTGTTTCCACCTGTAACACTGCCACTCTTGATGCCCAGATTCTTGACGGTGCCGCCCATATTTCCGAAGAAGCCTACATAATGATAGCCTGTGGAAATATAGAGGTTGGATACACTGTAGCCCTGACCGTCAAAGGTGCCGCGGAAGGGATTGGCACCGGAATCCTCGGTGTTGTTTCCGCCTATGGGTGTCCATTCACGGGATTCCAGATCGATATCTCTGCAGAGCAGGATGGTCTTGCCGGAAAAATCGGACTTGCCACTGTTGACCTCGTAGGCGAGGCGACGGAGCTGGGATGCTGTAGTAAGAACCAGATCCTCGGGGAGGGTGGTATCACATTCCCAAGATAGGACGGGATATCCACCGTTTTCCCATTCACAATCGTATATGTAGCCACTGCCAAGGGAAACGGCAGCAGATACAAGCTGAGCCTCGGTAAGCCTCTTATTGCCGGAGAAGCTTTCCAAGGAAGAATTGGCAACGATGTCACTGCCCTTTAGGGCTGTGGTAGAATAGGAATTCTTGATGGTGATTTTTGTAATGGGACTGGATTCGGTATTGTAATGACCGACCATTCCGGCTTTGCCGGAGCTGTCAGTGAGCTTGCCCACATGGTAGCAGTTCGTCATGGTGGTCGTAGTGGAACTGGAGACATAGCCTACTAAGCCACCTGCCACGTTCTCGGCGGTCTTGACATAGCCGTTGTGGTAAGCATTTGTGATGGTACTTGTACCACCCAATTGACCTACTAAGCCACCGCCGAAGCTGTTCTCGGAGATCACGTTGCAGCGGGCGAAGCAGTTCTCGACAGTTACATTGCTACCCAGACCGATGAGTCCGCCTGTAGCCTTGCCGCCAATAACCAAGCCACTGTCTATTCCTAAATTGCGGATGGTTGCTCTGGAAGCCTTACCGAACAGACCTACGCTCTCTCCCTCCGGCTCGAAGATCTGCAGATCCTTGATCACGTGACCCTGTCCGTCAAAGGTGCCGGAGAAACTTGAATCGCTTCCGTTGCCTCCGATGGGGAGGAGGCTTCTGCCCTGCATATGGATATCCTCGGTCAATACAACGGTCTTTCCGGAAAAATTGTTGCCCTTGGAGACCATATCGGACAGGAGGCAGAGTTGGTCAGCGGTGCCGATTTCGTATATACCATTCTCGTCGGGAACAAGAGTAGCGGTGGGATCATATTGTTTGAGGAGCTTGTAGGTGTTTGTGATACCATAGGTAGGAAGGGAATGACTGCCTTCGTTACCTGTCAAAACCGGGGTGAAGAATACGGTAATGGAAGCGGAGGTGGTCTTTGTCAGCTTAATAACCAGCTTGCGGATCCCTGCATTGGCATCCTGTCCGGAGGGGTTGGGGGAGGAGGGCAGTGGCTTGGCATCCATCTTGGTGAACTTTGCTTCGTCGGGGGTAGCGATTTGTGCGATCAGCTTTTTCCCATTCTGGGTAAGCGTTGCAGTTTTGCCGTCGGCAGAAATAGAAATGTCTGCCATGGTATGGGCAAACCAGTAAATAGTAGAGGCGGAGCTGCAGTTGATCTCGTCCCGCAGTCGAACACGGGTCCGATTGTCGAAGAGTGATAGGGAGCGTCGGACGGATTTGACGCCGTAGCCGTCATAGGCATCTTTCATATCTACAATGGCATAACCACCGTCATAAGCACTCTGGTAATCGGTGATCTGACATTTGGCGTCAAAGACCTGACCGCCGGTAGCGTCCGGGTTGACCACGAGGGTATTCTGACCCTCTGCTCGGGTACGGTAGTAGACCCAACGGCCTCCGTTCTCACTGCGATCCATGTAGCCGGGGAGCCCATAGTTGTCCTTTCCCAGATCCATGAACCAGAGCTCACCCATAGCCTCCATTACGAAGGTGCCTATATCAAAGTCTGTGTGACCTGTTTGATTGTTTCCGGACTTAATGGCTGCATAGACCTGTGCATCGCTTCCGGGGAAGCTTCGGAAGGAAGCAATACTCTCATAATAATCGTTCAACAGGAACTGATCCAGTGGGCGGTCTGCTGAGGACATTCCCTCTACCAGCTCCGGATTGTACCACAACAGGGCGAGATACTCGTCACGACGGCTGTTGGTGGTCTGATACTCTCGCTGAAATAGGGACAGCTCCGGCATATTGTAGTAATTGGCGAACCAATGGAGAATGGCACTGTCTCGGAATGTGGAGCCACCATCACCAAAATTGAAGCAATTGGTATACCCGTTGATACCCAAGAGGTAGGAGCCGGATTCACGGATTCCCGGTTCTCGGGACAGACCGAAGTCTGTACCCACTATGGAATGGAGGGTGTCAATCAGAATGACTGTAAATGCCACACCTACAATATAGTAGCCGGGGCCCTCGGGATAGGAGCCGGAGGGGGCATATTGGAAGGAAAGGGGTAGGTTTTTAACGGCATTGGCGAGAATGGTAGAGCATTCTGTGGGATAATCCTCAAAAATAGCTGCGGCGCCCACGGAAATGCCACCGTTACACCAGGGATTCCAGTTGTTCACTTTTTGCATGGCATTGTTGGGAGGAGGATCTTGGGTGGCTATGCCGTTTTTATACAGACCGTTTCTTATGATTTTCCGCTGAGAAGCGGTCATATAGTGATACAGCCAATCGTAACCGATACCGACGCCATAGCTCATCTGTGCAGTATCCAGATAATGTGCGGAATTCCAATCCTTGAAGGAACAGACATTGATCATTTCTTCTACAGCACGACGGGCAAAACGCTCCTCGCCGCTGATCTGATATGCCATTGCCAGCCAGGTGATTCGGGAGGTTGCTTCGTTAGAAACGGTAAGGATGCTTTTGTTGTCCGGCTTTTCATAGATACACAGATCCTTATCCAGAGTTTCTACACTGAAATTGTAGACACGGGTGTACCACATTTTCATGTAGGGATCTGTTTGTACCAGCTTGCGGATTCGGGCGAAGTCGTCAGCATTTGCCATGATCCGAGGATGAACGTTCTGTGAGCGAGCTTCAAACAGTGTACGGATGTTGGAAGCCGTTGCAGAAGCCGCCTCTGCTCGCGGGATCGCTACCGATGGTAAGAGCCCAATCATGATCCCAAGAACAAGGATCATGGAGAAGATGCGTTTCATCATAAGAATTCCTCCTTGTATTTATGAGTTGGTAAAATATGCGTCTGCACTATCACTGTAGGCAAAGAGGGCTTTGCACAGATCTAAGAGGGTGCCTGTCTTGCCGTTACCGTAGGTATCGGGGCTGTACTGCAGGGTGGCAGATACAGGAATGTTCCCTGCATAGATCTGCGCAGAGACCACGGCTCTCAGTTCTGCGGCAAGGAGGCTGTCTACAGTGAATACGTAGTAGCCTAACTGGGCATTGTACAGTACGGGATCGGCTGCGGTGGCTGTCTTGGCATTCCCATATGCATCCGTATAGGAGATCCGCAGGGTCAGTGCAGACAGGTCCCCCGTATAATTAGCAGGGTCAAAGATGAACTTCAGAGCCACCTTAGACTCCAGATTCAAGGACTTGCCTGCCCAGGTAATGGGAGCATTAGGAAGATCATCCAGAACCATATTGGTATTGCCGAAGGTCACAGCCTCTATGTCTGACAGATATGCCTTATGTGCTTCTGTCATAGCACTGTCTGCCAAGGCATCTAAGCGGTAGGACTTAAAGATCTGTGCCTTGGTACCATAGCGGAGCAGGTCTGCACACAGGATCTTGAGGCTCTGTGCACGGTCCGGGTTGTTCATCTGTGAATAGGCATAGGTTGCAATGCTGTAGGTATCTACAGGTGAGATGTATACCTGTCCGTCCTTGATGCCGTAGAGAGTGGTAGCAATAGAGTCATTCATCTGTACGGCAGTGAGACCTGTGAGGGTGAAGTAATAGTGGATCCCCTTGTCTACGGGCTCCAGCCTTACGGTGTCGGTGCCTGTTTTCTCATTCCCCTCATAGGTATCCAGCACGCACTCTACATAGATGGAATCGGGATCGAAGCCTTCTACATTCTGCTTGAGGATCACATAGTTTACAGAGATATCACTTGCCAGATTCAGCGTATGCCCTAACTTAAGGGTGGGAAGCTCTATAGGCTCGTTGACCTCCTTCTCTCCGCAGATGCAGACTCCCTCTGCATAGCTGTGGGGAGCTTTTTCTGCCAGGTCGCAGTTTTCACATCCTACCATGTGAGACATTGTGTCTATCTTAGTGTAGGTGTGGCTGTGTCCCAAAGCCGCAACGGTTTCCTGCTTCACAGTGACTGCATTACAGACAGTGCAGTGTTTTCCTTCTGTCTTGCCATCGGTAGTACAAGTAGCCTCTACGGCTTCGTCCACAACCTCAGTATGTCCAAGTGCTTCCACCTCGTCAGACACATAGCTGTCACCACAGGCACAGATGTATGTGGTGAATCCCTTTGTCGTACACGTCGGTTCAGTGACGATGTGACGGCACAGATGTCCAAAGGAGGCAATGGGTAAATACCACTGGGGCAAGGGATATTCTCCCTCCTGATCCGCAGAGATCTGTCCGCAGCCGGAGCACAGATAGTGTTCCTTTTGCCCATCTTCCGTGCAAGTGGGCGGAATCATGGGTACATATGTTGTGTCGTGGGGCAGAACCGCAAGGGTCTCCGTGTAGCTTTCACCACAGATGCAGGAGTAGACTGCAAGCCCTGTTGCGGTACAAGTGGCTTCCATGATCGTCTCCGCCTCATAGGTGTGTCCCAATGCCGCAACGGTTTCTTGTTTTACAAGAATCTCGTTACAGACAGAGCAGTGCTTACCCTCGGTCTTGCCGGAGGCGGT
>JAZRGR010000222.1:0-50389 GCA_045644345.1 Faecousia sp. | reverse complement strand
TTTTTATAGCACCGTAGGTGCGTCAAGAACTGCATGAGACGGGATTTTGCAATTTTCTATATCAAAAATTGCAAAATCGCAACGCGTTAGCGGTGCTCTTTCTGATAGAAATCAAACATTTCTATCAGAAAGTAGTATTAGCGGTCTCGCGGATCCAATGCACGATACAGTCGCGGTGCATTGGATGAATGAGGTACGGATAGATCTTCTGAAACGTAGGTGGAAATCTGCTGATTTTCACCTCTGTGGAAAGTGTATTTTACGTGAACTGCCAATCTCGAGGTTGGCACATGCCATTGCCAATAAAGAGCCTTAAGCAATCCGAGATCGTCGTATTCAGACCGTTCTGTGTTGATTTCTACACAAACATACTCATCACCCGGAATGCACAGCACGGTATTGTACCAAATGATCTTAGAATCGTTATAGAGACACTCTGTGATATAGTGCAAAGAAAAATGGGAATCAAAGGTAAAGGAGCGAACACAATCACTGTCGTAGATTAGAAATTCTGTTTCGGCAGGTGAATTGGGAATATCTCCATATTTGATAACACGGATCAATCTGTCCTGTGAATCGAAATGATATTCGTACAGATTCTTAAAGCTCCGTGGTAGACCCTTCAGCAACCTTCCTCTGTGCATTCCGCTTGTTACCATATCCAATCTGCTTGGGGAATAAAAGCCGCGGTGAATGGTCTGTCCACCTCTGGAATATTCTTTCCTGAAGGTGATTTGATCGGCTTTTTGAGAGAGTTCTTGGAAACAGGAGGAATAAATATGATATAGATCACAGAACTTGTTGCTGATTGCTTCTACATGTTCGGACATAGTACTACTCCCCTCTCTGTATTGTTGGGATCAAATAGAAAGCAGCTTCTTGTAATAGGGCCAAAGTCCTGTTTTTTCGGGATAATGGGGGGCAAGCTGGCACAGGTCGGTACCCGGGTATTCGTTCCCCTCGATGATGGCGGGACCATTAGGTGTAATGGCAATATCCCAACCGATGTGACCCATCTGAGGGATCTCACGGGCGGCTTCCTTGGCAAGTGCGACGGCCTCGTCCAGCATAGGGATGGTATAGCCCTCAAATGTAACACCTGTATCGGGGTGTGACTCAAAGATGTTAAAGTAATCATCTGTTGCAACGGAACGGATCTTTCCGGTTTCAGGGTCTACACGGCAGAGCATACCGCCCTGTCCCGTGTTATCACAGCAGTGTCCTCCCCTGCCGATCTTAACCATAATATAGGCAATATGGATCCGGTCGTTTACCAAATCCGTTACGATCCGCAGGGTATTGACAGAAGCAGGGTGGAGTCTTGCCATATCCTCGTGCTGCGGAAGAGCATGCTCCAGAATGATCAGCTTATTCTCACGGATATGGTTCAGCATAGCTTCTGCGTTGGGGAAATCGGCAGGCTTCAGCTTGGTAACACCCTTGCCGCAGGAGCCGTGATTGGGTTTGGCAAAGATGCCCTCTTGCCCCTGTATAAAGGCGGCAAATTCCTCCAAAGAACAGGTCTCACCGTTGAGAGTCTGCCTGTGGAGATATTTGGCAAATCGTACATTAAAGCGAAGCTTGTCGTCAAATTCCTCTGCATAGCTGTAGTCGTTCATGAGCTCGCAGACCTTCTTGTTGCGGACACGGGTCAGGTAGGTGTTCCGTTCCTTCCCCTTCATATTATAGAAGCCGAACATGACATAGTCATAGTAACCGGCACCATAGCGGAGACCGCACCAGACCATAGAGCAGAAGGTACGGGCCTTGGAATGGCCACACTTGTCCTTAACGGTTTCCAGCATGGAATTCAGCTTGTCGAATCGCATACCCCGAATAACACGGGCAAGATATTTGATGCTTGGCATAGTTCTCTCCTTGGTAAAGTATTAAAAGGCAACGGCGATGACCTCGCGGATATTCTTGGCCCTAAGGAGCTCTAAGCCCTCCGGAGCTTTGATATCTCGGGTACCACTACGAGGAATGATACACTGGGTAAAGCCTAAACGGCGGATCTCACTTAACCGCTGGGATAGCTGGCTGACAGCTCGGATCTCTCCGGTTAAGCCTACCTCACCTACTGCGGCGAGGGTATCGGATACGGGGGTGTCCTTGGCGGCAGATACGGCGGCGATAACAACTGCTAAGTCCGCAGCGGGCTCGTCCAGTTTTAAGCCACCCACAACGTTGAGGTAGACATCCATATTGGAGAATCGGACTCCTCCACGCTTTTCCATAACGGCAAGGAGCATAGAAGCACGGTTATAGTCGAAGCCGTTACTGCTCCGCCTGGGGAAATTGGCGGTGGTGGGAGATGTTAAGGCTTGTACTTCTGCAAGGACAGGCCGTGTGCCCTCCATGACGCAGGCTACGCAGGAACCGGGAGTTCCCTGGGGTCTGCCGGACAGGAGCATCTCTGAGGGGTTGGGCACTTCACGCAGACCCTTGTCGTACATCTCAAAGACGCCGATCTCGTTGGTGGAGCCGAAACGGTTCTTGGCGGCACGGAGGAGTCGATAGGTGGTGTGCTCCTCCCCCTCGAAGTAGAGGACGCAGTCGACCATATGCTCCAGAACCTTGGGACCTGCGATGGCACCTTCTTTGTTAATATGCCCCACAACGAATACTGTTACCCCGCTACTCTTGCAATACTGCATGAGACGGATGGTGCAATCCTTTACCTGTGCCACGGATCCGGGGGAAGTACTGCGGTCCTCGGTGTAGAGAGTCTGAATGGAGTCTACGATCAGCAGATCCGGCTTGACCTGCTCTGCTCCGTGGAGTATGGCATCTAAGTTGGTCTCACAGAGGAAGAGAAGCTCCTCGCTGTCTACCTCTAACCGCTCCGCACGGAGCTTGAGCTGACTCTCGCTCTCCTCACCGGATACATAGAGGACCCTCTGTCCCCTACAGATCTGAGAACAGATCTGCAGGAGCATGGTAGACTTGCCGATACCGGGAGCTCCGCTTACAAGAACCAGAGAGCCACGGACAGCGCCGCCACCTAAAACCCGATCCAGCTCGCCCATGCCTGTAGAGAAGCGGAGGGCCTCGTCTGTTTGGATCTCACGGAGCCGCTTGGGTCGTACGCTGATCGCTGCAGTGCTCACGGGATTGCCCTTAGCGGTTTTGGGTGGAGTATACTCCTCCAGGGTATTCCATTGTCCGCAGGAGGGGCATTTGCCTGCCCATTTTGCAGATTCGTTACCGCAGTTGGTACATAAAAATACGGTTTTAGACTTCATTCTTGTTCTCCGTTTCTAAGATAGCACAGCAGGCAATGGCTGTGGCTAATTTCTTCTGATAAGAAGGCTCCTGCAATAGAGCGGCTTCCTCTGTATTTGATAAAAATCCGCATTCCACCAATATGGCGGGGCAACGGACATGGTCGAATAAATAGATATCCTTTGCGGGCTTGCATACTCTGCGGTTGTTGGGATCTACTTGGGTGGTAAGGATCTCCTGCAGAGACTCTGCCCATGGTTGACTTCCGTGGGTGGGACTATAGAAGACCTGGGCTCCGCGGTATTTCCCTTGGGGATAAAAATTCTGATGGATGCTGATAAGACGGGCGTTGGTGGTTTCGTTGGTGATACGGACACGATTGCGGATGTCGGATACTTTACGGGCGGCTATGGTGTGACCCTCGGTATGGACGCTTATGTCTTCTTCACGGATCATGTGGGTCTTTATTCCCATGAGACGGAAGAGATCCCGTAGGCGTAAGGCGATCTCTAAATTGATCATGCTCTCCTTGCGTCCCATGGAATCGGTAGCTCCGCCATCCTCTCCCCCGTGACCGGGATCGATGACAAAAATGGGGACAGAAGGATCATCCTCCTGCCAAACGGCTATGGAGCGGCTTATTTGGGATAGACCGATAGCAGATAGGAGCACCACCGCAGAAAGGATCAAACAGAATACAGCATATTTCCTTGTGTTTAGCATAACACCACCTCAAGAAAGCATATGGGCTTCTCGAGGAGATGATGCTTCTTAATTTGAACACTTCTATACACTATTGTATCATTTTTTCGGAACTTGTCAATGGGAGAATCAGTATACGACTCGTGAGATGGACCAGCAATGGGTCTTTAAGGTATAGCGAAGCTCGAAGAGCTTCTCGCGGTCCTGCACCTTCCCTTTGCAAAGATACTGAATGGCATCGATACCGGCATAGTGTATGGGATTACAGCTCATGACACGGAGAATGGGGACGACCTGTAGCTCACGGTCCTCTCCCTCCATGCGGAAGCGGATGGGAGTCAGCTTCCCATCGGCACCGCATACAGATATCATTTCTACATTCATGCCCCTCACCTTCTTTCTTTTTACATTATATCAAACAAATGTTTAAAATGCAAGTGATTATTTCAAAAAGGAAAACAATTCCAAAGGATTGCTTTTTTCATTGAAATTTGGTATGATATACGAAACGGGAGGTGGATGTGCTGAAATTTCGATGTTTGGTATTGGATCATGATGATACAGTAGTAGAAAGTGGGAAAACCGTGAATTTTCCTGCCCTGATGGAAGGGCTGAAAGTGACTCACCCGGATATTACATTGACCTATGAGCAATTCTGCGATCTGTGCTACAAGCACAACTATACGGGAATGTGCCGTCTGTGTCTGGGAATGAGTGAACAGGAAATCGAAGAACAGTTTGATTTCTGGAAGAACTATGTCCGCACCCATATCCCTCCTGCTTATGATGGGATCGGGGAGCTTCTAAGGATATTCTATGAGGCCGGTGGCTTGATCTGTGTCTCTTCTCATTCCGGTGAGGAGAATATTAAGCGGGATTATGAACGGAACTTTGGATTCCTGCCTCACGGAATCTATGCGTGGGAACTGGGAGAGACTCTGCGAAAGCCCCATCCCTATACACTCCGCCACATTATGGAAAGATTCAACCTCCGCCCCGAGGAAATCCTGATGATCGATGATATGAGAGGCGGCAGAGATATGGCAACGGCGTGCGGTGTCCCCTTCGCCTGTGCAGGCTGGTCCCATGAATCCGAGGCGATCCGACAGGATATGAAGGCTACCTCGCCCCTGTATTTTGAAACCGTGGCGGAGTTATACGCATACCTGTTTGGGGGCTTGACAGACGTGGTATAATAAGGATAAGAGAACCAAGGAAAGGTGGTGCAGACGATGGATAAGGGTGTTAAGATCCTTGCTAAGAATCAAAAGGCATTCCATGAATATTTCGTAGAAGAACGATTCGAGGCAGGTATCGAGCTATTTGGCACCGAGGTCAAGTCCATCCGTCTCGGTACCTTTAACCTCAAAGAGGCATGGTGCCAGGTCAAGGACGGGGAGCTTTGGATCAAACAGATGCATGTCAGCCCCTATGAGCAGGGCAACATCTTCAACAAGGATCCCCTGCGACCCAGGAGACTCCTCCTCCACAAGCGTGAGATCATGCGTCTCCATTCCAAGGTTAAGTTAGAGGGCAATGCCATCATTCCCCTGTCTGTGTACCTTAAGAACTCTCGTGTCAAGGTAGAGATTGCCCTGTGTAAAGGTAAAAAGCTCTATGACAAGCGTCAGGATGCTGCAAATAAAGACGCACGCCGTCAGATCGACCGTGCTATGAAAGAAAGGAATCGTTAATATGGCAAATCCTATTGCAACCTTCGAGCTGGAGAACGGCTCTGTCATCACTGCTGAGCTGTATCCCGAGATCGCTCCCCAGTCTGTTTACAATTTCATTTCTCTGGCAAACAAGGGCTTCTATGACGGTTTGATTTTCCACCGTGTGATCCCCGGCTTTATGATCCAGGGCGGTTGCCCCCAGGGTACCGGCATGGGTGGTCCCGGCTACTGCATCAAGGGCGAATTCCTGTTCAACGGTGTGGATAACAACCTGAAGCACAAGAGAGGTGTCCTCTCCATGGCAAGAGCACAGTCTCCCAACTCCGGCGGATCCCAGTTCTTCATCATGCATCAGGATGCACCTCATCTGGATAAGCAGTATGCAGGCTTCGGCAAGGTCCTCACCGGCATCGAGGCTGTAGACGCCATCTGCAAGGTCAAGACCGATGGCTATGACCGTCCCATGGAGGATCAGAAGATCAAGTCCATCCGTGTGGACACCCAGGGAGTGGAGTATCCCGAACCCAAGAAGCTGCCCGATCCTTACGGCAGATTCTAATCAGCTTTTTTATGCAAGCACTCCCCTTCTCAATGGCAGATCGCTCTGCCATTGAGAGGAGTCAATATGGGGGCGCACCGGTTTCGACGGGGATAGTGAGGCCGGAATAGCGGGTCGTGGCACCTGAACCACGATAAAACGGGTAAAACTTTTAAATTAACTGACAACAATCAGTACGCTTTCGCTGCTTAATTAGCGGCCATCCTCCCCGGAAGGTCTACGAGCCGGGCTAGGGTGTGATTTGAGTAGAGAACGTGAGTGCGGTAAGCTTTGCCCGTACCACGCATTGATGAAGCTACCAAATAGGTCAGGGTGTCGATTCCCGGGCCTGTGAGGGAATGTAAATAATCGACTGCACCCGGAGAAGTTCTTGTCAAGTTATTTTCGGACGGGGGTTCGACTCCCCCCGCCTCCACCAACAAAAAACGCACTTTTGTCTACCGACAAAGGTGCGTTTTTTGAACTAAGTGTTCCGCTTGCGGAACGTGAAGTATGCTTTGCAAGTGAAGCGCACTTCATGCGTGAAGTGTGCCTTCGGCACGATATGCGGAACACATAACTTCACTTTGCGCCCTCGGCGCAATACTTCACTTGGGCGCAAGCCCAAACTTCACTGCGGCTTGCCGTAACTTCACTTTTTATATACAAGGCTACGCCTTGATTTATTGGCGGAAGTGTAGTATAATCTATTTGAAAAATTATGTCTTGAAGAAATCCGTTCCAGGAGCGCAAAATGTTTATTAGAATTTTCGTGCAAGCTGTTGACACAGAAGAAGCAATAAAGCATACAAAAAAATTTGAAAGTTTAATTTCCAATAGCGTAATCGGTTTAAAAATCGAAAAAATCGAACAATATTGGAAAATACCGGAGCAATATTGTATTGAATATGAATTTAAAGATATTATACCCGAAAGAATATTTGAAGTAATAAAACACATAGGAAATAACCCGTACACTACTGCTAATGGTGATAAAATCGAAGAATATATATTTGCCAGAACAACCGGAGATATTTATTTAGAAAAAATTGAGTGGATACTTATTCATGTTGGCAAATAAATACAAATTCTAATTCATAGAGCAACTGAGAAGAAAATCAGACACCTTTTGTTCGTTTTTACCCTTGTTTAGACACCTTTTCACCCGTTTAAGGCAACAAAAAACGCACTTTTGTCTACGGACAAAGGTGACTTTTTTCAATGATATCCGTTCCCTACGGTCACGGATGATATAGCTGACGCTATGATATCTGCTCCGCAGATGATATACGCTTCGCGTATAGTGGGAACGGATATTATATCATATTTGCGGCGCAAATATATCATACGGCGTAAGCCGTATATCATATCGCGTCAGCGATATATCATTGAAAATATAGCATTTCTATGATATAATTTTTACAAGGTGGTGATACTATGTTCTCCTTTTTGAAAAAGAATAATGCAAATCCCACTTTTGTGATCGACTTTCCACAAATTGCTATTTCGCCTGACACGCACACCTTTATTGATTCACTAAAAGCATCAACTATTGAATATACACTTGTTACAGATGGATATATTACATTCGAAGGCAGAGCGTTTGGTTGTAATATACCTCTCATGTTTGGAATTCATTTCAACGCGTTAAAGATTGAGTTTATTGAAATATTCCGTCCACAAGAGTATTACTTATCTGATTCCTATGATATTATCGAATCGTTTGCACAATTATCCGGTATATTAAGAAAACAATACGGCAAGCCCTTAATAACTACCTCCGCCTCGATTGGAGGACACCCCTGCGAACAGTGGCATACATCAAATTATATTGTTAATCACTATATTATGGAACGGTTTGGTCTTGAGGAGCATTTGCACATCAATTTCTATAAGAAATAGTGGTGTACTTTTAGGCTTTCTTACCTCAATTCTGCTCCGTTTAGGTAGTCTTTCGCATCATATTTGCAGAGCAAATATATCATACGGCAGCACCGTATATCATATCGTGTCAGCGATATATCATTGAAAAACATAGCATTTTAGGATATAATGCCGTTGAAAGAAGGTGCTTTTATGTCCGAAAACAAATTACTTGACTTATCTTTCGAATTTGCTGTTGCTATCATAAATCTTGTTGATGGTGTAACTGCACCGAAAAGCTCTTATATGACCGATCAGCTTGCAAGAGCCGGTACTTCCGTTGGTGCAAACATTCACGAAGCACAATACGCACATAGCAAGAAAGACTTTGTAGCAAAATTGGAAATTGCTTTGAAGGAATCCAACGAAACAAGCTATTGGCTAAAGCTAATGTATGAAACCAAAAGAATTGACACAGCAACATACCAATATACCGAGAAACTTTGTGGCAATATTCGCAGATTGTTGATTGCATACTGTAAAACTGCAAAGGAGAATGTAAAATGACAATAAAGAATGATATTATTCTTTGGGACGACGGAGCAAATTGCTTATGCTTGCTCTCGATACCAAGCGAGCAACAATATAAATATATTGACGGACTTCCCTGTATCACTTTTGGAGTATCTTATGAAAATGCGACTTTCAAAGGATATGATACCTTTACTCTATTTGACCGTTTTTATAACAGCATATTAAATGAGTTGAAAAGTACACACGATTCTTTGAATGGCACTATTCGCATCTGTGATATCGGTGCAGATACGGATGGATATATAGAATTTGTTGTGAAAAATGGGGTAGCATTTGTCAAAGGTCAGCTTGGTGCGTCCTTTTCCTCTTACTCATTAAAGTTTGAGTTTCAAGCAGACCAAACCTTAATCGGGCGTTTAATGCAAGCGATTGAGTTGCGGTAAATGGTGTACTTTTGGGCTTTCTTACCTCAATTCTGCTCCGTTTAGGTAGTCTTTCGCAACAAAAACGCACTTTTGTCTACGGACAAAGGTGCGTTTTTTGAATGATGTTTGCCTTCGGCAAATGATGACAGCTTCGCCTAATGATGTTCGCTTTGCGAATGATGTGTGGCTTCGCCACATTTTATGGCAAACATCGCATCATTGCGAAATGAAGTGGAGCAACATCATATTTGCGAAGCAAATGCATCATATCGCCGATAGGCGATGCATCATTGAAATGGCCTGAATTATATGATATAATTAAGTAAAAGGAGGCGATTTTGTGAAAGAAAATAAGCTTGCAGAACTATCAATGGAGTTTTCTGTGGATATTATAAATCTTGTAAAGCAACTTAAAGAAAAGCGTGAAGCCATTATTTCTAATCAAATTGGCAGAAGTGGTACAAGCATTGGTGCCAACATCTACGAAGCACAGTATGCACAGGGCAAGAAGGATTTTATTTCTAAGCTGGAAATTGCCTTGAAAGAAGCAAGTGAAACAGGCTATTGGCTTGAGTTGTTGCACAAAACTAACTATATCGATGAGCAATCATACAAATCGCTTTCTGCAAAGTGTACTTCCTTGCGTGTAATGCTGATTGCATTTTGCAGGACTGCAAAGGAGAATGCGAAATGATTAGTGATGTAATTTATCACTATGATCATTTGATAGAGGAGGGTCAAGATCCGGTAAATGATCCACCGAAATTACAAGCATATATGAGCAAATGGGATGGGGAACCTTTTATAAAACTCCTTGAGCTTAATAAGGCAAAAAATGCTTTGGAAATCGGATGTGGAACAGGCAGATTGGCTATCCGTGTAGCTCCGTACGTGCGTTTTTTCTATGGCATCGATATATCACCCAAAACCATTGAAATCGCAAAATCTCATTTGAAAGAGTTTAATGTTGAGCTAATCTGTGATGATTTTCTGGTATACTCATTTACCGAGCAATTTGATATCATTTATTCCTCGCTTACTTTTATGCACTTTGGAAACAAATGTGAAGTTATCAAGAAGATTTACAGGTGCCTTGCCCAAAATGGCATTTGTGTACTTTCGCTTGATAAAAATCAAAACAGTATTTTAGAATATGGCACTCGGCAAGTAAAAATATATCCGGATAATCCCGAAGAAATAATAAATATGCTTCTTAAATGTGGTTTTTGTGAAATTGAAAAATATGAAATTGATCATGCTTATTTAATCAAGGCAAAACGAAAGTAGAATACTTTTACCTACTCTTACCTCAATTCTGCTCCGTTTGGTTTCCCTTTCGCAGAAAAGAAAACTAAGTGTGCTTCAAAGCAATGAGCCGTTTCTTGCGGAACGGGAGATATATTATTGAAAAGTTACGAATGATATGGTATAATTGTAGAAAAGGAGGTTTGATTATGAGATTATATAGACCTGTTGGACAGGCGGAATTGGATTTGATCGCTAAGACGGACTACAGGGAATATCCTCCAAGACTTCCCCAACAACCGATTTTCTATCCTGTTCTGAATGAAAAATACGCCCGAGAAATTGCAGAGAAATGGAACAAGAAATCTGCTGATTCGGGTTACGCAGGATTTGTTACAACATTTGAAATTGACGATGCCTACATTTCCAAATTTGATATCCAGACGGTAGGAGCAAGTTATCATCAAGAGTTTTGGATTCCGGCAGAAGATTTAATGGATTTTAACCGTCATATTATTGGTAAAATTGAGGTCATATGATTTCTTGGATCGATAGAGAGTATAAAAATGATTATAAGGATTCTGCAAAAGCATCAGGGATCAGATATCGGTTTTATGATTACGGTGATGGTTTTGATCCAAAGCATGAAGAAGAGATTAAGTGTTTTATTGCTTTTTTGAGAAAATATTATTATTTTCCTATTCGGGTGAATATATTATTTTGTAATACTTCGGCTTTCAAAGATCCTATAGATCATCATACATATTATGGTGCTTTTTACAGCATGGACGATGAAAAAAGACGGATTTATCCCAGAATTTCAATTGCTGCGAATGTGGGAGACAAACATTCTTTACAAGATATATGTTTCACATTGGCTCATGAGATTACCCATTATTATCAGTGGTATTTTTTAGAGGATAGCAAAAGGACTGACAGAAGTTTGGAAATGGAAGCAAATAAATGGGCCAAATATATTTTGGAATTGTACTTTATGTGTAGGTGATCGTATGAAGCTTTCTACCTTAAATTTTAAACACAATGACGAGGATGGCTGTCACGACATTACTCTGACTTTACATGATTGTGTTGCGGATAAAATTGAGTTTGCAGATGGGTGGCTCCGATTTTATCTGCCGAATGGCTTATGGGTCAATCCGAATCATGAGGATAGTCCTTTGGAGAAGACCGTGAGAACGGATGCTGCGGTTGTGGATTTTAAGATCAAGGACTTGGATGATATTAGGGTTACTGTATTTATACGGAATCGATTTAGGAAAACAAGAGTAGAGTTTTGGGATATGCATGAATTGATGGATGCAGTAAACAGTGGTGCTTGCAGTTTGGAATTCTTCTTTCAGTACAGAGCAAGTTTTGAGCAAATGTGGGATTGTGCTATCCGTTCCGAAAAGAAACCTTATTACAGAGATTGTCAGTTACACTTGCCGGAAACAGAGGCAATCTATCGATGGGATAATCTGAGACCGGAATATGAATGGTGATCGTAGTAAAATTTTATTTGAAATAAAAACAGGAGGCTACTTATGGAAACAATCAGAATTCAAGATGACCTGTATACCTATGTGAACCGGGAGACTCTGGAGAAGCTTGTGATCCCCGAGGACAAGCCCTATGCAGGTGGCTTTGCAGAGCTGGCAGAGGGTGTGGAAAAGATCATGATGGGCGAGTTCGAAGCTATGGCTGAGAGCAAGACCTATCCCAATGACCACATAAAGAGAGCCTGCGAGCTGTATGCCATTGCAAAGGATGTGGAGAGAAAGGAACAATTCGGCATCTCCCCTGCGCTGAAGCTGCTGTCTACCCTGGAGGAGTGCAGATCCGTGGCAGATTTTAGCACCATGTTCAAGACCTTTGCTTTAAAGGGAATCCCTACGCCCATTAATATCGGTGTGGACACGGATATGAAGAACACCAAGCAGAGACTGGTCTATATCCAAGGTCCCGGCGTGATCCTCCCCGATGCTTCCTACTATAAGCCGGAAATGGCAGAGCAGAAGGCACAGATCCTGGCTCTGTGGGAGAACGGTGCAAAGCTGGTCATGGCAAAGACAGACCTAAGTGCGGAGGAACAGGAAACCTATATTGCAGATACCCTTGCCTTTGACGAGATCCTGGGCGGCCTGGTAAAAACCAGCGAGGAATGGTCCAGATATATCGAGATGTACAATCCCATGGAGACGGAAACGGTTGCAGGGATGCTCTCTACCCTGGACTTCCCTGCTATTCTCAGAGATCTGTTTGACAAGGTGCCCGATACCGTCGTTGTAACGGAGCCCAGATTCTTCGAGAGCTTTGCCAAGGTGCTGAATGAAGAGACGCTCACCCTCTATAAGCACTGGGCCTATGTTACCGGCCTGCTCCGTGCCTGCCCCTATCTGACAGAGGAGCTCCGTGATCTGGGCGGTATGTATATGCGTGCTGTTATGGGCGTTGCCAAGATGCGGTCTACGGAGAAGTTTGCATACGGTCTTGCATCGGATATGTATTCCGAGCCTGTGGGCATTTACTACGGCGAGAAGTACTTCGGCGAGGAAGCAAAGAAGGACATTACAGAGATCGTCTATCAGATCATCGACACCTACAAAGCTCGGATCAAGACCAATGAGATCCTTGGGGACGAGACCAGAGAGAAGGCAATTTTAAAGCTGTCTAAGATGGGTGTTAAGATGGGTTATCCCGATAAGGTAAGACCCATTTACGAGAAGCTGACATTTAACACCGAGGCTTCCCTCTTCGATATTATGATATCCCTGCAAGAGATCCGTGAATTGGACACTTTGAGCAAGTTAGATAAGCCCACTGAACCTGAAAATTGGCAAATGCCCGGCCACCTGGTCAATGCTTGCTACGATCCCTTCGTAAACGATATCACCTTCCCCGCTGCAATCTTGCAGGCTCCCTTCTATTCCTTGAAGCAGAGCAGAAGCGAGAACTTAGGCGGCATCGGCGGTGTCATCGGCCATGAGATCTCCCATGCTTTTGACAGTAACGGTGCCAAGTGCGACGAGAACGGCAACATTAACGACTGGTGGACTGCAGAGGACTTTGCCCGTTTCGAGACCAAGGTCAACCAAATGATTGCGCAGTTTGATGGCATTGAGCTCCCCTGGGGCAAGGTCAACGGAGCCTTTATCGTCAGTGAGAACATGGCTGATAACGGCGGTATGGCTGTTACCCTGGACATCATGTCCAAGACAGAAGGTGTCTCCTATGAGGAATACTTCTATAACTGGGCACGGATCTGGTGTGAGAAGGCAAAGACCGAATATCTGCAGATGATCCTGTCCGTGGATGTACACGGTCCTTCCATCCTCCGTGCCAATATGCCTCCCCGTAACTTTGCAGAATGGTACAGAACCTTTGATGTAAAGGAAACGGACCAAATGTATATTGCACCGGAGAATCGAATTGTGATTTGGTAAAAAGCGTACAACATGAAACCATCCAAACAACAAGTATCTCGGCTTATGAGTCGTTATGGGGACCACAGAGGAACCGTGATCCGAAAACGCAAGACCTTGTTCGGAGGCTGTGTGATTACCCTGCAAACAGACAGCGGTAGGGTGAAATTCAAAAGCGGCAAAGGGATGTATGATTGGATTTCCATAGGGAGCCAATGGACAGTAGGTCTGATCGGAGATCGGCTCATCAATATTCGTCCGGGTATATGTGATTAAGACGGAGGGCCTCTGCAAAGAGGTCCTCCGTTGACTTTGGAAAATGGTGTAAGTATTTCCAAAAAAATATTTACAGCAGAGTGTGACTGTGGTAATATATATGTATGATTATATAAAATGAGGTGATCAGATCATGAAAACGATCCGTCGTTTCCTATCTCTGCTGGTGATCCTGTGTATGTGTATGCCATTGATCCCGGCCCCTGTTGCGGAAGCTGCCTCCCCTTCTACGGTTTCTGTAATGAGCTACAATCTCAAGAACACCAATTATAAGTTCGGTGATGTGGCCTCAATGGTAACTGCCAACGGCGCAGATATCGTCGCCATGCAGGAGGTCAATACCCTGCAGTATTTGGGCATCAATGCGGCTATGGAAAATGCAGGCTTTGATGTTACCATGGGAAAGTCTACAGGCTTCGGTGATAACTGGGAGTCCGATGAGTATCTCCCCATTTATTATAAGGCGGACAAGTATAAGGACTATGCTCACGGGACCCTATGGCTGTCAGAGACTCCTACGGTACAGTCTCAATTTGAGGATTCTGCCTACCTGCGAATCGTGAACTGGGCATGCTATGAGATCATCGGGACCAATGACTATATCCTGGTATTTAACACCCATTTGGACTTTGCCTTGGACCTTCAGATCCGCCAGATGAATGTGATCCTGGATACGATTGTTGCTAAGACTGACAGATATTTTAAGGCAAAGAATCATGTGATCTTCTTAGGAGACCTGAACTGCCCCAATACCAGCACCACCTGCAAGTACATCCAGGGAGACGCCCCATACAACAATGTCTCCAATACCTACACCATGCAGAAGCTGGACGAGGCACGGCAGATCGCCACCGTGACCAAGCCCAACAGCAACGGCAATTATCATACACAGCCGTCAGAGGGTCCTACTATGGACTTGGATCATATCTATGTATCCCATAAGGGATTCCGCTGTGAATCTTATTCTGTCATCAGCAATGCAGCGGGCAGTGACCATCTGCCGATTATTGCTAAGCTGGTTTTTAAAACCGAAGCTTCTCATACATACAGCTACCGCTGGGTATCAGCAGGTCGGCATCGGGCTACCTGCAATCAATGCGAGAGCAGCACAGAGGAGTCCTGCAGATACGAGGGTGATTTCTGTAAGCTCTGTAACGGAAGCAAGGAATCTAAGACGTTTCACTTGGTGAAGTCCATGGATGAACTGACCACGGGCAAATATTTGATGTTGATCAAGGGGGCGGGTGCATATCCCGGCAGTTTCCCCTATTATGCGGCCACGGTATATCCGGACCGGGGGTTCAATGCACTGGAGAGTAAGGGCATGGCATTCCCCTCCCTGCCGGAGGAGATCACTCTGGCACCGGAGCAGCTCCCTTCTATGGTATGGAATTTTAACGGGGATGCATCCGGCCTTGTGATCGGGGATGCTTGCGGCAATACTCTGAATCACAATTGGCGGGATACCTATCTGTCGAAGGAAGGGGCTACAGTTTGGGTACCGGATTACAGCACCTCGGAAGGACATTTTGCCATCCGTGAGAACAATACTTACTACCTCTCTCTCCGTGTGGATCTGAATACTATCGGCAAAACCGGTGGAGATGGTCCCCTGTTCGGCTGTGTGGATAATACCTCCACAGGTACCTATAAGATATTCCTCTACAGGCAGGGCGAGAAGGAGACACAGTGTCTGCATTCTAAGACCTTTGTCAGTGGGCAGATGGAAGTTGCCTGTGACGCCGACGGATATACAGGTGATATCCTATGCTCCGATTGCGGTCAGCTCCTGACTACCGGTAGCGTGATCCTTGCATATGGTCATAGCTATATCTATACTTCCTGTGAAAACGGGACCCATGACATTTCCTGTGCCCGCTGCGGTCTGTATGATACCGAGGACTGTGTGACGGTAGACGGGAGCTGCCCCCTCTGCGGCTATGTGCCGGAGATCCAAGAACCTTTGGAGGAGCTAAAGGAAGGAAAATATGTTATCGCAGCAAAGGTGGACGGTGTATATTATGCCATGTCCCATACATTCGACAAGAAAATCCCGGGTGTTATCATTCCTGTTACCGATGGTAAGGTTGCGGCAGAGGATGCAATAGGCTATGTTGTAGATCTCCGCTCCGCGGAGGGGGGATGGACCATTGATGACGGTGAGGGCAACTACCTGAAGTATGCATCCTCTACCAATTTGGGTAAATCCGATACTCCTTATGTTTGGAGCATTGAAAACGGGGTAAACGGTTCCAGACGGGTCATTTCCCAGACCGATGGTCGTGGTCTGTTGTACAGGACAAAGGACTACAACCAATTCGGTGCCTATGCCTTGAGCAATGCTACTGTTACAAGCACCCAATACTATGATGTAGAGCTCCTACCTGTGGACGGTGTGTTCCCCGAGGAGCCGGAAGCTCCCGAGATCCCCGTAACGGAATTATCAGACGGGCAGTATGTAGTCGCCGCAAATGTAGACGGTACGTACTATGCGATGTCCAACATCTTCGGCAGCAAGATCCCCGGTTCGGAGATCCCTGTTATGGACGGCAAGGTTGCGGCCCGGGATGCAGAGGGCTATGTTGTGAATTTGAGGGCAGTGGATGGGAGCTGGACCATTGATGACGGAGCAGGCAATTATCTGAAATACGGCTCCTCTACCAATCTGGGAAAGAGCACTTCGGAATATCTGTGGACTGTCAGCCCGGGCGTAAAAGGTAGCTGGCGTGTGGCTTCTGCAGAAACGGAAACCCGTGGACTGGTATTCAGAGCCAAGACCTACAACCAGTTTGGCGGTTATGCTCTGAGCAATATCAAGGAAAGCGGTGCAGAATACTACGACGTGGAGTTCCTGCCCGTGGCAGGCAATCATGATTCTGCAGAGACCTTTGAAGTGAAAATCAACCACTCTCTAAACTTGGCAAGTGATATCTCTATCAACTATTTGGTTCTTACCTCCGAGCTGGATGGATATTCCGACTTCCGTCTGGAGTGTGAGATCCCCACCTATGAAGGGGATGCCATGATCGGCACAGAGACTGTGGCGATCGATCCTGTTCTTGACGGCTACTTCTATTACTTCACTATGGATGGCTTGACTGCTACCCGGATGAACGATATCATCGAGGCAAGGATCTATGCAAACAAGGACGGTAAGACCTACGTTTCGCAGATCGACAGCTACAGTATCGGTATGTATGCTTACAACCAGCTCGCCAAGGATACTGTGGCACAGGAACTGAAGACTCTGTGTGCAGAGCTCCTCCGTTACGGTGCAAAGGCGCAGATCTTTAAGGGGTACCGAACCAATGCCTTGGTGGATGCCGCTATGACAGACACCCATAGGGCAATGCTTACGGATCTGAACAGTGTCGAATTCGGCAATCACAATACGACGCTGAACGATCTGACTAACCCCACTGTTACATGGGGCGGCAAGGCACTGATCCTGGATTCCAAGGTAACGCTCCGATTTATCATCAATCCTACGGGCTATAGCGGTGATGTCTCGGAGTTATCTATCCGTGTGGCCTATACCAATTTGGAGGGTGAGGGTGTTACGGTGACTCTGACGGGTGCGGAGCTGTACAATGAGCAATTGCACTACTATTCCTTCGATTTTGACGGACTGCGAGCCGCAGAGCTCCGCACGGTGGTTTCTGCCGCTGTTTATGCAGGGAGCAAGCAGGTATCTCCTACCCTGCAATATAGTCCCGATACTTACGGGAACAATAAGACCGGGGATCTTCTGGTGCTGTGCCGTGCGCTGATGGCATATTCAGACGGGGCACGTAACTATTTCAGCAAGTAATTTCCACGGGAACAGCTTATTGCTCAGTAGATAATAAGCAGAGGCTACCTCGCCATGGCGAGGTAGCCTCTATAATTATTACAGAACCCCTTCGGATATAAGGAGCTCCAGGATCCGTGCGTCACGGGTGATCATGGTGGTGCTCTTGGGGCCGTGGTCGATCTCCTTGTTGATACGGATAGCATAATGAGGGTCTACGAAGGCAAGGGTAAAGGACTCCTCTTCCTCGTAGTCGTCCAGATGCTGGGGGGTTACTTCCCTCTCGGCATCACAGAGATAGTAGAAGTTATCCTGGATAAAGATATCCGCAATGTGGTCCCGCTGCTTGCGATGGACCATGCCGTATTCGTGAATAGAGTCGGGAATGACTACCAAGCCGGTCTCCTCTGCGACCTCGCGGATCAGTGCCTGCTCGTGGGTCTCGCCCGGCTCCAAGCCACCGCCGGGGAATTTGTAATAATTGTACTTCTGACTATGGACCATAGCGACCTTGCCATTACGGACGATGATGCCACGGACAGAGGGCCGTATATGGACGGTTCCGTTAGGGTTGTAGTCCTTGGTGTCGATGTAAAATAGCGTTCGCATTTGTATTACCTCATTGTTGCGGAATTTCTCTCATTAATATATCATTTCGCTCCCATAGTGTCAAGTTTTTTCGTTGACATTATATGAATCCTGTAGTATATTTAAAGAAAAAGGGGAATTTTGAAATGAATGCCAGATTTTTTTTGAAATCGTTCCTTTATCTCATTGTGATTCTGATGGTATGCGCATGGTGTACTGCCTGTAGGTTCATGGATCCTGCCCTGTCGGAGAGCACGTCCACAGATCCTAATGAGTATCTTGTGCAGATTGAGGTAAAGGATATACAGGAACAGTTTACCATGACAGAGGACGGGCTACTGGTGGATCCTACCGGGGTTGCGTACAAATTTTTGGCCAATGAGGGGATCTTGTATTTCGTTGGGGATCTTGTAAAGGAAGGCACGGTCGCTGATGAAGAGAATGACATCATGTGGGGCGGTAGCTATACGCCGGGGGTCTATTCCATTCAGGGCGATGAAAGTCGTAATATCTTTTTTCGGAAGCCGGCGGACAGCGAGTGGTATGCGATTTACCGCAGAGCAGATCTGCCGGAATTGGACTATTCCATCGATCGGTGTGTCCGGCTGGAAATGATCCCTAACGCTTATTTTAGGATAGATCGGAGCCATGTTTCCTGCGGCGGAGGGATCACGGATAAGACCGTAATTGCGGATTTCCTGTCCGAAGTTCGCTCTCAGCAGGGACCCCGTGAGGCCGGTTTGTACGATATGATCACAAAGCCGGATGGATTTCTCGATAATTGCTACTATCATTCCACGATTTACGGATTTTTTGCAGAAGAGCCGAATATAGCTGTTCCGATGAGCATCGATTCCTTTAACGATATGGCATATTCCGTGAGATTTGAGCATGTAGAATACGTCCTTCCTATGGAATGGTTCCGACTGTTTGAAGATACAGTCCATCCGTAAGATGGCCATAAAGGTGCAAAGCACTTATTGATCCTTGGTGCTGATGCAGAAAAGATAGGAGGCAGGACAATATGTCAGATTATTTCTATTGTTCCGAGCTGTCTAAGAAAAAGCATTTAGTTGTAGTAACTCCCAGGGAACTTCGATGGATCTTGGAGGGTTTTCACCATGTGGTAACCAGCACGGGCGTAAAGAGGGACTATATAGAAACCGATCCCAATGTATTTTTTGACGCTTATGAGGTGCTGTATCAAAAGCTAAAATCGGGAGCTCGGCTCAACTGGAAAGCAGATTATGAGCTTGTATCTCTGCGTACCGGAATTACGGATCATCTTGAAAATTGCGTTTATCAGCCTACGAACAGGCTGAGTGTGCCGAGTTTTTATGAGCCTTGTGTTGATATGGATATTTTTTGCTTCCTCTACTATGAGGGAAAGCTATGGACCTGTTATGGAACTGAACAGTTTCCTCAAAATGTATGTGGGGTGCGGCTAAAATTCCCACCCAAGGTCTATTTTGATCCAAACAACCCCAAACATCCGGAGGGATTTGTGGAGCAGAAAAAGCTGGACGATTATAGTACATATGAAACGATTGTGAATAGAATGAAGAGCATTACCAAGCCCCTAAAACTGGAATTTGACGGAAAATTGTTCCGCCCATCTGTAAGGGTCAGCACGGAAGCTAAGAAGGATATGGAAAACTTCTTCTTTATAAGATCAAATAAAATTACCGTTTTTTAATGCTATTGTAGTGGAGGAGCGATCATATGAAACATTATTCTGATATAGGAAAAGCGATCTTAATAGTGCTCCTATCATTTGCTACGGTATATGGTTGGCTTATAGGGTACATAATGCTGAGTTTTGGTGGATTCTGGACGATTACGAAGATCGCCAGCACATGCTTGATTTGGCCACTGATCTTGTTTGTATGCATGAAGAAGAAAACCGTGTTCCATAAGATCTATGTGGGTTATGTTATTTGCTTTATTGCACTTGTTGGGGTCCAGATAGGTATCAATGCCTACAAGGATTCCATTACCATTGATGTGACACCTAACATCAATACATATGAATATTTGCCCTTCCGTGAGGACTCAAAGATCGTAAAGATAGACAGCAAGCTGTTGGATTTCTCTCAGCTCCCTAAGGAGGAGCTCCCTGTGATCGACGGGGCAACAGCGGCCTTCCCTGTTTACTCTGCCTTTGTCCATGGGGTGTATCCGGAGAATACAGAGCTATATGACGATGTGTTTGAATACAACAATACTGTAGGCGGCTACAGAAAACTGGCAGAAAAGAAAACAGATGTGTTCATCGGTGCGGCACCTTCTAAGGAACAGATTGCCTATGGAGAAGAAATGGGGACCGTATTCGAGTATACCCGGATCGGATCGGAAGCCTTCGTGTTCTTCGTCCATAAGGACAATCCCATTGACAACCTAACCGTTGAGCAGATCCGAGGGATCTACTCCGGGACGATTACCAACTGGAGTCAGGTGGGTGGCGAGGACGAGAAGATTGTCCCCTTCCAACGACCGGCGAACAGTGGCAGTCAGAGTATGCTCATCCGCTTCATGGGTGACACGCCAATTATAGAGCCCGATACGGAAACTACCGTGGGAGGGATGGGTGAAATCATCGAGCAGGTGGCGGATTATAAGAATCAGTCCACTTCTATCGGTTTTTCCTTCCGCTTCTATGTAGAAGGCATGATCAAAAATTCGGATATTAAGCTGATCGCCATTGACGGTATTGCGCCTACTGTAGAGAATATTCAAAACGGTACGTATCCTGTGATTGCACCGGTCTACGCAGTGACTTATGAAGGGAATCCCAAGGCATCTGTAAAGCAGTTATTGGATTGGATCCTGTCGGAAGAGGGACAGTATATTATCAATGAAACAGGCTATGTGGGTCTGAGATCATAGGGAGAGAAGCTACGGTATGAGAGTCTTGGTTGCTATGGACTCCTTTAAAGGGAGTCTAACCTCTATAGAGGCAGGACAGGCAGTGAAAGAAGGCATACTGCAGGCATTTCCCCATGCAGAGGTAGACATCTCCCCTCTCGCTGACGGAGGAGAAGGAACGGTAGATGCCCTGTGCTGTAACGGAGGCGGAGGGATCGAGAGGCTGTCTGTATTAGGGCCTGCGGGAGAGACTGTATCTGCTAAATATGGGATCCTATCCAATGGGATCGGGGTTATAGAAATAGCGGAGGCGGCAGGCTTGACCTTGATCCCCGTGGAGAAGCGAGATCCCCTCTATACCACGACCTACGGTGTGGGAGAGCTGATCCTTGACGCAGTGGGAAAAGGGTGCAGAGAGTTTATCATCGGGCTGGGCGGCAGCGGAACCAATGACGGCGGCGTGGGAATGCTGACGGCATTGGGCTGGCAATTCACGGATCGGTATGGACTACCTATTGCAACCGGTGCAGCGGGCTTAAAGGAGCTCTGCAACATAGACTATAGCTGTGTGAGAGCGGAGTTAAAGCAATGCAGATTCCGTGTTGCCTGTGATGTTAAGAACCCCTTGTTGGGAGTCAAGGGCTGCTCTGCGATTTTCGGTCCGCAAAAGGGAGCAACTGCCCAATCTGTTGCGGATATGGATCAATGGATGGAGAACTATGCAAGGGTAGTAAAGCACTACTACCCTGCCGCAGAGCCTATGCTGCCCGGAGGCGGTGCCGCAGGGGGGATGGGCTTTGCCTTTGCTACCTTCTTAGGTGGCAGCTTGGAGCCGGGGGCAAGGATCGTTGCAGAGGTCTGTGATCTGGAGAGAAAAATCACTGAATGTGATGTGGTGATCACGGGAGAAGGCTGTCTGGACGGTCAGACGGCTATGGGCAAGGGTCCAATCCATATTGCACAGCTCGGCAAAAAGCATGGAAAAGAGGTCATTGCCTTCGCAGGCTGTATCGGACAGAATGCGGAAGTGTGCCTAAAAGAAGGCGTAACAGCCTACTACGGTATTCTGCCTGATGATATGACGAAGGAGGCCGGTATGGTGAAAGAAACGGCTTATAGAAATCTGCGCAATGAGGTCTCACGGTTCTTTGCTTCTTCCGCAGGCCATAATGTAATATAAGGAAAAACGATCCCAACAGCCAATGTTGGGATCGTTTTGTTTATGGAAAGAGCAGGAGTCCTGCAAGGACGGACAGACAGTTGCATATCAGCGACAGGGTGAAGCACCGAGGACGGGAGCCATCCGTAAGCAGACGGTACAGCCATGCTTCTACAATCACAACTGATAGCTCTAAGACGACGGTCAAACAGAGCAAGGCCATGTGATTCTGCCACAAGGAATAGAACACAATGCGGATGATGTTTAAGACAGGATTGGTGGCACAGTTACACAGGAGCCCTGCAATGAGCCAATCCTTCCGAGGTTTGCAGAACAGCAAGGGTATGCTCTCAACCGCTATGGTCAACAGGAGGGCTGAAAGCAGGCGGTACAGCAGGGTCGTCATTCTGTCTCGTCCGGCTCAGTAGAAGCGGAAGGTTCTTCGGGGGCGTTGTTGATCTTGCTCTTCTTGATCGTGCGGCAGATGAAGTAGAACGACAGCCCTAACACCAGGATCAGCAGGACAATGAGATACAGCGGAGGGGACTTGGGAGGGGGACCGAGATATTCCTCCCCGGGGATGATGACATCAAAAAACGGATGTAGCATGATAAATACCTCCAAAGTTTAAGTTTTATCCCGGAATGGGATATCATCTTGGCTCTTGGCCTTCTTGTTGCGGATCACCTTGCGTATGATCACAACTATGGCAACGATCACAAGGACAGCTACGGCAGCCACGGCAAGTAGCATAAATATACCGAATGCGATCATAGGTCCAACTACGACATCACAGAGCAAGTGGAGCATGTTAACACCTCCTTTTAAGGGACAGCTTTAGGCTGATTGCTGCGAGAAGCCCCAGGATCAGAACAATGATCTGATTCACAAGGAGTCCCTCGGGACGGATAAAGAAGGCAGGGGCAGTACCTACAAACAGGGCTACGGTGGTGATACCGAAGGCGAAGGCAGGGTTCTTAGGAAAGGTAGAAGCTAAAATGGCTACAGTAACAGGCATGGTCATGCTGAACAGCCCCACACCGATGAGGGAAACCGCCATGAGACGATTACCGAAAAGCAGAAAAGGTAGGGATATCAAAAGGCTGAGAGTAGCGGTCCTCTGATAGCCTATCCGATCACAGAGAACACCGCCTAAATACTTGCCGATGCCCATAGAGCAGAAGAGGAAAATGCCGTGGATCGTCTCCTTCTTCCATGCAATGGGGATCGCATATGCTACATAAGCACGAATGGCGGCAGATAGGAACGCAAGAAGGACAATCCAACCAAGGGGCAGTGTGTCTGAACTGACGTGGAAGGAACAGAACTCCCCTTTCTCAAGGTTGTGACAGCGGAAAATGTAGATGCACATACCCAGGGACAACAGCATACATACAAGAGGGATCCACAGGAAGGAGTCTCCCACTGCTCCCAGGAGCTGTCCTGTGATCACACCGAAGGAGCCACCTGCAACGAATGCGCTACAGGGAGAGATCCTGCCCTCTGAGGAGCTGAGGGTATGCTTGGCACCGGATATATGAACCATAGCATTGCCAAGGGTCAGAAGCAGGAAAGCAGGAATGTTCCACGGAATGCACAGGGCGAGGATCAAAAGGATCGCACCCCAAATGCCCAGAGTCTCCCGTCCTATGGCATCCACCCACAGACCGATAAAGCACTGGGGCACAAAGGCAAGGGCATCAAAGAGGAAGGCATACACCACCCACAGCGCAGAGGATGGGAGTCGTGAAAATAGGAAATAGAAGCAACACACCTCTACAGAGAAATGGATAAAGCTATATAGCCATCCCACTGTTCGGGTAGATACACGTCTGCTCATAGGGTTCTCCCCTTTCTGTATGGATCCTTACGGTGCTGTAGGATCGGTGATTAGCTCGTCGGTATAGTATTGGGATCGTTTGGACAGCTCGCGATTTAAGACAGGGAGGGTCAGTCGCTCTGCCAGGGTGGATCTGTGGGAAAACAGATTGGTCCCTAAGCCTAAGCGGTCTCCTTCGATCTCGCAGCCCAGGGCAGCAAGGGCTGTGGGGAACATATCCATGGGGGTAAAGGTGCGATCCTTGCCCCGGATCGGATCTATGGGGCAGTTTAGGAAGCAATTATAGACATGGCGCTCATAGTCCCGATCTACATTGCGGACGAAGAACTGCTGATCCATACTGGGGTGGTCCCCGGTGATGATGACAGTGGTATTGTCATAGAAAGGCTGCTCCTTGAGCCACTGCACAAAGGAGGCCACCTGTCGAGAGGAGCAGGAAAGGACATTGGCATATTGCTCTGCATGATCCGTAGTACAGCTACTGCAGGCATATCCGTCTACATGGTGGGTGTCTACGGTGAGGAGGGTGAATGCAAAGGGTTGCTCCCCTGCTGCGATCCGCGTCAGCTCGGACTTGGCGTAGTCAAAGAGCTTGCTGTCCTCGAAACCCCACCATACCATGTAATCAGATGGGATCAACCCGTCTTGACGTGCGGTATAGAGATCATAGACACGGTCTGCGCCGTGCTGGAGGTAATACTCCTTGCGACCGCCGAAGGAGGCATCGGAGCCGACCATGAGCGTCTGGTAGTAGCCCTCGTCATGGAGAATGTCCTGTAGTGTCACGGCACCGGGGAGGTAGCCGGTAAAGTTAGCAAGATCGATCTTGGCAATGTCGATGGTAAGGGGTACACCGGCAGTATGAGATACCATAGCGGCAGAAGTCCAGGTAGCGTGAGTCACACGGGGATAGCCGCCTATGCCCGTGGAATGGGAGAAATTGATATTCTCGGAGGCAAGAGCATAAAGCTCAGGGATCAGATCCGTATCACAGCCACCGCCCTGCTCACGAGACAGGAAGCTGGTCTCCATAGATTCCAGGTAAATATAGATCAGATTCCGCTTCTGTTCCGGGAAGGTGATCTGTACCTGCTCGGGATCCACATATTCTTCTTCATACAGGGTGCTGTGGGTCAGCAGGGTGTCATATACATAGGTGGGGAAATGAACCATACACGCCGCTGTGATGAGGCAGGTCAAGGAGGCAATGAGAGCGACGTAGCCGGATGCTCTGTCGCTAAGGGGGTATAGGCAAAGCCCTTTAAGTTTGAGGAGTGGGTCGCTGCGATAGAACAGGAAGACGGCGACAATGGCTGTAACAGTTAATGCGGGGAGGAGAGCATAGAGAATATAACTCTCCTTTAAAGAATTGGCACAGCCAGTCCAAGGAGAAAGGAAGGTAGAAATAATGGACATGAAGCCTGTATCACCGTATTTCCGTGAATACCACACAGCGGAGAACAGGGCAAGAAGGCACAGGAAGAACAGAAGGATCCATAAGATCCGCGAGACAATTCTGCGTAGGTTCATGGGTAGAAATGCACCGGCTTTCGCATTAGGATAAATGAGTAAGGAGCTCTGCAAGGAAGGTGGGAGAGAAAGCGGGACGCTCTGCAACGGCCTCTAACAAGGCCAGTAGATTATCGTCATTGTGCTCGGTCTCCTTGGCATAAAGCTGGGTCAGGAATACCAGATCCCCTCTCCCCTGTTGGTACAGCTCCTGCAATAAGATAACACTGAGGATCCCTATGGTGACGGATTCCAGGAAGGTCTCATCCATGGCAGAACGGAGAGAATACTTAAATAAGAAATAGGACAGTAGCCGGCTCCAACAGCTGTCGTTGCTGAGGGTAGTGAGAGGTGCGCCTTGCAGACCCTGTTGCAGAATCCGGGTCCAATCCAAGCGGAGCCGTTCCAGGGAGAGGAAGAGATTATAAAGCTCCCTGCGGAAGTTCTCGTAGCTCACATCGGAAACAACATAGGACGGATCCGCTGTGTCGACCTCGTCCACCTGCAGTGCAAGCTGCAAGATCTGCGCCATGCGGTTACCTATAGGGACGGTGGGATCTGCTATGATAGACAGGGCTCTGTCCCTGCCTTGACGGATGGAGAGGAGTCGCTCCGGCTCAATGTCATGGTAATACTGTAAGGGCTCGTCTGTGGTATAGGTCTTAAGGGAGAAGGGCTCTTGCCGAGTCAGAATGATGCGGGCAACCTCGGGACAGGAGATGGACAGCCCCTGCTCCCGTATCAGTCCTAATTCTGTGACAAAACGGGGATAGAATCCGCAAACATGGGAAAGGGCATCCTCCCCCAGGGCATACTGGATCTTGCACAGACCATCGTCACGGAGCATACAGCAGCGACCATTGCACAGTGCGAAGGTTGGCTCCCCATCTATATTGACGATCCCACGGCGAATTTGTTCCCCTAAAGGAGTCTGTAATTGTTGATAAAATTCCAAATGCTCCCGATCGGGAATGACCTGCCATCCGATACAGCAGGAATCGGGGCAATCACCTGCTATGCAGGCAAAGGAATCATAATAATCCGGCTGTGTAACGACCATAGGGCTATTCCTCGATCTGTACAGGGATGCCGTTCAGCTCGACCCCTGCATCAATGTTAATGAGCAGATACTTGGTGCCGTTGATCACCCGGGTGTGGATCAGATCAGCCCGTTCAGGGTCGACCTTAACGATTACATCGGGAGTCTCGTAGCACAGCTCCTTGGAATTGACGAGATTCTGAGGAGGTAGTGCTGTGTGGTCACCGAATGCCAGGTCGTATTTGACATTAAAAGCAGACATCTTCTCGTCAGAGACACCGCAATCCTGCAATACTGAGGCTACATCAAAACGGGATACCTGCAGAGGCTCTGCGACTTTGCTCTCCTTGTGGGTCTGGACCATGGAACGGACAGTATCATGTACGGTCTGTACGACCCGGGGGCTGCACTCCTCCTGCAGGGACTCTGTGAGCACATCACGGAAGGACTCCTTCTGGAGGGTGAGGGGCATGGGAGGCTCTGTGTGGAAGACTGCGTCTACAAATTCCTCGTAGCTGGTATCCTTGCTACGGACGTAATAGAGCGCACCGTAAATATTGGTACGTCGGTCATCAAATGCCGGGAATGCAAAGCCCAGCTCGGGAGATCCTACCACCCAATCGGCAGACCGATTGCGAAACAGTCCCTCGGAGGGCTGATACCGCAGGGCAGGCTTGGATTCCTTAACGGGGCAGATACTGCAGATAATGTAGCTATGTACCGAATCTCCTGCATCGTCAAAGGTCTCCCCGTCCTTGCCCTTAAAGGGAACGTCATAGGTGTCCGATGCCAGGAGGATGAGATAATTCTCTGCCATGTGGAGGGACTTGGTAATGAGATCGAAGAGAGTCTGTACAGCCTCATCGTCCTCCAAACAGGAGGTGCGCAGCTTGGTCAATAGGCGATGCTCATCGGAATCCAATACCTGACCGGTAGAAAACACGATATCATTGAGGGTCTTGCCCATGGAGCCGGAAATGGCTTTCTTAAGGAGGGTCAGGTACTTCTCCTGCTCCTCCTGACCCAGGATCCCCAGAGACTCGTGAAAGGTGGAGATGATCTCGCCATTGGAGCTGACGTAACATCCGCGGATGCGAGATATATTGTTATAGTCCGCACGGAATCGGCGGCGGAGCTCGGATACTTCTTTATCAATCATGTAATAACACCTCTGTAATTCAGTATAATAGTGGGTTTGAGCAGGTTCATTATACCACAGGACAGAAAGGATTTCCATAGGGATTTTTGATTTTGTAGAGGAGGAATATTTTTGCATAGAATGGAAAGATATCCTTTACTTTTCTGTAAATTATGATAAAATATACTTGGTTTCTGTATGAGCCAATCTTAAGAAATGAGGCACACCGTATGAAAACACCTGTTAAGAAAATGGTCGCATTACTCCTGTCGGTTTGCATGCTCCTGGGGTTATTCCCTATGGCATCTGCTACCCACATCCATGACGGAGTCACCACTGCAGACGCAGTGCGCAGTAGCTCTGCCTTCTCTGTAGGCAAAAGCGGCAAGTATGTCATTGCGGCACTGGTAGATGGGGTGTATTATGCCATGAGCAACAGCTTCTCGGCTAAGATCTCCGGTACACCTATAGCGGTTTCCAATGGCACTGTATCAGAGAGTGCAGCAGCGGGCTATGCTGTGACATTGACCTATTCCGGCGGAAGCTACACCATTCAGAACGACACCCATTACCTCACCTATAGCAGCAGTACCAATTTAGGTGCTGCCACTACAGCCTATACATGGACAGTATCCCAAGGTATCAATGGATCCTGGCGGATCGCATCTGTGGGAACCAATACCCGTGGTGTGGTATTCAGAGCCAAGGACTACAACCAGTTCGGCGGCTATGCACTGAGCAATTGCAAGGCCGGCTCTGCAGAGTATTTCGATGTGGAGATCCTTGCTGTCGGCGGTACTGCCACAGCCTGTGATCACAGCAGTACAACCACCGCGACGACTCCTGCTACCTGCACTACCCCCGGTAAGCAGACCGTGACCTGCAAGAAGTGCGGCGTTACTCTGAGCACTACGAATCTGCCTGCTACGGGTCACAGCTATCGCTATAGCCCCAAGGGAGACGGAACTCATACGGTCCGGTGCTCTGCGTGTAATCTGAACAGTGTAGAGGCTTGCTCCCTATCCTCCGGGAAATGCCGTCTGTGCGGATGGACAAGCGGCTCCGGCTCTACAGGGGAATTCCAACTGATCACTGCAGCCAATCAGATCACCGATGGTAAGTATGTCCTGGTGGTAGCACCCGGCGGTGCCAATCCCGGCAGCTATCCCTACTATGCCATGATCAGACAGATGCACAGCACCTCCTATGTTATGGCTGAGGGCTTAAAGCTTAGTGGGATCCCTCAGACCATGACCGTTACCAACGACCTGATGATCTGGGAGCTCAGCGGTGACAGCAACGGCTTTACCCTGTCCGGCTCTGACGGAAGTGTGCTGTACCATTCCTCCAACAACCTGTATTACGGCGAAGATATTGCTACATCCTGGACGGCAACCTATGTTGATGGTGCATTTACCCTAAATGCAGATACCCGTTATCTGGGGTTAAGAGATGATCTGGCCACAGTAGACAGTAATGGCAATCCCTGCTTCCGCTGTAACTCCTCCGCTAAGACCAGCTCCTACCGGTTCTACCTCTTCAAGAGCGGTGCCATTGCAGATCCCGAATGTCCCCATACCAATACCTATACAAATCTGACCCCTGCCACCTGCACTCAGAATGGACTTATGACCGTGATCTGCAAGGATTGCGGCGGCACGATCAAGAGCGAGACTGTAGAGGCTACAGGGCATAATTCCAGCTATGTAGAGGGCATTCCCGCAGGCTGTAAGACAGATGGTCGTATCCCCCACTATGTATGTACCAACTGCAACGGACTGTTCGGAGATACCCTGTGTATCAATGCACTGAAGGCATCAGATATTATTGTTCCGGCTATCGGTCATACAGTATACGCAGTTGGCGGTCTGGCTGCTACCTGCGGTACTGAGGGTATGATGGCGCATTACCATTGTAAGGGCTGTGGTGCCTATTTCCTGGATGAAAAGGCAACGAAGCAGGTCGCACTGACCGATTTGACCATTCCCGCTCTGGGACATGATCTGGTTGAGACACCTGCCTCCCCTGCGACCTGTGCCCATGAGGGTAATATTACCTACTACACCTGTGAGGAGTGTAACGCTATCTTCTCGGATGAGGCATGCCAGAATCAGATCCACTTGATCGATACTGTGATCCCTTCCCTCAATCATACTCTAAGCTACAGTCCGGTAAAAGAAGCGACCTGTACCTCTACAGGTGTGTATGCCTATTACTATTGCGCAATCTGCGATATCTACTATTCTGACAGTGACTCCACAGAGACCATAGCAAAGGAAGATCTGACTGCACCTGCCTTAGGTCACGATGTCCAGTTTACGAAAGAAATCAAGCCTTCCTGCACAGAAAGCGGTGCCATTGCCCACTATTACTGCAATCGCTGTCACAAGCTGTTCTCCGATGCACAGGGCAAGAACAGTATTACCCAGCAGGATATTCTGATCCCCCCTGCCGGCCACAGCTACAACAAAACAGTTACGCCTCCCACCTGTACAACAGAGGGTATGGAGGAGTTTACCTGCAGTGCTTGCGGTGACTTCTATTCGGTACCCGTTGCAGCAACGGGACATAGCTATGTAAACGGAGTGTGTACCTCCTGCGGTGCAGGTCATGCAGCAGTAGATACCACGATCCTTATTAACCATAATCTGAATCTGGCAAGTGATATTTCCATTAATTTTGCAGTACGGACAGACCTGCTGACAAGCTATGACAGCTATTATTTAGAGGTTCGAGTGCCTGTATATACAGGTAATTCCTTGGAGAGCTATCGTACGGTACAGATCAAGCCTGTTCTGAACGGGATGTATTACTATTTCACACTGACCGGTATGACTGCTATCCAGATCGGTGACGAGGTCCAGGCTGTGCTCCACATGACTAAGGGTGGAGCGGAGTACATCTCCAATACGGATTACTACAGCGTAGCCGAGTATGCCTATGCCCAGCTCAACAAGACTACCACGAAGGAAAGTCTGAACCGTCTGTGCGCCAATCTGCTCCAGTACGGTACTGCCGCCCAGGTATATAAGAATTACCGCACCAATGCCTATGCAGATGCAGGGATGACTACCGCCCATAGAGCATATCTGACAGATATCAGCACCATTACCTTTACCAACCATAACCGCACACTCAGCGATCTTGCCAATCCTACTGTACTGTGGCAGGGTAAGGCTCTGATCCTGGATTCCAAGATCACGGTGAAGTATGTCATCAATACCGGGCTATATACGGGATCGATCAATGATCTGAGTCTACGGATCCAATATCTGGACTATACCGGGAAATCTCAAACCGTGATCCTCAGAGATCCTCAGCCCTATGGCAATACAGCAGGATGGTATTGCTTCGATTTTGACAGTCTATTGGCTGCGGAGCTCCGTCAGGTCCTGTCTGCGGCGGTTTACCAGGGTAATACGCGTGTATCCCAGACTATGGAATACAGTGTAGAATCCTACGGCTATAACCGTACCGGGACACTTCTTGCACTGTGTAAGGCAATGATGGCATATTCTGATACGGCATTGGCGTTCTTCAATTCCTAACACGGTTTTAACGTAGTCAAGTAGTATTACGAATCTATACGCAGCTCCCCTCAGCGTTATTCTGCAACGCTGAGGGGAGCTTATAATAGTGGAGCATAAGTAGTATCAATCGGAGGAAGGTAACAGGATGGACCCGCATTCCCAATACCTACTGTCGGGATCAACGGACACAGCATAGTAACAGGAGGAATTGGCACTGCCTGACAGCTTGCAGCTTGCGTGAGCACCGGAGGATCCGGAGACGTCGTCCGGTGAAGTAACGACCAAATCATTGACGCTCATGCCGAAATATTCTGCCCAGGAACGTAGATGTACCTCGCAGGAGCCATCATCTGAATCCATTGCGTCTGCTGCAAAGGCTCCGATGGAGAGAATCTTGCTTGTTTCGTGATCCATGCGAATGAAGGAACCGTTAGCCTCTAATGCGTAGAAATAGAATAGGTTCTTGCCGTTGGGATCATATGCCTTGCAGGCTTTGAGATCTCCATTAGAGAGGGATGCCCATAGGGTATCATATACGCAGACCGGTATGGCACCGCACTCCCCCAGGAGCTGTATCTCATGACGGAGGGTGGAACGGAGCTCCTCCACATCCTCGCGGGGAATGCCCTCTTGGATCACGGTCATGTCGGGATCGGATAGGAGGGATTGCTTCTCACCCAGGGTCATGGCATCGAAATTCAGTAGGGTCCCTGTACCATAGGTAATGACTTGCTTCTCAATATCCTTCTCCATTATGAGGAGCATGACCCTGGGGAACAGGAATGCCAACAGCAGAACCGTAAGGACGATCAAGAGCCAGATCCATCGTTTTCCCATAGGATAAACTCCTTTCCTAATTGGAATGATACGCAGGTTCCCTTGCCCACCTCGCTGGAAAAGGATAGGGAGCTATGGTGAAGCTCTGCGATCTTCTGACACAGAGCCAAGCCTAAGCCTGCACCGCCCTGGGCACGGGAACGGGATTTGTTGACCATATAGAAGGGCTCGGTTAATCGGCTGAGAGCCTCCTCCGGGATCCCCCTGCCGTAATCCAGAACAGAGAAAAGGAAGCCGTCGTCATTGGCGGTAGCACGGATGCGGATCACGCTATGGTTCTCGGATGCCTTGCGGGCATTATCTATCAGATTGTAGAGTAAGGTCTGGATCAATTCAGGGACGACCTTGATGGTTTGATCCCGGATAAACAATTCCGCCTTGATATTCTTCTCCTTTAATAGGTATGAGCAACGATCTACTGTGTCCTCCAGAAGGGCCTTGGCAGATACGGTGCGGAAACGAGGGGCTTCTTCCTCGAGAGCGAATAGATCCAACAGCGCATGGGACATGGCTTCCAGACGTTTGCCCTCAGAGAAAATATAGGTAGCTACTTCAAGCTGAAGCTCACGTGGGAGTTCTCGACTGCGGAGAGTATCGGCATAGCCGATAACAGATGTCAAGGGGGTCTTGAGCTCATGGGCAAAGCTGGCAGTAAAGTCCTTCTGTCGCTGTGCCGCATCCTCCAGGCTGAGGATCTGCTCCTCTAACTTGTCTGCCATGCGGTTAAAGACCACAGCTAACCTGCCTAACTCGTCGTCACTGCTAACCTCGGCACGCTTGTCGTATTTCCCTTTAGAAAATTGCATTGCTGCACGTGAGATCCCACGGATCGGTCGTGTCATGTATACCGTCAGGACAGTGGTCACAAGGACGCCCAGTGCGAGAATGATCAGCATGATCCAGTAATAGGAAGCCAACTCTCCCCTTGCCCGGTCGTAGACTTCGGTGATCTCACAGCTTCGTTGCAAATAGAGCATATAGCCGTAGAGAGAGAGCTTCTGGGATGCAACAACGTACTTCTGCTTATGCAGTGTCATGATACGGACTTCTATGACACCCATCTGTGCCTCGTATTCTAAGGGGAAAGTCTCCTTCTGGTTGCTGAGGAGAACGCGATCGGCGTCCGTTGTTACATGGAAGCTACGCTCCTTGGACATATCTTCCCGGGAAAGGAAGCTGCGAAGCCCGTTGACCGCAGTGATTTCGTCACCACTGCGGAAGGAATCTGCACATACAGCCTGCAGAGCCAGACTGAACATCCGCATATCCTCCCGTGCATCGTAGAGCTCTGAGGTTAAGCCGGAGTGGAAGCTGCGGCGGATCACGCTGTATCCGCCCATAGACAGAGAGACTGCCAGGAGAACAGCCACGAGACAGATCATCTTCCATGTGAATTTCAATTTGGAACCTCCAGCCTGTAGCCTACCTTATAGATGGTGGCAAGTTTCTTCTCCCAACCAAGCTTCCTGCGTAATCGCTGGACATGGAGATCGACGGTTCTGCTGTCGCCCATATAGTCGCTCTCCCATACCCGTTCATAAATGGTATCTCGGAAGAGGGCGATGTTACGGTTGCGGACAAATAGGAGCAGCAGATCGAATTCCTTGTGTGTCAAGGTGACAGGCTCGCCACCCTTGAGGACGGTCATGGACTTGGGGTCGATGACCACGTCGTCGATGACATAACGTTCATCGGTCTTGCCTGCACGTCTGAGTACACTCTCTACTCGAGCGATCAGCTCTACGATCTCAAAGGGCTTGACCAGATAATCATCTGCCCCTGCACGGAGCCCCTTGACCCTGTCATTAACACTGCCCATAGCTGTGATGAAGATTACCGGAGTGCCTGTAGGACGGATCTGCTCCATGAGCTCATATCCGTCGGCACCGGGGAGCATAATATCCAGCAGGATCAGATCAAATTGCTCCGATTCGATTAGGTCTGCCGCTTCTAAACCGTCCATGACAGTCGTACAGCGATAACCGCAGGCAGACAGGTTCAGGTGTATTAAATTGGCAATTGCGTGCTCATCTTCAACGATCAATAGTTTCATAGAATCCCTCCCATCTGTATTATCTATTCCAATTGTATCATAGTTTTATCATATTTTCCATTTTTTTCTTCCCTCTATTGACATTTATTCCGTAATCCTATAAAATAGTAGTATCAACTATAAGGAGGTCATCTTATGGCATTTACTGCAGGTGATTGTTTCTGGTCAGATCGCAAGCGCTATATGGGCATGCCCATTAGCTTTACCCGCTATGCCCTCAGCGAGGATCGGCTATTCCTCTCTGTTGGGTTCCTTAGCGTCCGGGATGAGGAGGTTCTGCTCTACCGCGTTCGTGACATCAGTGTTAAGAGGTCTCTGTGGCAGCGCCTTTTCGGTGTTGGTACGATTACCGTGTCCTCCTCGGACAAATCCACCCCTACTGTTGTGCTCAAGAACATCAAGGATCCCATTGCTGTTAAGGAGCTCATTCACAGCAATGTTGAGGAGACCAAGATCAAGCGTCGTGTCCGCTTCGGTGAGCTGATGTCTGATGTTGATGATGACAATCTAGATGATATTGATAACTGATAATTTCTGTTTTCTTTGTAAAATTCATGAAATCCCCTTGCATTGCATGGGGATTTCTGCTATAATCACTGGGCTATAACACTATAATATATCATTAGGAGGTACCCTTTTGGAAACACTGTTTGAAAACGTCAAGGTCTTCTTAGAGGCTGACGGATGGATGATGATGCTCATGTGGCTCATGGGCGGCATTCTCATCACCTTAGCGATTGTCAAGGACATGGAGCCTTCGCTCCTGCTTCCCATAGGCTTCGGCGCAATTGCCATGAACCTGCCCAATGCAGATATGGGCGTCATTGAGCTGCTGTATAATAGCGGTATCGCTAACGAGCTATTCCCTCTCCTGCTGTTCATCGGTATCGGTGCTATGATCGACTTCGGTCCCCTGCTGTCTAATCCCAAGCTCATGATATTCGGTGCGGCGGCGCAGTTCGGCATTTTCTTTACATTCTTTATGGCAAGTCTTTTCGGCTTCGACATCCGTGACGCAGCTTCTATTGCTATCATCGGTGCCGCAGACGGTCCCACTTCCATCGTTGTTGCAACTAAGCTGGGTAGTGCTTACATAGGTGCCATTACGGTAGCTGCCTATTCCTATATGGCCCTGGTGCCGATCGTGCAGCCTCCCATTGTTAAGATGCTGACCACCAAGAAGGAGCGACTGATCCGTATGCCCTATGAGGCTAAGGAGGTATCCAAGACCACTCGTATCCTGTTCCCTGTTGTGATCACTGTGATTACCGGCATCTTCGCTCCCAATGCAGTATCTCTGATTTTCTTCCTCATGTTCGGCAATTTGATCCGCGAGTGCGGCGTGCTGAATTCTCTGTCCGAGACTGCTCAGAAGCAGCTTGCCAACCTCATTACCCTGTTCCTGGGCATTTCCATTGCCGCTAACATGCGTTACAGCGATTTCCTCAAGCTTGATACTCTGATCATTATGGGTCTCGGCCTTGTTGCATTCATCTTCGACACTGCCGGTGGTGTTATGGTTGCTAAGTTCATCAACCTGTTCCTGCCTAAGGACAAGAAGCTCAATCCCATGATCGGTGCGGCAGGTATCTCTGCATTCCCCATGTCCTCCCGGGTGATCCACAAGATGGGTCTCAAGGAGGATCCCAACAACTTCCTGCTGATGCACACCGTTGGTGTCAATGTTTCCGGTCAGGTTGCATCTGTTATCGCAGGCGGACTCATTATGGGTCTGGTTTACACATTTGGCTAATAGGAGGATATGAATATGGATCCTATGATGATTCAATTGGCTGAAGAGGTCACCAAGACCATTCCCGACCGTCAGGCCACGGTTGCAGAGTCTCTCCTTCTGATGGCAGAGGGGTGGGGCGGAATCTTCATCGTGATCGTGATCATGATGGTATGCATCTTGCTCTTAAACAAGGTCTTTAGCAAGAAAAAGTAATAGAACTTCCATAACGCACAAGGGAGGAGACGTTTCCGTCTCCTCCCTTTTAATGAACATACGACAAAACACCCGGAGCAGAGTATGGTCTGCTCCGGGTGTTGCGTAAAAATTATTCGTCGACCTCGTCAAAGTCGAATTCGAGGAGCTCGTTGCACTTGGGGCAATGCATGGATTCTTCGAGGATGGTATCCTCGTCCAACTCCAAGACCTCACCACAGGTGGGGCAGGTTACCTCGTAGGTAATGTCCTCGTCATAGTCGAAATCCTCGTCGTCGTCATCAACGAACTCGAAATCCTCATCCTCGTCCTCGTCGTCATCCTCGTCCTCGTCGTCATCCTCGTCCATGAGGAATTCTTCGATAGCGTCCAGATCCTCTTCGATCTCGTCCAGTTCGTCAGAGACAGCAAGAGCGTTTTCTTCCAGGTCAGCGATGGTAGAGGTTACATCCTGCAGCAGATCTACGATACCGGCAATCATCTTGCCCTCGGCGGTTTCCTTGCTGATGTTGAGACCGTCCAGCAGACCCTTGAGATATGCGGATTTTTCAGAGAGTGTCATAATGAGGCTCCTTTCATGTGAAAGATCAATAAATTGTGAAGATTAGCCCTTAGCGCGGCCCAGGTACTCGCCGGTACGGGTGTCGATCTGGATGCGGTCGCCCTCGTTGATGAAGAGAGGAACCTTAACCTCGGCACCGGTCTCTACGGTTGCGGGCTTGAGGGTGTTGGTAGCAGTGTTGCCTGCCAGACCGGGCTCGGTCTTGGTGACCTCGAGCTCTACGAAGTTAGGAGCTTCAACACCGAAAACGTTGCCCTTGTAGGACAGAACGGTGCAGGTGTCATTCTCCTTAACGAACTTGAAGCTGCCGTCTAGAGTCTCGCCGTCGATGGGGACCATCTCGTAGGTCTCGTTGTCCATGAAATAGTACAGGTTGCCATCCTGGTAGGAGTATTCCATCTTCTTGCGCTCGACATAAGCGGTGGGATACTTGTCGCTGGGGTTGAAGGTGGTCTCGGTTACACCGCCGGTGATGACGTTACGCATCTTGACGCGGACGAAAGCAGCACCCTTGCCGGGCTTAACATGCTGGAACTCGATGATCTGCATGACCTTACCATCCATCTCGAAGGTAATACCATTTCTAAAATCGCCTGCTGAAATCATTTATTTGTCCTCCTATTATTCCCCACTTGGGGAAAAGTATACATAGTGCTTACTTATTTTACTCTATATTTCCGAAAAAAGCAAGACCTAATCCGAAATATATTACGATTATCGGAAAAAATATTATAAAATGATCAGTTCCTTGGGACTGTGAGTAATATCCTCACATCCATCCTCGGTAACGATGACCACATCCTCGATACGGACACCGAATTTGCCGGGGAGGTAAATACCGGGCTCTGCAGAGCACACAGCTCCTACAGGAAGCGGTTGGGTGTTGCGGGCATTGCAGTTGGGGGCCTCGTGAATCTCCAGACCCAGAGAATGACCGTAGCCATGACCGAAGAATTCGCCGTAACCTGCCTCGGCAATCACATCACGGGCGGCACGGTCTACATCAGCACCGGTAACACCTGCCTTGGTAGCGGCGATGCCGGCAAGCTGTGCCTTGAGTACGGTGCTGTAGACTCTCTGCATCTCCTCGGTTGCGTGACCCAGAGCTACGGTACGGGTCATATCGGAGCAATAGCCCCCGTAGATCACACCGAAGTCCATGGTAATGAAATCCCCTTCTTCAATGGGTCGATCTCCGGGAACGCCGTGGGGCATGGAGGTATTGGGGCCGGCAACTACGATGGGATCGAAGGACAGGCCCTCTGCTCCGTTCTTATACAGGCAATAGATCAGCTCTGCAGCCAGCTCCTTCTCGGTCATGCCTGCCTTGATACGGGGGCAAACCTCTGCAAAGGCACGGTCTGTGATATCCTGGGCTTTTCTCATGCGGTCTAACTCCCAGGGCTCCTTCTGTCCGCGGAAGCCGTTGATCTTGGATTGGAAGGGTACAAGGCTTGCCTGAAGTCTGCTCTCAAAGGATCGAAGCTCTGCTACAGTAAGGTAGGCATCCTCGAAGCCCATGGTGGTGATGGAGAAATCCTTGATCGCTTGATTGAGCAGATCGGAAAGAGGGCTGGAGGCATTGAATTCGATTACCTCAAAGCCGTGGATATCCCGCTGTGCAGATTCGATATAGCGGCTGTCAGTATAATATCTGGCACCCTGCTTGCTTACGATGGCATAGCCCTCGGCAATGTCAAATTCTGCGGCGTACATGCGGCTGTAGCGAGAGGTCAGGAATAAGCCCTGAACCTCATCTGTAAGGACGGAACGGTATTTCTCTAAATTGGTCATGGTGATTCTCCTTTACTGAAATTAAAATCTATATGATGTATTATTTGACGGTTCTGCCTCTTGCTATTAAGAGGAACGGGATCTCGAACAGATGGCGCAGCTTGAGCCAGAAGTTATGGTTGTGGATAGAGCGGACAATGATGGACGGAATACCGGCTAAATTAGCACCCAACACGTCTGTATAGATCTGGTCCCCTACCAATGCGGCACGGTGCTCACCCATTAGGTCCATAGCACGACGGATCCCGGCAGGGAGCGGTTTGTTGGCATGGGTCACAGAGGGGATGTGATAGGTAGCAGAGAAATTGGGGACCCGTGCTCTCTTGCTGTTGGAAACGATGCAAAGAAGGATCCCTGCGGACCGGATCTCATCCATCCAGGATAGAAGCTCCGGGGAAGGGCGGTCGGTGGTATACGGGAGCATGGTGTTGTCAAAATCCATCATTAACAGATGAATGTTATGGGATTGTAGGAAATCGGGGGTGATGTCTGTAAGCTTAGAGAAAATGTACTTGGGCAACAGCATGGTGTATCCATTCTCCTCACGGTATGGGATCATGTATATATTATAGCACCGATCCCCTACTTTGTCTACGAAAATATACAGAAGAAGCGGTCGGAAAGAAATATTTCCGCCGCTTCTATAAAGATCTGTCAGTCAGTAAATGGACTATGCCCGTGGATGGGCGCGATTGTATACGTTCTTGAGATTCTGCTTGACGACCTGGGTGTAGATCTGCGTAGAAGAGATATCGCTGTGTCCCAGCATCTCTTGCAATGAGTGAAGGTCTGCTCCTCGCTCCAACAGGTGAGCAGCAAAGCTGTGCCGCAGAGTATGGGGGGTAATCTCCTTGCTGATGTTTGCCTTCTGCTGGTAGTACTTGATGATCTTCCAGAAGCCCTGTCGGGTCATACGCTCACCGCTCATGTTGACGAAGAGTGCGGTTTCCTCTCCGGAGGAGGCTAACTGGGGGCGAATGGTGGTGATGAAAACCGAGAGAGCCTTAACAGCATCGGGATATAGTGGGATGATACGATTCTTGCCGTTGCTCTCGCATCGAATGAAGGCACCCACCAGATTGACGTCCCCTACGTTAAGGGCAATCATCTCGCTGACCCGCATACCTGTTGCGTAGAGGGTCTCCAGCATAGCCTTGTCCCGGATGCCCTTGGGCTCCTTGGTATTGGGCTGTTTAAGCAGATCCTCGACCTCTCGTCCTGTGAGGATCTGGGGGAGCTTTTTCTCCGTCTTCGGCTGGGGGATGTTGTGCACCGGGAGCTCTGAGACCAAACCCTCGTCAAGAAGATAGCTGTAGAAGCTACGCAGGGATGCGATCCCACGGGCGATGGTAGCAGGAGACTTGCCCTTGTCACGGAGATGATCTGTATAGCGGCAGATGCAGGCACGATCACAGGCGGTCAGATCCATATCCTCTACATCCGTCATGTAATCACGGAATTGGCGAATATCACGCATATAGGAGGCAACTGTGTTGCCGGATGCCTGCTTGGTATGCAGTAAATAATTCTCAAAAGCCAGGACGGGATTCAAACACAGCTCACCTCCTTAAGCAGAATAACAACATATTGTATCGATTGTGTCGCAATCGCACAAGCTGTTGTGTAAAAACGAAAATAATGAAACTTTTTCGTGGTTCTGATACATACTATACCGCAAAAAAGGAATAATTTCAATACTTTTTCCAAAATTTGATTTTTTTTGTTTATTATGCACATAAATTATGTTTAGCTATTATGTAAACCAAAGAAACCCTTTTTGCTCAAAGGACAGTGCGGGTTTGTATGCTGTCAAAATATAGCGTGTTGCGAGTTGCCTATCCCAATATATGGTATGATAATGGGTTGCAAGTTTTCTTGCAATTGTCCATAATCGATTTAGGCAATTTTGCTCTGTTTCATATTGGCTACCATACTGCCCAATACTCCCCCTGCTGATATCCATAGGATCATGGCACGGATCCCACCGAAGGTCTCTCCGAAAAACAGCAGATTCCCCACCATGAGCATACAGAGATAAGCTCCGGTGTTGACCATTCCCCAGAGGAAGCGTTTCTGCGTTGCGATCCGTGTGCCTCTGAACCCACCGAGGAAGCTGATCACAGCTCCCAATATCCGGGGGATGTACAGATGGGCAGAATACGGAAGCTTTCCCCACAGGATCAGTTGTGCGCATATGAGGCAGAGCATCACGGTTAGGATCGGCATCCAGTATAGAGGTCGCCATGGACTGCGGTGAGAGGAGGTTCCTCTCCCCTTCCCTGTTGGTTTCATTGCATCTCCTCCTTTTGCTACAGCGTATGATATCCACAGCCTTTGTATGCAAAAAACTACCGCCTCCGAAGAAGCGGTAGTGAGCTATGGAAGAATCATATGGTATCAGAGCTTGGACTGAATATCTGCAAGTCGCTCCAGTGCGGCGTAGAGGGTTTCGTCCTTCTTGGCGAAATGCATACGGACGATATGGTTCACGTCTTCCATGAAGAAGGAGGAACCGGGAACGGTAGCAACGCCTACCTTGCGAGCAAGATCCTCGCAGAACGCTACATCAGACTGCCCCTTCTTGAGGAAGGGGCTAATGTCTGCAAGGACAAAGTAGGCACCCTGTGGATCGGTATAGGGAATGCCGATACGATCCAAGCCTTCGGTAAACAGCTTCTTCATATGGGCATAATGGGCACCGAATTCAGCATAGTAGGAATCGGGCATCTCCAGTCCCACCACGGCAGCCTCCATTAGCGGAGAGGCGGCACCGACGGTATTGAAGTCGTGGTACTGCTTAATGCGGTCCATAAGGTGCTTGGGGGCAATGGCATAGCCCAGACGCCAACCGGTAATGGAGTAGGTCTTGGACAGGGAACTGCATGAGACGGTACGCTCCCACATTCCGGGGAGGCTGTTCATATAGATGTGCTCATGGGGTTCGTAGATGATGTGCTCATAGACCTCGTCCATGATCACATAGGTATCATACTGTACAGCAAGCTTGGCGATCTGCTCCAGCTCGGTGCGGGTAAAGACCTTGCCACTGGGGTTGGAGGGATTGCAGATCAGAATGGCCTTGGCTCCCTGCTTGAAGGCATCCTCTAAGATATTGGGATCGTAATCAAAGTTGGGAGGGGTAAGAGGTACAAAAATAGGCTCACATCCCACCAACAGGGTCTGTGCACGATAATTCTCGAAATAGGGAGAGAACATGATGATCTTGTCACCGGGATTGGTCAGGGCAAAGAGGGTGTCTACCATTGCCTCGGTGGAGCCGATGGTGACAACGACCTCGGTATCGGGATCGATGGTTCTGCCCATAAATCTGCCGCACTTGTTGGCAAGGGCGCGGCGGAAGTTGGGTGCACCCATAGTTATGGGGTACTGATGGGGACCGATTGCACTGATTTCTGCCAGGCGGTCTGTGATTGCCTTGGGAGGATCAAAATCCGGGAAGCCCTGTGCCAGGTTAATGGCATTGCAATCCAGAGCAATGCGGGTCATGCGACGGATGACGGAATCGGTGAAGTACTGTGTCTTTCTGCTAAGTTCTTGCATAAATCTAACCTCTTTCTTAAAGGAAGCCAAGAGACTCTGCGCTGACAGCTTCCATGTGATGATGCTCCAATATGTGGAGGAGTTTGGCTTCGTCGGAAATGCGTAGGACCATATATGCCTTGTCCTTATTCCGCTGGATCAGGGAGTACATATATTCGATATCCACGCCCTCCCCTGTCATGAGCTGCAGAATATGGGACAATCCGCCCGGCTCATCAGGTACGGCGATCAATGCAACATCGTTGACACTGACGATGCAGTTCTGTGCAGATAGGGCAGTCTTGGCAGCCTCAATATCGCTTACCAGCATACGCAGTATACCGAAATCGGCTGTGTCTGCAATAGACAGGGCACGGATGTCTATACCGGCATCGGACAATGCCTTAACGATAGAAGCGATCTTGCCGGCACGATTCTGGATGAAAACAGATAGTTGTTTGACCATAATGGGATCCTCCTTAGTCCAGTAGCTTGCGCTTGTCGATCACACGGACGGCCTTGCCCTCGGATCGAGGGATGGAATTGGGCTCCATAAGGGTGACCTTGGCATTGACACCCAGAAGCTGCTTGAGAGCCTGGGACAGCTCCCCGGTTCTGAGGGATAGCTCCTTGACCGTATCGGAGAAATTCTCATTACTGATCTCTACCCGGACTTCGATGCTGTCAAAGTTGTTATCACGGTCTACGACGATCTGATAGTTGGCAGTATAGCCCTTGTCCAATAGAACCGTCTCGATCTGAGACGGGAAAACATTGACACCACGGATGATCAGCATATCGTCAGTCCTTCCGCGGGGCTTGGTCATCTTGACCAGAGTCCTGCCACAGGAACAGCTCTTGCGTGTGATGATGCCGATATCTCTGGTGCGGTAGCGAATGATGGGGAAAGCCTCCTTGGTAATACAGGTGAATACTAATTCTCCCTGGGTGTCCTCTGGGAGGACTTCGCCGGTGTCGGGATCGATGACTTCTACAATAAAATGGTCCTCGTTAACATGCATACCGCTCTGTTCCCTGCACTCAAAGGCAACACCGGGGCCGATGATCTCTGTCAAGCCGTAAATATCGTATGCGGTGATGCCCAGTAGTTCCTGGATCTTATAGCGCATCTCGTTGGTCCAGGGTTCAGCACCGAAGATCCCTGCCTTAAGGGAAATGTCATCCTTGGTTAAGCCGGAGGCGTGCAGTGTCTCGGCGATATGCAGGGCATAAGAAGGCGTGCAGCATAAGATGGTAGAGCCGAAATCCTTGAGAATGGTGACCTGTCTATGTGTGTTGCCGGAGGAAACGGGGACAGCGGTTGCGCCTATTCGTCTGGCACCGCCGTCTGCGCCCAAGCCTCCTGTAAAGAGTCCGTATCCGTAAGAGACATGGACGATGTCCTCGTCCGTACAGTCTGCGGCAGTTAAGGCACGTGCAACACAGGTATCCCAGACCTCCATGTCATTGGCAGTATAGCCTACGACGATCTGTTTGCCGGTTGTACCGCTGGATGCGTGGAGTCTGACCACATCCTTAAGAGGGACTGCAAACAGCCCGTAGGGATAAGTATCCCTGAGATCCTGCTTGTAGCTGAAGGGCAGCTTGCTGAGGTCATCCACAGAGCGGATATCCTCGGGGGTAATCCCTGTGCGGATCATCTTGTCCCTATAGAAGGGCACATTGTCATAAACTCGCTTGACAGTGGAGACTAAGCGCTGACTCTGCAGGGAGCGGATAAGCTCCCGGGAAGCTGTTTCAATTTCGGGGGTATAATATCTTTCCATAAGTCTTCTTTCCGAGTATATAAGCTCTGTAGTGGGTCTGAACATCTGCTTGCGGGAGAAGCTTGCACAGGGCGGCATAAAATTCCGGATCTGAAATATCAAAATACCAGGCCAATCTCCCGAGCAGTGCCATATGGACCACTGCAGAGCTAAACTCAGAGGGATCCAAGGATGAGGTATCAAAAATGTCTATATTGTAGCCCTCTGCAATATAAGGATCGGGGGAGCTGACGGAGGGATCCGCCTCCTGCTGAGGATAGCAGGAGATCAGTCTGCCACCGGACTTGAGCCACGGGAGCCAAGGGATCGCCGAGGTAAAATCGGTGGATAGGATAAAATCTGCCTTGTCCACAGTGTAGGTAGCAGGAGTCACATTGGTGCCGAATTGTATGCTGATCCCCTCGCCTAAGGGGGTGAGATCGTTGGGGCAGATAGGGGTGCATACAGCAGAGTAACCACGGTCTGCAAGAAGGATCTGCAATATCCTGCCTATGAGATGGGACTGCTCCCGATCCCTGTGGAGGAATACAATGGTCTTGGCGGTGTTGATCCTCATGGTGCATCCCTCCTTGGGCTATAGTAGAAACAGCTCTGCTGCAGATCGCAACAAAGCTGTTGTAAGGATCGTGCTGTTATATAAACAATACTTTATCACTTTTTCTTGATAAAATCAAGGGGTTTTCCTCTGTAAATCTGATTTTTTCTGAGATTCAGCCTGTTACAAGACAGGGGCTTGTGCTTAGAATTACCATTGGATCCACTGCGGATACCTGTGCGGCGAAGATATTGTCACCTGTGGTTGGGACAGGAGCATCTACAGTGAGTCGATCGGATGAGACGTAGGTTGTCTGACAGGCTGTACCGTTGACATAGATTACGGTGTAGGGGGTGAAATTTGTGCCGATTACCGTAAAGCCTTGTTCTGTCCCAAGGATATCACGGATCAGAATATCCCCGGTGCCCAGGCGGAATGTGGGTTTGGGCAGCTCGTGCTCATGGAGCACGGCGTAATCCTCACCGTAGATCATGTCATATTCCAGGGTACGCAGATCCTCCTGGTATTGCTCCGATTCTGCAGGATCATAATCATAGCTCTGATGGAGGCGGAAAACAGGCCCTTCATAAATCCCTGCCAGCTCCAGAGCATAGGCACCTAACTGGTAGGTCTGCAGATTCTTCTCTATGACTTTGGAGGGATAGTTGGTCCAAATCACATACTCTGTGGTCTGGTTGGTCCCTGCCCGTAGCTCCTCGTTCTGAATGTTAAAGCTGGGTAAGTGATCGCCGTAGAATACTACCATAGTAGGCTCGGGGAATTGGGACAGTGCTTGGACAAGCTCACCTACAAATCGGTCGGATTGTGACAGAGCATAGAGGTAATATTCCAGTCCGTTGCGACGTTCCTCGTCCTCCATGCCGATGATAGGGATCACGGGAGCTCCCTCAATGGGCTCCTTGGGATATCTGCCGTGAGGCTCTACGGATACGGCAAATACCAGATCTGCGGTATCCCCCATGGTCAAACATTTCATGATCTCGGAGGTGAGGCAGGCATCCTTAGCCCAGCCAAGAGCATTGTAGGAGACATTGTCCATATACTCCAGGGAGGTAAAAGTGCGGAAGCCCAGGTTGTCATATATAATATGACGATTATAAAAGGTGGCGTTATTATTGTGCAGTGCATGGGTGTCATATCCCAGCCCCCATAGCTCCGATGCCAGGGAGATTGCGCGCTGAGAGTCTACAATGGTCATATACGGGTACTCCCCTACACCGAAGTGGCTTAGATTCATACCTGTCAGAACCTCGAATTCTGTATTGGCAGTTCCTGCACCGATACAGGGTACAGAGAGGAAGCCGTGGGAATACTGCTCCTTCAGTCGACGGAAATTGGGGATCGGATCCTGTGGATAGATCAGACCCTTGAGATATATGGGATCGAAGAAGGACTCAAGCTGTACAAAGACCAGATTGGGAGGTGTCTGGACAGTTTCCGGCAACTCCTTGATCTGATCCTCAATGATATCCTCTACCTCATCGAGGGAATATTCTTCCGGCTCCTCTACCCCTCCCGTCAGAAAGCCTGCGGAGAAGCAATAGGCAAAGCCGTTGCGCTCATAGGCATCGGCTAAATTGTAGAAGGAATCCTTGGGATCGATCCTGTGGGTATTCACAAGGGCATTGTCCATGAAGATAAGGGACAGTAGCAGGATGCCTATATGGACCAGGGCGAAAATAGGGATCCATTTTCTCTTTTTTACCGAGATCCAGACATAGATGATCAGTGCCGCCAGTGCAGAGATCAGGAACATCAGCCCAATAAGCGCGAGGGGGGATAAGTAGATCTCGAAAATGTCACGAACAGAGGACATGAGGAAGATATCACGGATCGTCAGTGGCATGGAGCGGTATCGCATGAGCACCGTGTTGGCAACCGAAATACCGATCCAGAGCCCGGCGATCAGGGCCAGCCAGAATCGTCTGCGTCGAAACAGAAGGGAACAACATAGGCTGAAATAGACCAGTAAAATATTGTACACAAGAGCCCATGTCCGCTCATGTGCAAAGGCCCAAAGTCCGCCGAAACCGTTGTGGGAGAGCAATTCTGTGATCAGTACGATCCCTATGGCAAGGATCCCGTATTGGAAGAGGATCAGATAATGATCCGAGGTAAATTCTGCGGAAAGACGTGAGCGAATCTTCTTGTATGCGGTATTCATGGGTTCCCTCCTTTCGGTAGCCTTGTTCATGTATAGTATAGCACTGCGGGGGAAAAATGCAACATGGAATTTCTCTTCAATTGTGAATATTGTTTAAACGCAAAAGTATGAAAAGGAGAAAAAATGACTTGATAGGAGCCCTGTTCGGTGGTATAATAAGACAGATAGAAACCAGAAAGGAATATACCTATGACGATTATTGATATTTACTCCGGCTTCTTAGGCGCCGGCAAGACCACCCTGATCAAGAAAATGATCAAAGAAGCCTATGTGGGCGAACAGCTCGTCCTTATCGAGAACGAATTCGGTGAGATCGGCATTGACGGAGGCTTCCTCCAAGAGGCAGGTATTCAGGTCAACGAGATGAATTCCGGCTGTATTTGCTGTTCTCTGGTGGGTGATTTCGGCAAGGCATTGACCCAGGTGATCCACGAATATCATCCGGACCGGATCTTGATTGAGCCCTCCGGTGTAGGTAAGCTCTCCGATGTGATCGGGGCTGTGGAACGGGTTGCAGACGAGTCTGTCCGCCTGGGCAGCTTCGTTACAGTAGCGGATGCCACCAAGTGCAAGATCTATATGAAGAACTTCGGTGAATTCTATGAGAATCAGATCGAGACTGCCGGGACGATCCTCCTCAGCCGTACCGACAAGATATCCGAAGAAAAGCTCCATACTGCCATGGAGATCCTCAGAGAACATAATCCCAAGGCACTGATCCTTACCACCCCCTGGGATCAGCTTACAGGCAAGCAGATCCGGGATGCCATGGAGGGACAGGATTCCCTATCCCGGGAGCTGGAGGCTATGATGCAGGAGCAGGTACACCATCATGAGCATGGGGAACACTGCACTTGTGAGCACTGTGTCGGTGAGCATCATCATGAGCACGAGCATCATCATGAGCATCATCATGAGCACGGTGAGGACTGCCACTGCCATGAGTGCTGTGATCACCATGACCACGAGCATCATCATGAGCATCATCATGAGCACGGCGAGGACTGCCACTGCCACGAATGCTGTGACCATCACGACCACGAGCATCATCATGAGCACGAGCACCATCACGGACATCATCACGCCGACGAGATCTTTACAAGCTGGGGTGTAGAAACTGCAAAGAAGTTTACGGAAGAGGAGCTGGCTGAGATCCTAACAGATCTGGACAACGAGGATGCATATGGTATTGTCCTGCGTGCAAAGGGCATCGTTCCCGGCACAGATGGGAAATGGATCCATTTCGACCATGTTCCCGGTGAGATCGATATTCGCACAGGTAGTGCCGGTGTAACAGGCAGACTGTGTGTCATCGGTTCTAAGCTCCGTGAAGCGGAAATTGCACAGAGATTTGGTGTATAAGGAGGGTGTTTCCCATGCCGATTCCCGTATACGCATTTACCGGCTTCCTGGATTCCGGTAAGACCAAGTTTATCCAGGATACGCTCTGCGATACCCGATTCAATGCCGGAGAGAGGACGCTTCTGCTGATCTGCGAAGAGGGTGAAGAAGAATATAATCTCAAGGCTTATCCTCACAAGAATGTGTTCTTTGAGGTCATCGAACAGGATGAGATCACCACTGAGGAGCTGGACAAGCTGCTACGTAAGCACAGAGCTGAACGTGTTGTGGTAGAACTCAACGGTATGCTTCCTGCAGTGGATTTCTATCAGAAGATGCCGGATGAATGGCAGGTTGCGCAGGAGGTCATGTTTGCTGATGGTAACACCATTATGAGCTACAATGCCAATATGAGGTCTCTCGTGGTAGACAAGCTCAGCGGATGTGAGATGGTGGTATTCAACCGCCTCGATCCCCAGGCAGATATTATGCCCCTGCACAAGCTGGCAAGAGCACTGAATCGGAGAGTTGGGATTCTGTATGAGTACACAGACGGCAGGACACAATTTGATGATATTGAGGATCCCCTGCCCTTTGATATCAATGCACCTGTGGTGGAGGTCAAGGATGAGGACTACGGTCTGTTCTATCGGGACCTGGTCGAGGAGCCCAAGAAGTACAAGGGCAAGACCGTCCGTTTCAAGGCGCAGGTTGCCAAACTGCGGAAGGAGAAGGAGGGCTTCTTCGCTCCCGGACGCTTTGTCATGACCTGCTGTGTGGATGATATCGAATTCATGGGTTTGCCCTGCAAGTACGATAAGGCCCAGGAACTCAAGTCCAGAGAGTGGATCCTGTTGACTGCAGATGTTGAGGTACGTTTCCACTCCCTGTATCGTGGGATCGGTCCTGTACTCCGTGCAGTTTCCATCGAGGATGCAGAGGCACCGGAACAGGATGTAGCGACTTTCTAATACTGCTATTATAAATATGGATTTAGGCTATCACTTTTAGTAAGCATAGCCCAAGATATAGCATTACTAACAAAAAATATCTGCGCCCACTGTAGTATATTGTAACTTTTAAAACTTTACTTTTCGAAATATTTGTGATATACTAAAAGAAAACACGTAAGGAGTATATCACAATGCTAAATAAAGAAATCTATCTCAGCGAAGAAGAACAGATCCAACTCAAAGACATTATCCGCAAGGGTGTGCACAATTCTCACGTCATTACTCGGGCAAGAGTCTTGCTAATGTTAGATCGGTCGGGCAAATCGGATCATGTGAGGTATAAGCGAACAGCGGAATATGCACAAATTTCCGTGCAAGCAGTATACAATATGCGCGACGAGTTCCTTGCAAATCACGACATAGAATCGTATCTGACACGCAAGAAAAGAGAAACCCCTGCCCGGACACCGAAGCTGGACGGAGAAACTGAGGCTAAAATCATTGCCCTTGCATGCAGCGAAGCGCCTGAAGGATATTCAAAATGGACGATACGCCTTTTGCGAGATCAGGCTGTGCAGCTTCACTTTGTAGATGAGCTATCGCATATGACCGTTTACCGACTTTTAAAAAAACGAAATATAAGCCTCACCTAAAGACCATGTGGTGCATTCCTCCCAAGCAAAATGCAGATTTTGTGGCACATATGGAGGATGTTTTGGAGGTTTATTCTCGTCCTTATTGCGAAAAACGACCTGTTGTATGCATGGATGAAAAGCCGTTTCAGTTGTTAGACGAAATGTTTGCACCCATACCTATGAATCCGGGAAATCATATAAAAAAATACGACTGCGAATATATTCGGAAAGGTTCCTGTTCGATTTTCATGTTCACGGAGCCTTTGGGTCAGTGGAGAGAAGCACACGCTTTACCACGTAGAACCAGCGAGGATTGGGCAAGGCAAATGAAGTGGCTCATCGATGAGGTCTATCCTGATGCAGAAAAAATCGTTCTGGTGATGGACAACCTTAACACGCATACACCTGCCTCGTTCTATAAGGTTTTTGCACCCGAAGAGGCATTTCGCCTAACTCAAAAGCTTGAGATCCACTACACACCGAAGCACGGTTCGTGGTTAGATATTGCTGAAATAGAACTTTCAGCACTAACAATTCAATGTCTGTTGGGCGAGAGGATACCTTCTATTGACGCACTCAACAAAATTCTTTCAGCATGGTATTTGAAACGAAACTCTACACAAAAAGGAGTGTCTTGGCAGTTCACTACTGCTGATGCAAGAATCAGACTGAAACATCTTTATCCAGAAATAAAGTTTTAAATGTTACACCGTAGTAGGGGCGAAGCTATGTCTTCGCCCGGTCAAGACAGGAACTGTCATGACATAAAAGCCATTCGTATACAGTATAATCCGATAAATAACGAACTTTTTTGTAACACCGTTTTACGGTGTTATCGGGCGAAGACACAGCTTC
>JAZRGR010000221.1:0-1589 GCA_045644345.1 Faecousia sp. | reverse complement strand
CCACGGACTGCGATCATCTTCATCCCGGCTGTGGAGTCCACATCACCCAGGACGCACTTCTGATCATGGAAGCCGATGAGCACACTGCAATTGGAGAGAGTCTGGGTCAGAGCGAAACGCTCTACCAGCAGTTCAGGCTTTACATAGGTTCTTTTCATTGTAAATACTCCTTTCTCTCCTCGTTCAGTCCTCATTCCGAGGCCGGAAGAAGCTCTCGGCAGAATCGCCGTACTTCATCATAGCCGTCAGCAGGGGCTTGAGTGTGTCGTTTCCGATCTTGGATGCGGCATAGCTCTCGATGCTGTAGGTCATGGCGTTGCTGACACGGACACCGTCTCCGTCTACCAGGTAACAGGTCACCACAGTGCGCATATCCTTGGCAGTCAGATCGCTGAAGGTCACTCTGTACAGTCCGGAGGGATCTGCAACAAAGTCACGGGCTTCGATCTCTGCGGTGATCTCCTCGCCCTTGTCATCGGTGTAGACAATAACCATGGTCTTGTCCTCTACGGTATCTGTCACAGGTGCCAGGTAGAAGTTCAGCTCTACCTTGTCCTTCAGACTCAGTGTTGCACCTGCAACACTGATGCCGTAGCTGCCGCTGCCGGGGATGGTGGGATCATCCTGCACCATGTAAGAGCGGATCTCGGGCTCGGCTACCGTTGCCAGTGCCTGCTCCTGTGCAGTAAGAGTGCTGTTGGCAAGGAACTCCTCATGGAAGCCGAAGTACTCCTGTGCCTGTGCGCCGTAGTTCAGCATATCCACAAGCAGAGTCTTGAGACCGGGAGCCACATCCTTAGCCAGGGTGTTCTTGGCATAGGTCAGTACGCTGTAGTCACGGATCTCACCACGGGTCACTACCCCGTCCTTGACACCGTATAGGGTGATACGGACAGTTGCAGTCATTTCCTTGGAGGTCAGATCGTTGTAGCAATAGCTCCTGCAAGCCATGCCGCTGACCTGTGCAGGGGTATAGGCATCCAGCTTTGCTGTCTCGTATACGCCGTCTGCATAGAGCTTCTCCACAGATACATAGACCTCATCATAGTCCCCGATCACAGCATCGTTAACATAGATGTTCATGCCGATACTGCTGTGCAGGCTCAGAGAGATCGCCATCATGGTCAGGCTCTCGTCTACAGGCTCCTCGAGCTCATCCTCCGGGAGCATCCCGTAGGCACTGCGCAGCTGCCATACAAGTCCGTGGAGGTTGGGCATATCCTCACTCTCCCCTACAGGAAGACCCTGGGGATCGTAGCTGAGATCCTGCTCCTTCTGGGGGATCTCGGCAAAGGCAAGCCCTGCGTACTTCACATTGCTGATACAGAAGGGAGCATTCTTGTTGGAGCTGATGACCACACGGTAGTATTCCTCGGTGCCGATGGTTTCCTTTACGCACTTGGTATAATCCACGGTGTAATACTGCTCTGTATAGCCGATGGCTCTGCCCTCTCCGTCTACAAGGGTCTTGACCAGGGGCTCACCCTTCTCATCTACACCCAGGACCACCACACCGGGAGCTGTGGCAGCTCCGTCACTGCCGAATGCCTTGGGGTTCAGATTGCGGATGCCGATCTGGAGTCTGTGGG
>JAZRGR010000220.1:0-4314 GCA_045644345.1 Faecousia sp. | reverse complement strand
TTCTCCTCAAGGAGAAGCCTTGGCCCCTACCATACCTTCGGTCTGCTCGATAAATCGGAATTCGGCAGAGAAAAAACTGTGCCCAAGGGGATCCCTCCCCGTGGGCACAGCTTCTTGCAGAATGGAATTATACGCCGTACTTGTTGCGGTACTCGGCATGGTACTTGCCGAAGTTGTGGGAGCCGCTCTCCTTGACCTCGTTGAGGTACTGGTGGGCATCGAAGCTGCCTGCCTCGCTCTCGATGACGGCAACGGCGATGTTGGAGCAGTGGTCGGAAATACGCTTGTAGTTGGCAAGGAGATCGGACAGGACGAAGCCCATCTGGATGGTGCACTTGCCGTTCTGGACACGCTCGATGTGGTTCTTCTTGGAACGGGCGGCAAGGGCGTCAACGACCTGCTCCAGAGGCTCTACCCGCTGTGCAAGGGCAGGATCATGATCCACAAAGGCACGGGTGGTCAGATCCACGATCTCACGGATGGCGGCGGTAAGGGTGGTGATCTCCTCAACAGCCTTGTCGGAGAAGGTGATGTTCTTCTCGCTGATCTCCTGTGCGCACTTGCCTACCTGAACGGCATGGTCACCCAGACGCTCGAAGTCGCCGATGGTGTGCAGCAGCTTGGTGATCTCACGGGTGTCACGCTCGGACAGATCGGAGCCGGAGAGCTGTGCCAGGAAGGAGCCCAGCTTGTCCTCGTACTTGTCCAGCTCGTCCTCGTGGGTAATGACGGTGTCCATATCCTTGTCGGCATAATGCCCCATGAGATCCAGGGAGGCTACGATGGAGGTCTCGGCAATGCGAGCCATCTTGCCGGTCATGTTGCTTGCCTCAGACAGAGCCACAGAGGGAGTCTTAAGCAGACGCTCGTCCAGGAAGGCACCCTTGTGTGCATCGCCCTCCTTGTCGGTACGGATGACCTTGTTGGCGATCTTTTCCAGCGTGTTGACAAAGGGGCAGAGGATGGTGGTGGTAAAGATATTGAAAATGGTGTGGCACAGAGCAATGCCGAAGGGATCGATTGCCTTGTCCATAAAGGGCAGACCGATCAGTGCATCTGCGCCGAAGAACAGGATCAGACAGATGGCAGTACCGATCAGGTTGAAGGAAATATGGACGACGCTGACCTTCTTGGCGTTCTTGGAGACGCCGATGGAGGAGATCAGAGCGGTGACGCAGGTGCCGATGTTCTGACCCATGATAATGGGGATGGCAATACCGTAGCTCACAGCGCCGGTGAGGGCAAGGTTCTGCAGCATGCTGACAGAGGCGGCAGAGGACTGGATGACACCGGTAAACACAGCACCGAATACAACACCGATAATGGGGTTCTTAAAGACCTCGAGGGCACGCTCGAAGATGTCGGAATCCTCCAGACCGCTCATGCTGTCGCCCATCAGCTCCATGCCGAACATCAGGACTGCAAAGCCCAGCATGATACGACCGATGTCCTTCTTGCGCTCGGTCTTGCCCACCATGGTAAAGAGGATACCGATAAAGGCAACCAAGGGGGAGAAGTTAGAGGGCTTGAGCAGGGCAATGAGGCCGTCACCCTCTACACCGGACAGGGAGAAGATCCAAGGCGTCAGGGTAGTACCTACGTTGGAACCCATAATGACACCGATGGTCTGGCGCAGGGTCATAATGCCGGAGTTGACCAAGCCAACCAGCATGACTGTCATAGCAGAGGAGGACTGAATTGCAATGGTGATACCTGCACCCAGACCCATAGCCATGAGCAGGTTGGAGGTGGTCTTCTTAAGAGCTCGTTCCAGGGAGCCGCCGGCAAGCTTGGACAGTCCGTCGGACATGACATTCATGCCGTAGAGGAAGAAGCCCAGACCGCCGAGAAGGGTGAATACCTTCAGTAAGATCGTCATAGTTTGTTCTCCATTCTTTATTTTCTTTCATTCGTATTGGGAAGCTACTTGGCAGGAGGGGGATCTCTTGCATCGCAAGCCCAACTCTCACCACTTACCATTTTATAAAAGTGCCGAAAAAAGTCAAGTATAATTATTGTAAAAAATAAAAAAATCCGAGCAGCCGAGGCCGCTCGGATGTGTATATATGAGGATTGGGAGGTGTTATGCCTCGCCGTTGCGCTTCTTCATGACCTGGCGCATACGCAGACCGTGGTCCAGCTCCTGCTTGCGGATCCGCAGGCTCTTGGGGGTGACCTCCAGGAGCTCATCATCAGCCAGGAACTCCAGGCACTGCTCCAGTGAGAAGATCCGGGGAGAGGTGAGGCGCAGTGCCTCGTCAGAGCCGGAGGCACGCATGTTGGTGAGCTGCTTCTTCTTGCAGACGTTAACGGTCATATCCTCGTTACGGGAGCAGATGCCCACGACCATGCCTGCATAAACATCGGTACCTGCACCGATGAAGAGCTGACCGCGCTCCTGAGCATTGAACAGACCGTAGGTCACAGCCTCACCGGTCTCGAAAGCAATGAGGGAGCCACTCTTGCGACGCTCGATCTCGCCCTTAAGGGGAGCGTAGGTCTCCAGGACAGAGGACATGATGCCCTCGCCACGGGTGTCAGTGAGGAACTCGTTGCGGTAGCCGAAGAGACCGCGGGAGGGAACCAGGAATTCCAGACGGTAGCGGCTGCCCATGGGGGTCATGGACAGAAGGTCGCCCTTGCGCTTGCCCATCTTCTCGATGACGCTGCCCATGGTAGCCTCGGGTACGTCTGCGATCATACGCTCGATAGGCTCACAAACCTTGCCGTCGATGACCTTGGTCAAGACACGGGGGGTGCCCACCTGGAACTCGTAGCCCTCACGGCGCATGGTCTCGATGAGGATGGAAATGTGCATCTCGCCACGGCCTGCAACGTTGAAGGCATCGGTGCCCTGCTCGGTCACATGGAGGGATACGTCCTTGAGCAGCTCCTTCTGGAGACGGTCACGGAGGTTACGAGAGGTAACATACTTGCCCTCACGACCTGCAAAGGGAGAGTCGTTGACGGAGAAGGTCATCTCGATGGTGGGATCGGAGATCTTGACGAAGGGCAGAGCCTCGGGAGCATCGGGGGCGCAGATGGTCTTGCCGATGGTGATGTCAGCCATGCCGGAGAAGGCAACGATCTGACCTGCGGAAGCCTCGGTAATGGGCTTCTTGCCTAAGCCGTCGAACTCGTAGAGGGCGACGACCTTGCCCTTGGTCTGTTCCTCGGGATGGTGGTAATCGCAGATAGTGACCTCCTGGTTCTGGCGGATGGTGCCCCGCTCCACTCTGCCGATGCCGATACGACCGACATATTCGTTGTAATCAATAGAGGACACCAGCATCTGCAGGGGTGCATCCTCCTCGCCATCGGGAGCGGGGATGTAGTTGACGATGGTCTGGAACAGGGGATCCAGATTGACACCGGTCTCGTTGGGTGCGTAGGAGGCAATGCCCTGACGGGCGGAGCAGAACAGGGTGGGGGAGGCAAACTGCTCGTCTGTTGCATTGAGATCCAGCAGCAGCTCCAGTACCTCGTCCATGACCTCCTCGATACGGGCATCCAGACGGTCGATCTTGTTGACTACAACGATGACCTTGTGACCCAGCTCCAGAGCCTTGCCCAGGACGAAACGGGTCTGGGGCATGGGGCCCTCGGCAGCGTCTACCAGGAGGATAACGCCGTTGACCATCTTGAGGATTCGCTCGACCTCACCGCCGAAGTCGGCGTGGCCCGGGGTGTCGACAATGTTGATCTTGGTGCCCTTATACTGTACAGCGGTGTTCTTAGCCAAAATGGTGATGCCACGCTCTCGCTCCAGATCGCCGGAGTCCATGACTCGGTCTACCACCGCTTGATTTTCACGATAAATGCCGCCCTGCTTGAGCATCTCATCAACCAGGGTGGTCTTACCGTGGTCGACGTGGGCGATGATGGCAATGTTACGAATGTTTTTCTGATCTGCCATTGGTATCTCTTCCTTCCATATTGTTCGATATTCTTCCAAATACAAAATATATCATATGATTTCCAATTTCGCAAGAGAAAAATCATGGATTTTCAGACTTTTTTATTCCAATCGGGAAGATCCCTGCCCGACATGGGGCAAATTCCTGTTTATCGCTCTGTCGAGCGATTTGGAATTTGAGTGAATAGGTAATAGTGAAAAGTGAATAGTGGATGTGTCGGCTACGCCGAGGATTTAAAATATGGGCTCCGCCTATTGATTTAGAGTGCGATTTGTATGGCGAAAGTTTAACTATTCACTATTCACTATTACTTCTTACTTCAATTTCGATTTATTGCGACCAAAGGGAGCGATAAATGGAAATTTTGCCATTTGATGGTTCCCTATTCGGTGCGGGA
>JAZRGR010000219.1:0-2347 GCA_045644345.1 Faecousia sp. | reverse complement strand
ATATCCATCAAGCGGTACTTGTCATCCTTATCGATACTATCAAACTCAGCATAGGAATACAGATCAACATCTGATCCCCACCCGGTAGAATGGCCATAGACCATGATCGGGATATTCAGAGTCTGACAGAAATCATAGAGGATGATTGCAGCGGCGCGAGCATAGGTGCTCCGATCGCCGCAGCTCATAGAGCCAGACTCATCCAACAGCAATCCGACAGAGATCCTGGGTATCTCATTGGGAAGGTTGTTCTTGTAGAACACCTTGCCGTCGTTTCTACACAAAGCGTGTGCATCCAAACGACGCCCCATCACCAGACCGGTTTGCTTACCTCCACGCTGCTGATCTTTCAGCTTCTGCACCAGACTGCGCTGGAGCTGCTTGGAGATGGTCAGTAAAGGACCGGCGATCTCGTGATACTGATCCTGAAGCTCATCATCTACTTCCGTGATCCGATGGACCTCAATGTCGACACCTCTATGGATATCACCATAGGAAATACTTTGTGCCGCCTCATTCAGCTCCTGAAGGCGTTCGTTTTCCAACTGTTTGCACGCAGCTTTCTCCGCCATCCGATCCAGCATACGCTCGATATCAGAAGCAGCAGATTCATTGTGTTCACGCTGATAGTCGTCATCATAAGTAATCTCTCCGCCAACCGGTTCTGATACGGACTCAGTTTGGTGGAACGGAATGCGACCGCCTTCTTCAGCAACCGTCTTCTGCTTAGAAGAGCCGGTTCCGGGACCCTCGATGCCATCACTGACGCCATCAGATGCGCCGGATCCATCGTCAGAATCAGTCTCTGAAGTATTTTCATCACTCCCAGATCCATTCTCATTTTCTTCCGAGTCACCAGACTCATCTGAATTCTCGCCTGCGCCACCAGACCCATTTTCTTCATCCTGATCTGCGTCTTTACGCGTCTTGGATCGTCCTGCAGCGTTGGCTGCTTTCACTTGAATCTTCGCAGCACCAGCTACGGGGGTGCCATTGCCAGAGCCCTCGGAAGAAGTTCCGGATACAGAGCTGAGCACCTTGGAAAGAATCTCGCCAAGACTTGCAGAATTGCCGGATGCAGCTGCTTCGTCCTGTCTTTTCTTACATTCTTCCAGGTAGTCCTCAATGTGATGCCAGCAACGGATCATAATGAGGCTGACAATCTTCCAGCGTTCCTTCGGATAAGAAGTAACCACAGCAGTATCGATCTCAGGGATGAGCTTGAATACAGTTTGGATCCGCTCGTCAGACAAAGGTGTCTCACCGTACTTGATCTCACCGAACTTCGCATAAGAAAGCATAATCTGCAGAATGGAATTGAAGATATGGCTTTCACCATCCAATTCCTTCTCGATCATCTCATCAACAGTAAGCATTTCTGCAAACTGATGCTTCCGCATGGCGTCCAAGGTGAATCCCAGTACACCTGGGAACTGATTTAGAATACAGTTCTCCACATAGCCGTCTTCCAAAACATTGGCAATGAAACACGCAATTCGCTGTGCCAGCTCCATATTCCGAGGTTCTGCCTTCACAAAGTCCCAGAACGCTCGCTCATTATCAGCATCCCGACTGGTCTTCAGATCCGGTGGCACCGGAAACCACTTATAGCACTCAAGGTACTTAAGGTAGCTTTGGGTCACCAGGAAATCAGTATAGAGAACATGGCCAAGCTCATGGGCGAATAAGCCTGTGATCAAGTCATATCGCTCTGCACGGCCGCGAACCTTGGTAACCATCGGATTGCCACTGTTAATGAGTATGGCGACATTGTTGGTACAAGCCACATTGGGATCATCGTGCTGCCAATAGAGATTGACGTGGACCCGCCGGTTGTATTTGAACCGACGGGTCTGTGCTGCTGCGATGTCTTCATAGTGGCCTGCAAGGATTCGAGAGGTAAAGAACTGCTTATCTGTGATCTTACTGCGCTTCTCATTCAAAAGCTGTTTAACACGCTTGTGACTAACTCTTGCCATTGCAGACCCTCCTTAACTCAGGAAGCTCTGCGACGCTTGGGCGCAAAGATCGGTTCCAGAATCGAAGTCTTCAGTGTCTCGCGATCCTCCTCATCAGAAGTAGCCTTGCTGATGATGGTGCTCAATGCAGACTTATAGGGATCTCCTGTGATCTCCGTACTGGTAATCCAGTCGATGAGGCTTCTCATACCGCAGGTGCCGTCAGTGATGCCGTTCTTACGCATGTACTCGGACATGGTATTTACGACCTCAACCATTTGAGTTACCTGGTACTCATCGGTGGCACCGGTAACTGCCATTGCACGCTGGGCCATCACCTCGGGAGGCGGTAGTTCGATGTCTTCTACCAGACTCATTCTGTCGACAAC
>JAZRGR010000218.1:0-6785 GCA_045644345.1 Faecousia sp. | reverse complement strand
TTTTCCAAACCTCAATTTGGAACAAAATCTCTCGCCGATTGCTCTCGGCGATTTAATCAGAGATTCCCTTGAAATACACAAAGTATTCCTGCGTTTTCCAAACCTCAATTTGGAACAAAATCTCTCGCCGATTGCTCTCGGCGATTTCATCAGAGCTTCCTTAGACTATTTTGATATAGGAGGTGCACATATGGAGATCAGACTTGCCTGTGAGAAGGACATTCCCCGGCTCCTCACACTGTTGGCACAGATTGCACAGATCCATGCCGAGGGCAGACCGGATCTGTTCCACGGAGAGACAAAATTCAACTATGAGGATATAAAGCAGATGCTTGCAGATCCGAATAAGCCGATCTATGTTGCTGTGGAGGCTGGGTATGCGCTGGGCTATGCCATGTGCGTCTATAAGGAATACAGGAATCATCCCACTCTGCGAGATCGCAGGGTCATGTATATCGATGACCTGTGCGTAGATGAGGCATGCAGAGGACAGGGGATTGGCAAGGCACTGTATGATTTCATCTATCAGCTTGCACAAGAAACGAAGTGTGTCAATGTAGAGCTAAACGTGTGGGCATTGAATTCCTCAGCTATGAGATTCTACGAAAAATGCGGAATGAAGCCCCAGAGAATCATTATGGAGAGTGAAAAGCTGTAAAATTCCCGTTGAAAATTTCTGTATTTTATGCCATAATAGATGTAGGATTTTCGGAAGATATAGGATTGAAAGGAGTACACTATGATAAAACGGATATGTTTATTCCTTGTGGCTGTGCTGTTGCTGACGATCACTGCCTGTAGCAATAAAGATGATGCTCCGGGGACTACCCCGGACACCGCCGAGACCTCTCAGAGGACGGAGGTTACCACTGAGGAACCGACAGCGGATGCTACGGAGACGACCTTGCCTACGGAGGAAGCTACCGAAGCTACCGAGGCTACCGAAGCTACGACAGAGACTGTTCCGGAAGAATCTGTCTGTACAGAGCTCTCTGTAGACAGTCAGCTTACCCTAATCGCTGAGAACAAGAACCAATGGATGAGGTCGGACGAGTTCCTGTCCTCTATGATGCTCTATGCCGTTACAGATCTGGACCAAAACGGCAGGTTGGAGATCATCTACGGTTGCAATATGGGGACGGGTATGTTCACTGATGCAGAGGTGTGGCAGGTCAGTGAGGACGGCAAGACACTGGAAAAGACGGACTACTTTGAAGAAGGATACTCCCGTGTAGACTTTTTCCTCAGTGAGACTGTTGCATATCACGACGGAGAGAACGGTATGTTCTACTACATGTTTACCGATGAGGGGCGCAACGGCTGGATGTGGAACGGCACGGACAAGCGAGCCCTGTGGTTGGAAGACGGGGTCCTATATGAGCAGACCTTGGCTTCCCGTTCTTGTGATACGGATGAGGCATTCAATACGGTTATCACATACTACGACGGTTTGGGCAATCCTATGACCGAGACGGAATATGATACCATTGAAGAGAGAGCTTATGCGTCTTATGAAAAGCTGAATGTATCCATCCTGTGGCAGAATGTAGCCTGGGAAGAGCTGGAGACTCTGGAAGGTCAGACTCTGGTAGAGAAGCTGGCAGAGTCGGCACAGGGTTTTTCCTTGGCGCAGTAAGGAAAGGAGAGATGTAAAATGGCAAAGCCTTTGGTTGCCATCGTTGGCAGACCCAATGTTGGCAAATCTATGTTATTCAACAAATTGACCGGTCAGAGGACCGCTATCGTAGAGGATACCCCCGGTGTGACCCGAGACCGGATCTACGGTGATTGTGATTGGAACGGTCGGGAGTTCGAGGTAGTGGATACCGGCGGTATCGAGCCCAACACCGACAGCGAAATGCTCAAGTTTATGCGCAAGCAGGCAGAGATCGCTATCGAGACAGCAGATGTGATCATTATGGTCACGGACATCAAGACCGGTGTTACCGCTGCAGACCAGGATGTCGCTACTATGCTCCTGCGGAGCAAGAAGCCCGTGTGCCTGGCTGTGAATAAGTGCGACTCTATCGGCACCATTAACCCGGACATCTATGAGTTCTATGCCTTAGGGTTGGGGGATCCCATTGAGGTATCCGCTGTCCACGGACACGGAACCGGCGATCTGCTGGATTGGTGTGTGGAGCACTTCCCCGAGGAGACAGAGGAAGAGGACGAGGGCGAGATCATCAAGGTCGCCATTGTAGGCAAGCCGAATGTTGGCAAGTCCAGCCTCCTTAACAAGATCCTTGGTGAGGAGAGAGTGATTGTATCCAATGTGGCAGGTACCACAAGAGATGCCATTGACAGCTTCTTTGAGAATGAGTATGGCAAATACCGCTTCATCGATACTGCCGGCATGCGTCGCAAGTCCAAGGTGGATGACGCCATCGAGAAGTATTCCAATATGCGTTCCATTGCCGCCATTGACCGTGCAGACGTGTGTCTGATCCTCATTGATGCCAACGAGGGTGTCACGGAGCAGGATACCAAGATCGCCGGTCTGGCCCATGAGGCAGGCAAGGCATGTATCATCGTGGTCAACAAGTGGGATCTGGTGGAGAAGGAAACCAACACCATGAACCAGATGACCGAGGATATCCGCAGAGATTTAGGCTATATGCCCTATGCACCTGTGCTGTTTATCTCTGCACTGACCGGTCAGCGTGTAGGCAAGCTCTATGAGCTCATTAACTATGTGGCAGACCAGGCAGCTATGCGTATTACCACCGGTATGCTCAATAACATCCTGGCAGATGCCACTGCCCGTGTACAGCCTCCCACAGACAAGGGACGCAGACTCAAGATCTACTATATGACTCAGGTTGGGGTCAAGCCTCCCCATTTCGTGATCTTCTGCAACGATGCCCGTCTGTTCCACTTCTCCTACCAGCGGTATTTGGAGAATCAGATCCGCGGTGTATTCGGACTGGAGGGCACGCCCATCCGTATTACCATTCGTCAGAAGGGTGAGAAGGAGGAATAAGCATGAATTGGTGCGTATTGGCCTGTGGGCTGATCGGCTATATTCTGGGCTGTCTAAACGGTGCCATTGTGATTTCGCGGATCTTCAAGCATGAGGATGTGCGGCAGAAGGGCAGTGGCAATGCGGGGCTGACCAACTTCCTGCGTAACTACGGAGGAGCAACTACCTTCTTGGTGATCCTGATCGATATGGGTAAGGTGATCTTAGCAGGGTGGCTGGCAACCTTGATCTGTCCGCAACAGAGGGAGCTTGCAAGGATGATGGCAGGTACCTGCGCTATGGCAGGACATATGTTCCCGTTGTTCTTCGGCTTCCGAGGGGGTAAAGGGATCCTAAGCGGTGCGGCTGTGGCACTGATGATGGATTGGCGGATCTTTGTGATCGGCTTTGCACTGTTCCTGTTGGTAGTGGTTCTGACCCACTATGTATCACTGGGGTCTATTTTGGCGGCGACAGCTTTTGCCGTGGGCTTTGTGATCTTCTACCCGGGGCAGATTTGGATCAACTGCCTGGGAGCGGTCATTGCAGCCCTTGCCATCTATATGCACCGAGGGAACATCGCCCGTTTGCTCCATGGAGAGGAACGGAAAACCTATTTGCATAAAAGCAAGAACAAGGAGTAATTCAATGAAGATTCTTGTAGCAGGCAGTGGCGGCTGGGGCACAGCTCTGGCTATGGTACTGCATCGAAATGGAAATCAAGTAAGTCTCTGGTCCTACTGCAAGGAGGAAAGCGACAATCTAAAGAACACTCTGCGCAATCCCTTCCTGCCCGGTGTGGAGCTCCCGGAGGATATGATCTTTACCTCCTGCTGTGAGGATGCAGCAGGTATGGATATGGTTGTCTTTGCCAGCCCTTCCTTTGCAGTGCGTGGTACAGCACGGAGCTTCGCTCCTTTCTTAAAAGAGGAGACGATCCTTGTGTGTGTTACCAAGGGAATTGAGCAGGGAACGGGCTATCGCATGTCCCAGATCATTACCCAGGAGACAGGCAAGACTGTAGTGGCACTCTCCGGCCCCTCTCATGCAGAGGAGGTTTCCCGCGGGATCCCTACGGGAGTAGTAGCCGCTTGCGAGGATAAGTCTCTTGCAGAGAAGGTGCAGAAGGCATTTATGAACGATGTGCTCCGCGTATATACCTGTCCCGATACAGCCGGTGTGGAGTTGGGAGCAGCCCATAAGAATGTCATTGCTCTCTGCGCCGGGATCTGTGACGGAATGGGCTATGGGGACAATACCAAGGCTCTGCTTATGACCCGTGGTCTTGCAGAGCTTGCCCGTTTGGGTATGGCAATGGGAGCCAAGCGAGAGACCTTCGCCGGCTTAGCCGGAGTAGGAGATCTCATAGTCACCTGTACCTCTATGCATTCCCGTAACCGACGTGCAGGTATTCTGATCGGCGAGGGTCTTACTCCCAAGGATGCTATGACCCAAGTTGGCGCAGTGGTAGAGGGCTACTATGCTGCCAAATCTGCCCGGGAGCTGGCACAGCAGAATGGGGTAGAGATGCCTATTACCGAGGCGGCATACCGTGTTCTGTATGAGGGTATGGATCCACATGACGCTTTAGAGTACTTGATGCACCGAGATCGCACCAGCGAAGTGGAGGAGTCTGAATGGGCAAGATGAATCCGGAGCTGGCGCGGACGGTAAAGTTTACCCTTTTTTCCCTGTCTGCAGGGGTCATTGAGATCCTGTCTTTTACTCTGTGTGATACAGTTCTTGCTCTGGCACCATGGGTGAGCCAGCTCATATCACAGATCCTGTCAGTGCTGTGGAACTTTACTTTCAATCGGAGGTTCACCTTCCGATCCGCAGGGAATGTGCCTGCGGCTATGGCAAAGGTAGCACTGTTCTATGTATTCTTTACCCCGGCAACCACTTGGCTGACCAAACAGTGGACTGAGGTCTGGATGCTGAATGAATATATCATCAAGGCAATCACTATGGCTACCAACTTGGTCCTGGAGTTCCTGTATCAGAAGTATTTTGTGTTTAGGGATACCATGGACACCAACGACCTGGCACACAAGCCTCAAGACGAATGAACGAAGGAGCCGTCTCATAAGAGACGGCTCCGAATTTTATTATGGGAATAGGCTTGGAGCTTTTTGAAAGCATCTACGGTATGCCGGGTTGCATACGAACCTGCACATAAACAAAAAAGACAAGCCGAAGCTTGTCTGATTTGTTCATGGAATTAGATGGCGCGTTCAACCTTGTTGGAACGGAGGCATCTTGTACAGACGTACACGTGACGGGGAGTGCCGTCGACCAGAGCCTTAACACGCTTAACATTGGGCTTCCAGGTACGGTTGGAGCGTCTGTGGGAGTGAGAAACCTTAATACCAAAGGTAACACCCTTGCCGCAAATATCACATTTTGCCAATTGCTGCACCTCCAATCATGGGAAAATCATGTTTCTAAGACATCGGTCTATATAATAACAGAAAACATGAAAAAAAGCAAGCAGAAAATTTGAAAAATTAAAAAATTTTTCCGAGGAAAATAGAAAATTTTTTGTGATACTTGCGAAAAAAGTCTTTTTAGTATATAATAGCGTAAAACAGTATGAGAGGAGCTTGAGATTATGGCTATGAATATGAACGGAGTGCTGCTTAAGAACGTGGTTGCGGATTTTAGGTTGCAGGTCGTCTATGCTTCTACCGACTATGACAGAGTTACCGTCCGCGTAGAGGAGGTCACCCGTCCCGGTCTGCCTTTGGCAGGATTCTTTGATCACTTTGAGCCCCTGCGTTTGCAGGTTATCGGCAATGTAGAATATACCTACATCCAGACCCAGAGCCACGAGCGGCTGTTAGAGGTGTTCGGCAAGATCTTTGAGCGCAAGATCCCTGCCATTATATTTGCACGGAATGTAGAGCCTACCCCGGAATGCCTGGAGATGGCGCAGAAGTATGATATTACGGTCCTGCGGTGCATGGAGGCAACGTCCTATATGGTCTCATCTCTCATCACCTACCTCAAGAATGCCCTGGCCCCCCAGATGACCCGTCATGGCGTATTGGTAGAGGTGTATGGCGAGGGCTTGCTCTTAATGGGTGAGAGCGGGATCGGTAAGAGCGAGACTGCCGCAGAGCTTCTTAAGCGAGGACACCGCCTTATTGCAGACGATGCTGTGCGGATCCGCAGAATTGCCAACAATACCCTTATGGGTGATGCTCCCGATCTGATCCAGAATTACATTGAGATCCGGGGTATCGGTGTGATCAACGTTGCCAAGCTCTACGGCATGGCATCGGTTAAGAAGGAGACGGCAGTGGATCTGGCGATCAATATCGTTCCTTGGAGTGATGAACAGGATTTTGACCGTCTGGGGTTAGAGGAGCAGTGCATTGACTTCCTGGGAGTCAAGATCCCTTCCATCACAGTTCCTGTTAAGCCGGGACGGAATCTTGCCATTATTCTGGAGATTGCGGCTATGAACAACCGACAGAAGAAGATGGGCTACAATTCTGCCCAGGAATTCACCGAGCGGATCAACCGCCACTTTGACGAGAACAACGGACAGAGATTCTGAACACAAGGGAATATGCTTTTTGTAAACAGGGGGGCAGTGCGCAGCGCACGGCTCCTCTGCTTTCATTTCAAATTTGACAGCGAGGCATGATAGAGCAAATGGAAAATTGAAAATGCAAAATGGAAAATGATCCTAATGAAAAAGTCTACAGCGAAATTCCGATTTATCGAGCTGTTCGATTTCCGAATTTGTTCGTAGGGGCGACCTGTGGTCGCCCGCAAAATGTTTCGATTTTGTCGGAAATCTCGTGATAATCCCGTA
>JAZRGR010000217.1:0-16191 GCA_045644345.1 Faecousia sp. | reverse complement strand
GGAAAATGGAAAATGTATAATGTAAAATGTCGGTATCCCTTCGGGATGGATTTAAAATAGAGCAACATATTGTCGATACAATCTCTGGTATTTCCAAAATTTTCTACGAAAATGAAAATATTTTATGATTAGAATTTCCAGTTAGGATCATTTTCCATTTTCCATTTTCAATTTTCCATTTGCGACAGCATGAGGGAGCGATAAATCGGGAATTTAGGCATGGAAGGAAGGATATACAATGTTTTTTTACGGATTTGATTGGAGCTATTTGATTCTGGTATTGCCTGCTATGATCTTCTCCCTGTGGGCGAGCAACAGGGTCAATTCTACCTTCCGCAAGTATAGCAGGACTCCTACCGCACGGAGGCTCACAGGGGCCCAAGCCGCTCAGGAGGTCCTGCGCAGCAACGGTGTTTACAATGTGCGTATCGAGCGGATCTCCGGGGAGCTTACGGACCACTATGACCCCAAGGCAAATGTGATCCGCCTGTCCGACGGGGTATATGACCAAACCACCCCTGCCGCCATCGGTGTAGCCTGCCACGAGGCAGGTCACGCAGTCCAGTATGCCACCAACTACGGCCCCATTCACTTTAGAGCTTCTATTGTGAACGTGACCAACATTGCCTCCCGTCTTGCTGTGCCTATGATCGTCATCAGCTTCCTGCTCATGTCCCTGGAATTCTTCCTCCCCTTTCGGCAGCTCCTGTATTACGTTGCTATGGCAGGTGTTCTGGGTTTCGGCATGACGGTGGTATTCCAGCTGGTGACCCTGCCTACGGAGTACAATGCCAGCAATCGGGCTCTTAAGGCAATTGAGCAGAGCTACCTCTTGACCCCCGAGGAGCAGAGAGCCGCCAAGAAGGTTCTGTCCGCCGCCGCTCTGACCTATGTAGGAGCTCTGGCTGTGTCCCTGGCACAATTCCTCAGACTCTTCCTCATGGTGGCAGGCCGCCGCCGCAGAGATTGAGCCGGATATACAGCAACGGAATGAGAATAATCCTACCGTGAATAGCAGGCTGTGCCACAAGGTACGGTCTGCTGTTTTCATAAATTTTCGATTTTTTTTGACAAAAATTGTTGCGGGATAGACTACATGTTGATATAATGAATGTACTACCTTCGGGAGGTGTTGTGCTATGGGAAGTTCGTACTACAAGATGCAACTTACAGATCAGGAACAGACTGCTTATGATGAGATCATTACGTCTCTTCGCAAATTCGAAGGCAAAGTGACCCTCCAACCCCTGTCCGCAGATGTGGTCAGTTGTATTGTCGCTGCAATTTTGCTAGACAGACCGGAGCTGTTTTTCCTGGGGAATCATTGGAGTACCTGCCTCTATTCCCACAAGACGGAGTTGGAACTGAGTATTAACTATTCGTTCCGGGAAGCAAATTCCCTCCTGAGACAGTTGAGCCAAAAGGGAAATGACATTGTAGCTTCCACAGCCCATATGCCCCCATTGCAGAAGGCTCTTGCCTTACATGATTATTTGGTGAAGAATCTTACTTATTCCAATGCGGTCAACGGAAGAAACGAGGCCCATACCATTGTAGGTGCCCTGCAGATCGGGAAATGTGTTTGCGAAGGCTATGCCAAGGCTTATAAATTCCTCTGTGATAAGGCAGGGATTCCTTGTGTGGTCGTCAGAGGAGAGGCTATGAACGAGAATGGTACTAAGGAAGGCCATGCATGGAACATCATTCAGTTGGGAAATACGTGCTTCCATGTAGACGTTACCTTTGATCATCTGATTGATTCCCGGTACTGTTCCCGGGCGCATATGCTTCTGTCTACTCGGGAGATTCTTACCGGTCACACCTTTGACCCCAAATTTTCCCTTCCCAATTGCCCCCAGAATCAGTTACCTATGGTTCATGTCCGCGATATGGATGGGTTTGAAGCGGCGGTTCGGCAGGATCATCGGAAGAATCTGAGCTTCAGCGAATATGCCTTGTCTTCCTATGTGGATCCCAAGGCTTTCGTAGATGCGTTTATGAAAAGACTCACGGTTTGTGATGTGATGCTTCACAACAGGATACGTGGTTTCTTCTATTCCAATTATCCCAAGGTGAATGTCATCGGTGTGAAGTGGAGGTAATTTTAATGATGAATTCCAATACGATTTACGGTGAAAATCTGTCGGCTAATCGTCCCCCACAGTTGGATGCGCGGAATGTTATGCGTTTCGCCGGACAGTTTCAAAAAAAATCAACTTCCTTTGGCATGAATGAGGAGCATTTAGAAAAGCATACCCTTCTGGTGGGTGCTACCGGTTGCGGAAAAACGACCCTCATGAATAAAATGATCCATCAGACTCTGAATAGGCTGACGCCTTCTGATGTGGTGATCATTTTTGATAGTAAGGGAGATTTTTATTCTAAGTTTGGAAAATTCAGTCGTGCACAGGTAATCGGAAATTCAAGACAGTATATCAGCAAATCCTTGAGATGGAATATTCTTCGGGAGGTCCTATTTGATGTTAAGAGTGACCGGGACATTGTTATGAATGCCCAGGAGATCAGCAAGATACTGTTTGCTGACCGAGAAAAGAGAACAAACAATCCCTTCTTCCCCAATGCCGCCCGGGATCTGTTTGCATCCATTTTGATCTTTTTGGCACGAACTGGGGTACGGGATAAGTCTTTTGCCAATTCCATACTTTTCAATAGTAAGCTTAAGGAATTGTTGGAGAAAAGTACGGTGGATGACTTGCTGCATTTTCTTTCCTTTGACCGGGATATGACCAGTGTTGCATCCTATATCAATGGCAGAGGGGAGCAGGCCAATGGAGTTCTGGCGGAAATGTACTCTGTTGTTAGGGATATTCTGGTGGGTGTCTTTGCGGAAGAGGGGAACTTTTCCATAAAGGACTTTGTTCGGAAAAGAGAGGCGAATGTCCTGTTTGTGGAATATGATTTGGCCATCGGACAGTCCCTTACGCCGATTTATAGATTGCTTATAGACCTGGCGCTGAAGGAGGCATTGGGGCGTACTAACGGAAACGGTACCCCTGTGGGGAACGTATATCTGTTCTGTGATGAGTTCCGGCTCGTTCCCCATTTACAGCATATCGATGACGGAGTCAATTTCGGTAGAAGCTTGGGTGTAAAGATTTTTGCAGGAATCCAGGGGGTGGAGCAGATCTATGAGCTTTACGGCGAAAGTCGGGGCAGAAACATCCTCACTGGCTTCTCTAACCTCTTTGCCTTCCGCACATTTGACCCCTCTACGATGAAGTATATCCGTGAGAGATCTGGCCGCAATGTGGTCCTGGATCCGTTCTTTGACAGTGGTCTTAAAATGCAGGAGAAGGCCAGAGAATCCCACTCTGTGGAGGATTGGGATCTGTACACATTGGGCGTTGGCGAAGCTATTGTCACGCTGGCGTTCGGAAAACCGTTCCGTTTTCAATTCCTGCCATAGGAGGAGTATATATGGGCTTTTTGATCGATTGTATTGTTGACGCCATTCGCCACCGCCGTATTGCATCTGCAAATCGGAAAAATCGGGGTGTCGTTATGTATAAGCCGTCTCAGGTAGGCGGCTTTGTGGAGGTCAATAGTTGCTTTGAGAATACGTTGATTTCCGGCGGGGATTCCGAAATCCGCGCAGAGGCCATTGAAGCCCTCTGCATCAGTGCCGCCAATGCGGGACAGTCTGTGATCGTCCTGCATCAGGGAGATACGGTATGTGAAAGGAAACTTAGTGGTACTTTCTCCGGTTTTTCCAATTTTCATGTGGTCAATCGATCCAATCCGATTTTTGATCCGATTTACGGTTTGAATCAGAATCAGATTGTGGACGCTATTGTTAAGACAGCTCCTAAGGAATATTCCATTACTCCCAGTGGTGGTGCTTATTTAAGATCCTTGGTTGCCACCCTTTCCACGAAACTCAAATATATGCCGCTTCCGTCGATCTATTCGCTGATCAGAGATAATACGGTTCCTCAGCTGTTGCAAAGTGGACAACTCCCAGCTACAGTGGCTTATAACATTCGGAATCTATACGTCAGTGGGCAGACAGAGGCGAATGCTGTTAACAGTTATATCTATGCATTGAAGAATCAATGTGATTCGGTACTCCCCAAAACTCAGAAGGACTATCTAAAGTGTTGCACCCTTGACCGGGTCATTGCATCCAAGGGTGTGTTGGTTCTAGATGTGATTTCGGATATGAATCATGTGTATCTGCGTCTGTTGACGGAGCTGTTCACTGATCTTGTTCGCTGCGGGAAGAGATTCCTGCTGATTTTGGATGGCTTGGCAATCACAGAGGAAAATGGGTTAAAAGCCTTTCTGACATCTCAGAACTATAATGTGGGCATAGTCGTCGCCGGTAATGATGTTTACTCTGCTTGTGGCTGTAATGAGGAATTCTTCCGCATGCTTTTGGGCCGCAGTCATAAATGGTTCGTATTTAGGCATATGTCGGATGAAAGTGCGACTCAGTGGTCCAAAGGCTTTGGTGCTTATGAGAAAATCGAAACATCGGTGAATGTGGGCAGAGGTGTGGGCACCGGGGCAGGATTGGGGACGGGTTACGCAGGCTGGAATTCCAACAAGCAAGCCCATGCCGGCGAAACAATGTTCCTCAAGGATGAGGCTAGAGTCCGCTCCTTTGAAATACAGCAGATGAAGTCTCGTCAGGGCTTTGTATATACGCAGGTCAATAATGAACTGGCCTTTGTTACCGAATTTGTGACGTAGGAGGAGAGACAATGATGACGATTGGCATGGCCATGAACACTTATTTCCAAAAATTGAAGGCTCTGTATCAGAAAAACTTTGGCACCGCACCTACCTTCCCTTGGGAGGAAAATGCAGGACATCAGCTGTTCATCAGTCCCCCGGATGAAGACGGGGATGCTCAGTGGACACCCAAAATGGCGGCACCTCTCCCTGCTTCTGTAGGGAGCACCTTGTGCAGTGAACTGGTCTCCTATTACAGCAGTTGGTATTTCCTGCAGATGAAGGGGCGGATCCGGAATATTGACGTGAACTTCCTGCCCTTTTCCTCTGTGGAAGCTGCTACCTCAGCGGCAAAGATCGCTGTCTCCGACGGACGGGACTATTTCCCGAAGGCACGGTGTGCACTGCTGGCAACCTGTACGGTCAGTGGCATTGACGACATGCTGTTGTTCTATGACCAAGATACCGGAAGTCTGTTCATTTATGACCCGGACAAGGAGGCCAAGCACAATGTGAAAGCGTCTCTGCCGGAACTGATTTCTGAGATGGAGGCACTGCTCTAATGTCTATCAAGGCTTATGACAATATTCCGAACAATGTGCTGGATCAGGTGCATACGACAAAGGATGGCAAGAGCTACACGATTCGTTGTAACGAGAAGCTGGCAGTGGATATGTCTTTTAACGGAAAGGACCAGGCCACGTCCAATTCCCAAGGCTGGGAACGTAGCAGTACGAAGTATTTCCAACAGCTGCAGCAGAATCACCCCGAGATGTTTAGTGTCAAGAATCAAGCCAGGATCCAGAACGGACAGGCTCCCATTGTGGACAATAAGATGATCGCACATAATCCCCAATATGCACAGTTCAAGGGGGATACCTTGGTTCATCATCATATTGGAGGTGACGGTCAGGCTGTAGCAGTTCCCAGCAGCATGCACAAGGGATTCGGCGAGATCCATAACCATGAGAAGAACGCCGGGATCACCCAAAATTGCCAGAATTTCTCCCAGAAGTGTGAGAACTATGTTCAGAGTCATCCTAATGCCCGGGGCAAGACGGCCACTGAAATGGGGAATATGATACCTTCTACCCAAAGTCAAAGTGCCGGTCAAACCGGCGGAAATACTGCTTCCCCTGCCCAAAACGGGGGAACGGGGCAGACAGCAACAAGCTCCGGGGCCCGGAACAGTACCACTGCCAGAAGTGACGCGGTGACCGATGTTCTGAGCTCCAACAGCAATCAAGGGAGCACCCAAGGACAGGGGCGTGCACAGAGTGTGAACGGCGTGCTGTCCGGGCAATCCGCGTCCGGTCATACAGTCGGTTCGGGACAGGGACAAAGCAGCTCCGGTGGACAAAGCAGTTCCGGCGGTCAGTCCAGCTCCGGCGGTCAGTCCGGCTCCGGTGGAAGTGGCAGCTCCGGCGGTCAGTCCGGCTCCGGTGGAAGCGGCAGCTCCGGTGGTCAATCCGGCTCCGGTGGTCAGTCCAAATAAGCGTAGAAAGCAGGTTACCCCGGAATCATGCAAGCAGGGGATGAATTGCTATAGATAGAAAGGAGGACCCCTTATGACCGAGCTTCATGCACTATTTGACTTCCGTAATCCGCTTGATGTGGATCAGCCCATGGTCATCCCGTTGGAAGATCCTGATGACATCTGTTACGTTCCCAAGCCAGTGCAGAATATTGTGTTCCTGCTGGATACCTCCGGTTCTATGAGCTTTAAGGGCGGTCAGCGCATCAATCAGCTGAATACTGCAATGCCTATTATTCTGGAAAGCCTGGAAGAATACGGGGAAGAAGCGGAAATTGACATCTTCGTCCGCGTCATTGCCTTCAATGATACTGCCACCTGGGTGATGGGGAATATGGAGCAGGGCGTGAATATTTTCCATGCCCGGGGGCTGTGGCGGGATCTTTCTGCCCATGGTTCGACGGATACAGCAGCTGCCATCCGACTAGCCCGCACTGCTATGCGGGTCAAGTATTTGGGAGCTCGCAATTACCATCCTGTGGTGATCCTGGTTACAGACGGTGAGGCTAATGATCCCACTGAGACGAAGCAAGCGATTGAAGAACTCCGACAGGCGCTGTCCGGCGGCAAGCCTGAGAAGATGGATAAGGTATGGCGTATTGCTGTCGGGGTAGAGGACTATAATGAGTCCGAGCTCGTGAATTTTGCAATGACCGGCACTGTGAAAGATGAGTTCGGAAATGAGTACATCAGTGTACCCATGGTTTTCTCTGTAGAGGATGTTGCAGCCCTTTCTCAAGTATTGAAGGAAGTAAGCGTGGGTTGTGTAAGATCCAGTGCTCACGGAGATGATAACCCCTATATTGTAATCTGATCTGCCTTCCCACAGATATTCCCCTCTGCAATGGAGGTGTAACAGATAGATATCGTGGTCATGACATCTGTTACCGTCAGGGCAACTGTCCCTTATATCTCTTCCGAAGAGACTGTCGAAAAAAAGGAAAATTTGTCTTGAAATTATTCCTGGTATATGTTAAAATTAAATTAAAGTTGAAATAAACTTCAATACTGCAAAAGGAGAGAAAAGTTATGCCTATTAATAACACTCTGGCGTACCCCGATGACGAGTTTGGTTTTGGTCAGATTCCCGGCAACGAAGAAGAAGTTACAGAAAAGAATACCCAGGAGACTGGCGGTATTACCCGAATGACTATGAACCTGGTTTTCCTGCTGGATACCTCCGGTTCTATGGGCTTTAAGGGCGGTCAGCGTATCAATCAGTTGAATACCGCAATGCCCATCGCACTGAGTGCAGCCCGTGATGCTGCCATGGAGCAGGAAACGGATCTGTTCGTCCGCATCATCTCCTTTAACAACGACGCAACTTGGGTAATGGGAAGCAAGGAAGAGGGCGTAGCCATTGACGATGCCTGCAACCAGTGGAAGGATCTTTCTGCCCATGGAGGAACCGATACCGCGGCAGCTATCCGTCTTGCCTGCACTGCTATGCGGACCAAGTACATGGGTCCCCGCAACTTCCATCCTGTGGTGATCCTGATCACTGACGGTGAGAGCAACAGCCCTGCCGATACGAATAAGGCAACCGAGGAGCTCCGCGAGGCACTGTCCGGCGGCAACCCCGAGAAGAAGGACAAGGTATGGCGCTTCGCTATCGGCGTAGAGGACTACAAGGAGTCCGAACTCCTGGACTTTGCAATGATTGGCACCCTGGAGGATGAGTTCGGTAACGAGCAGACCGGCGTACCTATGATCTTCAAGGTAGACAATGTAACCGATCTGGCCAAGGTTCTGAAGAATGTTACCGTCAGCTCCCTGTACTCTGCTGCTGCAGGTGGTAATATGGAAGGCGGCACAGAAGATCCGAACCCCATTATTACCATCTAATCGCGGTGATCACTGTCTGACCATCTAATAATCAAAGAGTGCATGCGGGATGTGGGTCATACTGCTGCGACATGATTTCGCAACGATGAACCACATCCCGTTGTTTTTTTATAGAGTACATAGTTTAAGGAGAGATCAAGATGACACCATTGACATTTGAGGAGAAGAAAAGGCTCCATGAGCTGGAAGTCCAAAAGAATGTAGAGAAGGCAAAGGACTCCTCCATGTACTGCACCTATTTCCGGGAGGTTTCGGAATTTGATCCCGAGGTTACGGTCTATGCCGCCCGTGCCATCGGGCGGGGGCATATAAAGGGCGGCAAGCCCTGCCAGGATTACTGTATGGCCCATGCAGTCCCCAAGGGACATGTGTTTGTGGTATCTGACGGTGTCAGTGCCTGTCCCCGCAGTGACAAGGGCTCTCGGTTTGCCTGTGAAGCAGCTGTTGAGGCTGTGAAACAGACCGATGCCGCCTGTGACAATGAGGGAGCCTTTGTAGAGGCACTGTGCCTGCTTCCCTTCCGCAAGCTCCTGATCAACAAGTGGCTGGATCGGATCAAGAAGGATGTGCAGGAAACTGACGGCAAGGAGTATGCGAGTATCCGAGATATTGAGCTCTATGGTGCTACCCTATCCCTGGCCATACTGACGGCTAATCGCATCGTGACCTTGAATCTGGGGGACGGACAGATCCTCCTGTTCAACCCTGTGGATGCCATGCGGGTACGCTGGCATATCCCCAAGGACGGATCCGAAACAGCAGCTCTGTGTAATCCCGATTGCTATGAGGATAGCTTCATCGTTCATAATCATGATCGCAGTGTCTATAGCGGAGTCTTACTTACCACCGACGGTATTTACGATAGCCTTTCCAATTACAACAGCATTTTTGCCTATGCACGGCAGATCACAGAGCGGTTCGAGTCCAGTGGAGAGCCTCTGCAGCCCTTCTGCTTCCTGGAAACACTTCCTAGCGGTACGCGGCAGATCAATCTCCATGCCAACCTTTCCTTTGATGACTGCTCTATCGTTCTGGCGGTAGACCACCGTCCTGTGCCCTCCTCTACAGGGGAGATTTTTGCCGCATTGAGTCGTGACTATCGAGTAACGGAGTTAGGGAACCGTACCGATGTGCTCTCTGCGTACAAGCTGACAAAGGACGATAAGTCGTACCTTGCACTTGCGGTAAAGGGTGAATTGGAACAGCTGCAGCAGATTCGGAACAGAGTATCTTCATTGAACCTGACCACCGCTCGGCTCCTGCAATCCGAGGGACAGTGGGAGGAGGCCGGCACATCGTTCTTTGTCTACCGGGATAATTCGTTTTATACCCCGGGCGGCTTCTATGCTGTAGGCAAGCTGAGAGAGAAGGCGGAGGTCAAGTACGGACTCAACGCATCCAAAATGGCACTGCAGGTCCTCCGTATGCTCCGGAGCTGTGATGCAGAGCTGCGGCAGGAGGGATATTGCCTCAATGATAATGCCAGATTCCTGACCTTTCTGACGGATAAGGGTCTGGCACTCTTACCGGAGGCCGTCTCCCCCATTAAGAAGGCGGGAGAGGTACGGTTGCTGTGGCAGCTGTTTGATAACCAGATCGGCACCCTTCATTGTGACACACTGGTGCGACCTGTGTTCTCCTGCGGATTTAACACTGCAGGTCCCAATTTTATGAATCCCTTCCGGATGCCTGAAGAGAAGCTCTGCTACTTGAAGCGGGAAGTAGACGGCCGGTTTTTCCTGGTGAATTCCGGCAAGGAGGTTTGGACCCTCCCGGACGGTGCACAGGTACAGTGCGGTGCGTCTGTGCCTCTCACGGACGGACTCAGCTTCACTCTTCCCGATGGGGAGGCAACCGCAACCATAACCTACAAAGAAAGGAGACAACAGAGATGAATCCTCAAGATTTCACCCCGGTATATGACAAGAAGGGGAACATGACAGGTCGCCGTGTTACATCCCACTTCGGAAATGAATACATCATCGGCAAGAAAATGGGCGCAGGCGGAGTAGCCAAGGTTTTCCATGCTACTAAGGTGGGGGATAAGAAGGAGTACGTCTTCAAGGAGTACGTAACCAAACCGGAGCTACGTATGACCCACGCCGCTATTCGGAGGAATCTTATCACCCTGATCAAGACTCCGATCTTAGATGCTCACGGGAATAAGCTCCCCCACTTTGTGCCTCCACTGGATATTGTAAATTTAAGCTCTGGCTTCGGCTATATTATGGAGAAGGTAGACACCGACACCTATAAGTCGGTTGTAAAGATCATCAACCACTATGAGTTTTACCCGGATGCAAAGATCCTCTGCAAGTTCTGCAAGGACTTTGCGGAGTTCTACAAGACCATCCACCTAAAGGGATGGTGCTACAAGGACATCAATGAGGGCAACATCTATATCAATCCCAAGACCGGCGATTTCTGGGTCATCGACTGCGATAATATCAGCGTCCCCTCTGTTAAGACGATCCTCGGCACCCCATGCTATATGGCACCGGAGGTCTATCGGACCGAAACCCCCGACACGAAGTCCGACTATTTCTCCATTGCTGCCTTTTTCTTCCGACTGCTCATCGGCTCCTACCCCATGGACGGTCCGGCCGGTGAGAAGTATATGCTCCAGAAGGAGTTAACACTGGATGCTGCAGCACCTTATATTTACGGAACCAATGCACTGTTTGCCTTCCATCCTACGGACAAGCGGAATGCGGTGTATATGGACACCAAAAATGAGAACTATCGGGTCCAAACCAGAAAGTGGAATGCGTTACCGAAGCAGATCAAGAAATGCATGATCCAGACCTTTGTAACTGCACTGCCCTACGACAAGCGTCAGCTTCGGACCAATGATGTACAGTGGATCCAGTGCTTTGAGGAGCTGGAGAAAAAGCACCTTGTTCAGTGCAAAAAATGCAAGAAGTTCAATTTCAGCAATCGCAAAACCTGCTATAGCTGCGGGAAGGACTTGCCCATTGCACCACCACCTCCTCCCACTCCTCCCACTCCTCCCACTCCTCCCAAATACGAAGTCGTATTTCGGTATGCTCGTATAATAAACGGCAGACAGGAAAAGGGTGAGATGGCATTTGATCTCGGTGCAACGGTGACAGGCAATCGCTTGCATCCGGATTTCCCTGCAAGTCCCATGCTGTACACTCGTTATCGCGAAAAAGAAAAGATGTACACCATCCGCAATTGTAGCTCTCTCACCTGGGAGCTGGCCAGGGACGGCAAGACCGCTACCCAGTCCAAAAATGCAGAGGTACAAATCAACACAGGCCTTGTCATCAAAGTAGACACGACCAAGTGCCACTTAACGGTGATGGGCCTTCGCAAGAAGTAATAAATCAAAATAGACAGGAGAGGATTTTCTATGGTTCCTTGTGCATCCACAGAAGACGATCAGAATGTCACCGTGGATTCGGAAACTGTTGTGTCTCCGGCTAAGACACCGGAAACAGCACAGCTGCCGGATTTTATAAAAACACAGAGCGGTGCAGGCATCACATTCTATGACAGACGGAAGATTTTCCCTTCCAGAGTGCGCTACGGCTCCATGGCCTCTGCGTGCTTGGTAAAGACACCTTCAGTAAATCCGGGACCTGTTCTGGAAAAGCTTATGGAAACAGGTTTCGTAGAAGAAATGGACGGCAGCTTCAATCAGGAGTTGGCTGTTCCGGTAGAGTTTGTAACCTTACCTGACGGTGAGACTTGTGGGGTTCTCCTCACGAATTTGGCTGATTGCGTCCAAGGATTTACCAATCTCCAAATTCGGGCGGACATGACTGTCCCCAATTTGTTTGGCTTGCTGTCCAAACTATCCAATGCAATTTCCTGCTTGGCAGACAACGAACTCTATTTCTGCAAATGGGACGGGCATCAGTTTTATTCCGCAGTACAGTTTGGTATGGTTACCGTAGTCCTTGACGGAGAATCCTTGCAGGATGATGCTAAGCTGTATCCCCCGGAGGCTGTGAACAGAGCCCTGTCGGCGGCATTGCTGTACTACCTTACCGGAGCACTTCCCACTATGGAGGACGGAACGCCCTATGAGACATCCGTAGAGGTGACGACCCAGGCTATCCTGCGCTTTCAGGGTAATGATCAGACGGTGCAAACAGAGGATCCCTGTGCAGAGGTGTATTGGAATGCACTCCCTCAGAAATTGCGGGATACATTTGCAGCTTGCTTCTTCGCACCGGATGCTCCGGCACCTTCTGCCCAAAAGTGGGCACAGCTCTTTGCAGATCTGGCACAAACCGTAGAAGGAGAGACCTGCTTCCACTGCGGAAGACAGGTTATCTCTGGCGTTGCGGTGTGCCCCCACTGCGGACAGAATCTGGATAAACGGAACCTTCTGTCCAAATGGTTGGTGACCGATCCCGCCGCAACGTACAAATTTGGCTTTGTGCTCCCTGTGAATATGATCCTGGACTATGCGGTCCTTTCTCCAAGCCGTCTAAAGGGGAATCTGCTTCGTATGGGCTACAGCAAAAAGCAGAATATGCTGGCCCTGCAGAACATCAGCGGCGATGTGCTGTCTGTAGACTATGGCGAAGAGGGGACTTTGGACGTAGAGCCCAAGGGCATATTTACAATGAAATCCGGTATGCAGATCACCTGCCCCCGGATGCAAGGCATGACCCTGACGCTGTTGGGATTTGACCCACAGGATTCTTGGGAGGTTGAATAATTATGTCTAATCAAGAAACAAGAAAAACTGCCGGTGAGATCTATATTGCTGTATGCAAAAACAGGCAGAACGCCTTCTTCAGACCCAAGGTCGATGATGTTTTAGCTCTGATAAAGGCCATTCAGCGGGAATTGCTTCTGTCCTTTGAATCATCTTTTTTGAATGCGTGCTATTCTGTATGGGCCCGTTATGCAGGACAGGTCAATATCCGGGATTGCACCTATTCCCCACGGATCTTCCGGGTAACGAAGACCAACGAGCCCTATGCACTGACCAGCAATGATGCATATTTTGTTATCAAAATGCTGGCGGATGATGTTGCCAACGAGGATATCCGCGGAATTGCAGAGGCGTGGCTCAACCTACATGCAGGCAAGAAATACGATTATCCCAATCCTATGGATCACACTATCGACAACTTCCTAAAGTGCATTGACGAGAATCTGATCCGTGTATTCCGTGATGTTTTGCGCAAGCATAGTGAGCTGGAATACGCCTTTAGCCGGGAGCCTAACGCAAAGAGATTGATCGAAGCGGCCAAGACGGAAGCCGGCAGCATTATTGAACAGGCCAGGAATCAGGAGCGTAAGATCCTTGCCGAGGCACGGCGGCTGGAACAAGAAGGTAGCAGACTTCGTAAAGAAGGAGAGTTGGCTGCCGGGGTGTTCTATGCCCGGGCAGAAAAGGCTGAGCTCATGCGGAAAGAAGAAGCAAAAGATCTCTTGGAGCAGTCACGACGGGATGCACAGCAGATTATTGACACAGCAAAGAAGGACGCAGAGAAACAGCTTGCAGACAGCAGGGGGAAGGCGGATGCTTTACTGGAAAAGGCCCGGGCAAAGGCAAACGATATGACCCAAAACGCCCTGGAAGAAAAGCGAATGGCCCAAAATGCCGGGTTGAAGGAAAAATTCGACTTGGTACTTAGCCGATTCTCCGAGACCCAGGAAGCCATGCGTTCCCTTGAAGCACAGCTTGACCAAGTTCAGCTGTTAGATATTTTTGATACCTTCTATTCTCTGTACGATATCATTGGTTTGAACATAAAATCTCTGGCATCTCTTCCTGAGGAGTATAGCTATATTGTTGAGAATATGAGCGTTTTCCAGGAGATCATCCAAGAAGGCCTTGCAAAATTCGGGATCCGCACGATCATTACCGAATCGGGCAGCCCCTTTGTAGGGAAGTTCCATGAGGTTGAGGGAAAAATGATGTTTGATCCTGCAAGAGCTAAGATCAAGCACAGCCTTCGTCCCGGATTTGTGAACTCCGCCACGGACAACGTGCTGAAAAAAGAACAGGTGGAGATCATTTGCATCTGATCCTTCGGGAAAGTTTATTCGGTACAGCATCCTGTTCACAAAGGAGAGCAGCGAGCAGGATGCTGCATGAAAATATACAGTAAAGAGGACGATAAATTATGTATATCGGGGTTGACTTTGGTACCTCCTTCTCTCAGACGGCAACCTTGCACAACGGGCATCCGTTAGTGCTTCTGCCTGTTGATACCTACGGTATTCCCTCGGAATTCTATTTCGATTCGGACTTAGGTGTACAGGTAGGACAAGACGCATTGGATTGTGCAGAAGGCTTCAATTCGCAATATCTCATCAGCGAATGCAAAATGAAGCTACTGAATACGCCTGTCATGCTGTGCAAACGGAGCTTTACATATGCAGATATGGCAAAAGAAATTTACCGTTATGTCTTGCATATAGCGAAGAATATAGCACAAACGAAACGGATCCGGGACCAGATCGATGGCCTGGTTTTGACCATGCCTGTTCGCTTTGGGTATCAGGAAAAGAGCATCTTGAAAGAAGCTGCACAAAACTGTATGGGTAGCACACCTCTGAAGGTGCTGGATGTTCTGAAAGAGCCTGTTGCCGCAGCAATTTCCTATTACAAGGACTCTCTGGAAGACGGCAAGACCGTTCTGGTATTTGACCTGGGCGGAGGCACCTGCGATATTGCCTTGGTGAGATCGGACAAATCTCAGCGGGAACTATTTACCGTTATTGATGACGATATGGAACGGCTTGGAGGTCGGGATTGGGATACTGCCCTAATGAACTATATTTCTGCAGAGGTTGAGAAGAAAACCGGTATCCGCATTGTTGACCATGATTATTATCGGAAGCAGTTAAAGACAAGAGCTGTGGAGGCTAAGAAGAAGCTCTCCGATGGCATTAGCATGTCTGCATCTGTACGAATTGTTCTGCAGAATGGTCGTATTATCTCCGTGCCTATCACCTTGAACACCTTTGAGGAGATCACCTATGATCTAATGGAACGTGCATTAGGTTGTCTCAAGAGACTGTATGCCAAGAACATAGCCAAATGCAACATTGACGAGATCATCTGTGTAGGCGGCAGCTCTAATATGCGTCAGGTTCGTTACAGTATTCAAAATGAGTTCCCTGATATCCCGGTTCGTTTGTATGAACCGGAGCACGCAGTCGTAAACGGTGCGGCTATATACGCGGACATGATTAAGAATAATCCCGAGCAGGTTCTGTCTGACGTTTCCAGCTTCTCTTACGGTGTCAGAGCCTACGAGGATTACGACAGGGATAAGGAGAAGTTGGTAATTTTCAATATCGTATACAAGGGGCAGAAGCTTCCTACCAAGGGACAGCACAGCTTCATGACAGTGGAACCCGGTCAGACCAGCGTTTGTTTCAATGTCTTTGAGTCTGAGAACACCAATGGTTACTTTGAGTTGGATCAACCGCATACATTGATTGGTAGCGTTTCGTTCCCCTTAAAGCCAAATACACCTAAGGACTACGAGTTTGTTTGTGACATGACCCTCAAGGGGGACGGATTCCTCTATTTCAACGCCAAGGATAAATCGGGGAAAACCGTTCCGGCACAGTTTAAGCTTTCCAAATAATACTTGGGTAGCAACAGAAGTTCCAATCACAATGAAGAGGGCTGTCTCACAATAAATTTGCGCAATATGACCTCTTTACTGGATAATTGTGAGCACGTTATACACAGGACCTCCGGTTTTCATGCATTGAAATCAAAAAAACTCCAAAAAAGCACACCAAACCGGGGTGGTAAACTCTACTACCCCGGTTTGGCGTGCTTTTTTTGTTGTGGCTATGCCACTTTGGGTACTATCAAATGCGTTCCAACCGATCGGTTTGTATTTTATGATGCAGTGAAAGAGTATTATTCACACCATAATTATACACAATCGACCGGCATTGTGCAGCCACTTGTACAATATCGGTCGATGTAATTTGTGGGGCTGCCACGTTTTATACTGAGTTCCTTTAAAAAGTAGACATTTATAATGGCTACTTTTTATAGCCCACAAGGGCGTAGGAACTCGTACAAGACGACTTATGTGCCCTACAGGGCACATAAGATTCAATTAAAAGTGTCTACTTTTAATTGAATAGTAGTATTA
>JAZRGR010000216.1:0-9539 GCA_045644345.1 Faecousia sp. | reverse complement strand
CCGGTCATTGTCGTTAAACGACAATGACGAAATTACGGGATTATCACGAGTTTTCCGACAAAATCGAAACATTTTGCGGGCGACCACAGGTCGCCCCTACGAACAAATTCGGAAATCGAACAGCTCCATAAATCGGAATTTGAACGCCTGAGACGGCCTCTGTTTCCGGTTCATAGGACGGAGAAAGTATCCGTAAACTTTTAAGGAGGTAAAATGAAATGAGCGAATATATATTGACCTTAGAGCAGGTGGAAGACCTGTTTGAGTATGTGGAATCCTGCTTGGATGATGCAGGCTGTGATCACACCCGCAGACATACGGAGCAATGGGTTGCCATGCACATTCCCGAGGAGCAGCAAGAAGCAGTCCTTGCAGAGATCGAGGATATGGGTGGCTTCTGCGATTGCGAGGTCTTAATGAATTGCTACGAAGAGTACGACGAGGAGCTCTACGACGAAGAGGAGTAAGTAGGAGTATACTATGTTTTCTAACTTGTTTAAAAAGAAAAAGACAGTTACCTTGGATCGGCATGTGCCTACCCACATTGCCATCGTCATGGACGGCAACGGCAGATGGGCAAAGAAGCGTGGTCTGCCTCGACAGGCAGGGCACAAGGTAGGAGCCGAGGCATTCCGTACCATCGCCAACTATGCCAAGTCTATTGGACTGAAGTATCTGACGGTTTACGCTTTCTCTACGGAGAACTGGAAGCGTCCCGAGGAAGAGGTCAACGCCATTATGGAGTTGCTGGAGAACTATCTCCGAGAGGCCATCCGTGACATGGAGAAGAACAAGGTTCGTTTCTGCTTCTTCGGTGATTTAAGCCGTCTGTCTCCTGCCTTACAGAAGGAGGCACGGGAGGCTGTGGAGCGGTCTGCCAAGTATGAGGGAGTTCAGGTCAATTTCTGTCTCAACTACGGTGGCAGAGCCGAGGTGGTCCGAGCCGCCCAACGCTTTGCTCAAGCCTGTGCAGAGGGCAAGGCCAAGCCGGAGGATCTGACCGAATCCATGCTCTCCGATCTTATGTACTCTCAGGGGGTTCCCGATCCGGAACTGGTGATCCGTCCCGGCGGTGAGCTTCGCACCTCTAACTTCCTGCTGTGGCAGAGTGCCTATGCGGAGTATTACTTTACAGATGTTTTGTGGCCGGAATTCGGGCCCGAAGAATTAGAAAAGGCAATTGCGGCTTATAATAGTCGTAAGCGCCGTTTTGGAGGCGTATAATCATGTTAGTCAGAATATTAACCGCTGTGGTGGGCTTGCCCCTCCTCCTTGCCATCGTCCTGCTCCTGCCTCCCATTGGGACGGCGGTTCTGTTCGGTCTTGCCTGTATGATCGCCGCCTATGAAATGCTGTGGCGTACCAGACTGTGGCAGAATAAGCGGGCTGTGTGCTTTACCGCCCTGATGGCCGGGGCTGTGCTCCTGTGGTCTTGGGCCAAGGGGTGCGGTATCTTGGACAGTGATAAGCTGTGGCTCTGCGCTCTTGCAGGGATCTTCCTCTTCGGCACAGTCCTGTTCTGTGAGCTGTTGGCAGGCCACGGCAAGATCAAGGTCCAGGCCATTGCCGCTGTGCTCTTTGCAGGCTTCCTGTATCCCTTCCTCATTGGCTCTCTGGTACGTCTGCGCGCTATGGATGGGGGACAGTTCTACATCTTGGTTGCCTTCCTCCTGTCCATGGTAGCAGACAGCGGTGCTTACTTTGTAGGCAGAGCTATGGGTAAGCATAAGTTAGCTCCTGTTATCAGCCCCAAGAAGACCGTTGAAGGTGCCGTTGGCGGTGCTCTCATCAATGTCCTTGCCATGATGGGCTACACCCTGCTCCTCAACAAGTGCTTCGACTTTACACAGGTCAATTATTTGTATGCCGCAATTTACGGACTCTTAGGTGCAGGTGCCTCTATCATCGGCGACCTGACCCTGTCCGTCATTAAGCGACAGGTAAAAATCAAGGATTACGGCAATCTGATGCCCGGTCACGGCGGAATCTTAGACCGCTTTGACAGCACCATGATGGTAGCTCCCTTAGTAGAGCTGCTGTTGCTGTTGATCCCCTTTGCGGTGAAGTGATATGACAAAGAATGTATCGATTTTAGGTTCTACCGGCTCCATCGGTAGACAGACCTTAGAGGTCGTAGAACAGCTCCCGATTCGGGTAGTCGCTATGACCGCCGGCACCAATGTAGAGCTTATGGTGCAGCAGTGTCGGAAATTCCGCCCCGAGCTGGCTGTTATGGCTACCGAGGAGGCGGCAAACAAGCTGAAATTTGAACTGGGGGATTCCACCCGTGTCATGTACGGCATGGAAGGACTCATTGCCGCCGCAGAATATGAAAGCGCGGATACGGTGGTTACCGCTGTGGTAGGGATGCTGGGTCTTCGGCCTACGCTTGCCGCCATTGCCAAGAAGAAGCGCATCGCCCTTGCAAACAAAGAAACCCTAGTCTGTGCCGGCGAACTGGTCATGGAGGCGGCAAAACAGTATGGCGCAGAGATCATCCCTGTAGACTCGGAGCATTCCGCTATCTTCCAGTGCCTTATGGGCTCCCATGGGAAGGAGGAGATCCGCAGGATCATCCTGACCTGCTCCGGCGGACCCTTCTTCGGCAAGAAGGCCGAGGAATTACAGCATATTACCAAGGCGGATGCCCTCAAGCACCCTAACTGGAAAATGGGAAACAAGATCACCATTGACTGCTCCACCCTAATGAACAAGGGCTTGGAGGTCATCGAGGCCATGCGGCTGTACGACCTGCCCCTTCATCAGGTAGATGTGGTGATCCACAGACAGAGTATTATCCATTCCCTGGTAGAGTTCCGTGACGGAGCGGTTATGGCACAGTTAGGTGTCCCTGACATGCGTGTGCCCATCCGTCTGGCTATGACCTATCCCCACCGTGTGGAGAATCCCGCAGAGCCTCTGGATCTGTTTACCTGCGGTGATCTGACCTTCCACAAGCCCGACGAAGAAGCCTTCCCCTGCCTGGCACTTGCCAAGGAAGCCGCTCTCCGGGGAGGCACTGCCTGTGCCGTTATGAACGGTGCCAACGAGGCAGCAGTGGCCTTGTTCTTAGAGGATAAGATCGGCTTCTATGACATTCCCCGTCTGGTCCGTGGGGCTATGGATGGGGTACCCTTTATTGAAAAACCGGATCTAACCCAGATCCTGAATGCCGACAAGGAGGCAAGAGCCCTTGTGGGCAAGCTCCTGTGAGGTGATTTGTTTTGATGACAGTGTTTTATGTTTTGATCGCGATCCTGGCATTCGGGATTTTGATCCTTGCCCACGAATTCGGACACTTTATTACCGCCAAGCTCAGCGGTGTCAAGGTCAATGAGTTCTCCCTCTTTATGGGCCCGGCTATTTGGAAGAAGCAGAAGGGGGAGACCCTCTATGCCCTGCGTTGTATCCCCATCGGCGGCTACTGTGCCATGGAAGGGGAGGACGGAGACAGTGATGACAGCCGCGCCTTTACGCAGGCTAAGGTTTGGAAACGGGCTGTGATCCTGGTTGCCGGTGCTACCATGAACTTTATCCTGGGTTTCCTGCTGGTCGTGCTATTTGTGAGCATCTATTTCGGTTCTTACGTTAAAACCATGCCTACTACGGAAATCAAGGAATTTAACGGAGAGCGACCCTTTGCACAGGTGTTGCAGACCGGGGATCGGCTCTACAAGATCAACGGCAGACGAGTGTTTACAAATGATGACATAGGTCTGCTCCTGGACCGCAATGCCGAGGGGATCCATGATCTGGTGATCATCCGTGACGGTGTAAAGCTGGAACTGCAGGATGTAGTCATGAAGCGGGATTACGCAAGCGAGGACGGACGGCTTCTGTACGGGCTTACCTTTGAAACGGAGGATGTAACCGTAGGTTCTGTACTGGCACGCTCCTGGAACGAATCTCTGAATTTCGGCAGACTGGTTTGGATGAGCTTGGGGGATCTGATCAGCGGACGGGAATCTGTTAAGAATGTCTCCGGTATTGTAGGTGTAGTGGATATTGTGGCAGAAGCAGGCACGCAGTCCGGCACGGTAGGCATTGGTCTGCTGAATGTGCTGTACTTCTTTGCTGTGATCAGTATCAATCTGGGTGTGATGAACCTGTTGCCCATTCCTGCGCTTGACGGTGGCAGAGTGGTCTGCCTCTTTGTGACCGCTGCCGCAGAGAAGATCCTGAGACGGAAGATCGACCCCAAGTACGAGGGGTATTTAAACGGCTTCTTTATGATCCTTCTTATGGGACTGATGGTTCTGATCACCTTTAAGGATATTTGGAACCTGTTCTGATACAGAGAAAGGAGATCCTATGACAAAGCAAATTTATGTAGGTTCTGTCCCCATCGGTGGGGGCGCACCTATTGTGATCCAATCTATGCTGAATACTGCCACCACGGATGTGGAGGGCAGTCTGGCACAAATTTCCGCACTGAAGGCAGCGGGCTGTGAGATCGCCCGCCTTGCGGTGCCGGATCCGGAGGCGGCAAAGGGCTTCGCTCAAATTGCCGCCGCATCCCCTCTGCCTCTTGTGGCAGATATTCATTTTGACTACCGTCTTGCCATTGCCGCCGCAGAAGGCGGTGCGGCAAAGATCCGTATCAACCCCGGTAACATCGGGGGTGAGGATCGGGTCAAGGCTGTGGTAGACTGCTGTAAGGCACACAAGATCCCCATTCGCATCGGTGTCAACGGCGGCTCCCTGGACAAGAAGCTCCTGGAGAAGTACGGGCATCCCACTCCGGAGGCTCTGGTAGAAAGTGCTCTGGAGCATGCCGCGTTATTAGAGAAATATGATTTTACAGATATCTGCCTATCTATGAAGTCCAGCAATGTGCCCCTTATGATGCAGGCATACCGCCTTATGTCCGAGAAGGTGGACTACCCCCTCCATGTGGGTGTCACAGAAACGGGTACGGAATATATGGGAACCATCAAGTCCGCTATGGGTATCGGTGGGCTCCTGTGTATGGGCATCGGTGATACCATCCGTGTGTCCCTTACCGCAGATCCCGTCCGCGAGGTCGTAGCGGCAAAGGCGATCCTGAAGGCAGCGGGGCTCCGCAAAAACGGTGTGAACCTCATTGCCTGCCCCACCTGCGGCAGAACCAAGATCGACCTGATCGGTCTTGCCAATCGGGTGGAGGAAGCTCTGCAGGATTGCGAGAAGGAACTGACTGTAGCGGTCATGGGCTGCATTGTCAATGGTCCCGGTGAGGCACGGGAAGCGGATATCGGCATTGCCGGCGGTGACGGCTGCGGTGTCATCTTCGTCAAGGGTGAGCTGAAGGAAAAACTCCCCTACGATGAGCTCCTGCCCACCCTTCTGCGGTACATAGACCGTATGTAAGTTGCGAACACTACCATGAGTTTGCGCCAAAAGAGAGTGTATTGGACTCTCATCATTACGGGGCTGTTGGGGTTTGTTGTTGCGGTAGTATTGCTGGTACAACCCTATCTGTTCTTCTATCCGTGGCATGACGAGACCGCCTGTGAGTCATTGAGACAGAAGGATGTCTTTACAGAGCTCCGGATCCCACACAGAGGCGGAGAGCTTCACGGTTGGCTACGGAAGAATTCCGAGGAAGAGAAAGCACCCATTCTCTTGTTCTTTGGAGGCAACGGTCAGAACGCCTCCAATACCATGCAGATCTTAGATGGGATGCATCACTTCTCTTATTTTGAGAACCATCATGTCCTCTTTGTAGATTATCCCGGCTACGGTCTCAGTGACGGTAGACCTTCGGAAAGGTCGCTGTTTGCAGCGGCTTTGGAGGTTTATGACTATGCTTCGGAGCTGGACTGTGTGGATGGGGAGCAGATTTCTGTTTTGGGATACAGCATTGGCACAGGGGTGGCAAACTATGTTGCGACGCAAAGGAACATCCAAGGTCTGATCTTGTTGGCTCCTTACGACAGAGGCTTGAGCTTGTATAACGATGCACTCAACATTTTCCACGGGCCTCTGAAGCACCTGGCTCGGTTTCAATTTGACTCTATGTCCTATGCGCGGGAAATCGAGATTGCGCCCCTGATCGTTGCCTCACGGGATGATGAAGTCATCCCTTACCCTCTTGCACTGAATCTTGCTGAGGCATTTCCATACACACCGGAGACAGTTTTATTAGACCAACTGTCTCATGACGGCTTTCTCTATGACAGCCGAGTGATGGAGGCAATTCATTCCTACCTTGTTGCACTTTCATAAGACCCCCATTGGGGAGAGGTCGGTGTTTCATTGTCGCAAACAAAAAGATAGAGCACAGTGATTTAGGGAAACTCTGAATAAATAGCCGTCGGCACTCAGCGAATCTTTTGTCCCAACTTTTCGGTTTGAAAAACTTGAAATACACAAAGTATTCCTGCGTTTTCCAAACCTCAATTTGGAACAAAATCTCTCGCCGAGTGCTCTCGGCGATTTAATCAGAGATTCCTTAGTTAGAACGGAACTAAGATAAACAGGAGTAAATATGAAAAAAATTCCCTTTTTAGCAATGTTTTTTGAATATCAGCCCTCGGGGGAGCTACTGCCTTACTTAGATGGGGCGGAGATCCTCCATGCTGAGATATTGCGGGAGAAGCGACAACTGAATTTGACCGTGTCCTTCCTGCAGTATATACCGGATATCTATCTCCGTGAGCTGAAAAATGAGCTGCAGAAAGTATACAGCTTAAAGGGGGTAGAGATCCTGCCTAAGCTCCCACGGGAAGAATTCTCCAAGTTAGACGGCAGGGAGCTTTCTCGTGTTATGGTGAGGGACTATTCCCCCTGCTCTGCCATTCTGGCAGGATGCAAGTGGGATTTGGGGGAGGAAACGACCCTGTCTCTCGTAGCCAACGGACATGAGGAGATCATGCCCCTCCTGCCCAAGGTGGAGCGATATATTTATGACCGCTTCGGCGTGCAGACGAAGATCCAAATAAAGAACAACTGCGGCAACTATTCCCAAGATCTCTTTGCAGAGACGGAGAAGATGCGCCTTGAGGCAATGAAGGCGGTGCCTGTGCCCAAGTTCGCAGATGCCAAGCCCTCACCCTCGGCCTCTAAAGAGGCTCCCCCCATGGAGGGAGACATGATCTACGGCAAGCCCTTCTTCGGCAGTGCCATCCAAATGAAGGATATCTCCATTGACCGCCAGGATGAACGGGTCATTGTAGAGGGCAAGGTTTTTGCCGTAGAGCACCGCCAGAATCGACAGGGGACAGCTACTATTATCTCCTTCGATATGACGGACTACACCGGCTCTGTCCATGTAGGCGGTTACTTTAAGGGAGATACGGGCAAACCCATTGCAGACAGTATCAAGAAGCCCGGTATGTGGATCCGCGTACAGGGCAAAATAGATTATGACGATTATACCAAGGAGGTTGTCCTCCGACCCTTTGGCATCCGCCCCGGGGAGCCTCCCAAGAGACAGGACAAGGCAACGGATAAGCGTGTAGAGCTACACCTCCATACCACCATGTCCATGATGGACGCTCTGACCAAGACCGGGGATGTGGTTGCCACAGCTGCCCGTTGGGGACATCCTGCCATTGCTATTACGGATCACGGAGTTGCATCCTCCTTCCCTGCGGCACTGAAAGCCAGCAAGAACAAGGTGGCAGGGACGGATAAGCCTATTAAGATCCTCTACGGCTGCGAGGGTTACTATGTCAATGACGTGGATGACCGCATTGTTGTCCATGGAGAGGGCAATATGCCTTTGGAGGGAGAGTTTGTAGCCTTCGACCTGGAGACTACGGGACTGTCTGCACAGAATGATGTGATCATCGAGATCGGTGGTGTCCTGTTCCGTGACGGGCAGGCTGTAGAGTCCTTCCAGACCTTTGTAGATCCCCATAGGAAGCTGACACCCAAGATCGTAGAGCTGACGGGTATCACCGACTCCATGTTGGTGGGAGCCCCCAATATTGAGGATGCATTGCCCAAATTCTTGGAATTTTGCGGAGACCGTCCCTTGGTTGCCCATAATGCAGACTTTGATGTGAGCTTTGTGACTGCCGCCTGTGAGCGGATGAAGATCGACTATGTCCCCACCTCCATCGACACCTTGATCCTGTCTCAGAACTTGATGCCACAGCTTGCCAAGCACAAGCTGAATATTGTGGCAGATGCTCTGAGTCTGCCGGAATTCAACCATCACAGAGCTTCCGACGATGCCAAGACCTGCGGTCTGTTGTACCTCCGCTTTGCACAGATGCTGAAGGAGCGAGGTCTTACAGAAATTCAAGAAATCAATGGAGATATGGTTTCCTTGCGCTCCGGGGGCAAAATCGGAGACAGACAGACCAAGCACATCTTGGTTTTTGCCAAGAATCAGATGGGTCTGCGGAATCTCTATCATCTGATCTCTGATGCCCACCTCAAGCATTTTAAGCGGAATCCCCGTATGCCCAAGTCCGATATCCTTAAGTATCGGGAGGGGCTGATCATCGGCTCCGCCTGTGAGGCAGGGGAACTGTTCCAGGCCATCCTTGCTAACAAGAGCTGGTCGGAGCTGAAACGGATCGCATCCTTTTATGACTTCTTGGAGATCCAGCCCTTGAGCAATAACCGCTTCATGATCGAGAAGGGAATGGCAGAATCCGATGAGGACTTGCGGAACTTTAACCGCACCATTGTCCGCCTCGGCGAGGAGCTGGGCAAGCCCGTATGTGCTACGGGAGACGTTCACTTCCAGGATCCGGAGGAGGAGATCTACAGACGGATCTTGCTTGCAACCAAGGGCTTCTCCGATTGCGACAGACCCAATCCTCTGTATTTCCGCACCACGGACGAGATGCTGGAGGAATTCTCCTACTTAGGAGAAGAAAAGGCATATGAGGTGGTCGTCACCAACACCAATCGGATCGCTGATATGTGTGATTTGGTTCGTCCTGTGCCTCATAACCTCTTTGCACCTAAGATCGAGAATTCCGTAGAGGATCTAAAGTCCCTGGTTTACGGCAAGATGCATCGTCTCTATGGGGACAATCCCCCGGAGCTCATTGTTAAGCGTGTTGAGACGGAACTGAACGACATTATTACATGTCACTACGATGTGATCTATATGTCTGCACAGAAGCTGGTGCAGAACTCCTTGGAGAACGGATACCTGGTAGGCTCCCGTGGCTCCGTTGGGTCCTCTCTGGTTGCATATATGTCCGGCATTACAGAGGTTAATTCACTGCCCCCCCACTACCGTTGTCCCGATTGTAAGTACTGCTCCTTTGAGGTTCCCGACAATGTGAACTGCGGCGCAGACTTAGCAGATGCCAAGTGCCCTGTCTGTGGTGCCCAATTGGAAAAGGACGGCTTTAACATCCCCTTTGAGACATTCCTGGGCTTCGGCGGTGACAAAGTCCCGGATATTGACCTGAACTTCTCCGGTGAGTACCAGGCACGCGCCCACCAATACTGTATCGAGATGTTCGGTGCCAGTCATGTGTTCCGTGCAGGCACCATCGGTACCGTAGCGGATAAGACGGCCTTCGGCTATGTAAAGAAATATCTGGCAGAACGGAATATGGTGGTCCCCCGAGCAGAGGAGAACCGCC
>JAZRGR010000215.1:0-21001 GCA_045644345.1 Faecousia sp. | reverse complement strand
TCGGTGAGTTTCAAGTTCGCACAGACCAGTGGCTCCCTCTGATGAGGGAGCTCCGCCGCAGGCGGTGAGGGAGAGAAAAATACAAAATTTTACGTTATTTGGGATATTTGTGCCAACTTTCGGTGCTATTCTCTCTCCCTCCGCCCCTTCGGGGCCCCTCCCTCGTCAGAGGGAGGTGGGTCTGTGCGGACTTGTAACAGAGCGATAAATCGGGAATTTGGTCCTACACTTTTCAAAATTCATTACACTTTCTCTCAAAACGAAGTATAGAAGCAACAGAACTGTTGCTCCCATATCATATTTGATAATGGAACAACGCAATCGTCCCCGAAGCCTCGGCTTGCAAGAACGATTGCGTTGTTTTAGTACATATTATGTGATAAAAATCATTGTTTCCTGGGCAGATAATAATCATCTGCCTGGCGGAAATAGGGGCATCTGCCCTTGTTATGTGTCATGATCCGGTACCATTCATCCTCGTCTAAGTCCTGGGAGCAATAGTATTCGTCATTTTCCTCGTCATAGTTATAGCACCAGCATTCTTCGCAGTTCATAGCATTACCTCAACGGAAGGGATGACCCTTGTCATCATAGATCTCTATACGCTTGCAGGTCGCGTGATCCGGTCTCAGCTCCGGCATAGCCGTCTCGATAGCTTGGACCAGGAGCATGGGATTCAATGGCGGATTCTGTGCACTGACAACACAATCTATGAGCACACGATCTTCCTTGGCAGTCATGGTGGCACTGAACAGTAGAGGCTTGATATCCGTCTCCTCGGGACCTCTCTTGGTACGCTTCACAACCTTGATCTCCGGGGAGGCGAAGATGGAACCGATCTTCTCACAAGCCTGTTGGGGAACTCCCTTGTCATAGAACAGGGTGACCTCAGCCTGTAGCTTGGCGAGGAACTTGGTCTTTACCGCACTGTCATAGACCTTGAGAACACGGATCCCTTGAGGCATGACCTTGTTCAGGTCAGAAGCAGTGATGGTCAGTTTGTCATCTAACTCATACTCCAATATCTCACACAGACTCTCCATACCCACACTGAGAGGCAGGGGCATGGATACATAGGCATGGGGAGTGTAGCCCTGGGAATGGTGCAGCAGGACTCCCGCTCTGCGGAAGGCTCTCTGCATCAGGCGCATGGTGTCTAAGTGGGACATCCATACAGCCTTGCCGGTTTTCTCGAATAGAATTCTACCCATCGCACTTGCCTCCCTTCAGCAGGCAGTTGGCACCGCAGGCAGAGCACTGACTGCGGCAATCCGGAGTAGTCTCGGACCGGTAGGCACGCTGACGCTCTCTGCGCAAATAGGCATCCTGCACACCGTCGGAAATGACATTCCAAGGTAGGAGCTCCTCGTCACCGTAGCCTCTGACCGTATAGTGATCGGGATCGATCCCGCATTCTGCAAAGGCATCCAGCCAGGTCTGATACTTGAAATACTCGTCCCATGCATCCAGACGGGCTCCCTTATCCACCACAGTCTCCAACAGCTTGCCCAATCTACGGTCTCCACGGGCAAGTACAGCCTCCAGACGGCTCACATCGGCAGCATGCCAGTTATACTCGATGCTCTTGGAGGGCATGTTCTCCTTAAGGAGCCGCTGACGGCGGATATATTCCTCCGGGGAGATCTGCTTCTCCCACTGGAAGGGGGTAAAGGGCTTGGGGACGAAGTAGGCAGTGGCTACATGGATACGGCATCCACGCTTCTTGTTGCTGGCATGGGCTCTCCAGGTCTTGAGGATCTTGTATACCAGATCCGCAATGCCCAGTACATCCTCGTCGGTCTCTGTAGGCAGACCTAACATAAAGTACAGCTTTACATTATTCCATCCACCCTCAAAGGCGATCCGGCAGGTCTCTAAGATCTCTTCTTCCGTCACATTCTTGTTAATGGCATCCCTCAGCCGCTGGGTACCCGCTTCGGGAGCGAAGGTCAGACCGCTCTTGCGGACCTGCTGGAGCTTGAGCATCAGCTCACGGGAGAAGTTGTCTGCACGGAGGGAGGGGAGGGACAGGTTGATCTTCCGTGGGGTACAGTAATCCAGCATATCCTCGGCAAGCTTCGGAAGCTCCCTGTAGTCCGAGGTAGACAGGCTGGACAGGGTGATCTCGTGACAGCCGGAGCTCTCCAGGGATTCGATGGATTGCTTTAGGAGCATTTCGGGAGAACGGGGACGGACAGGGCGGTAGGTAAAGCCGGCCTGGCAGAATCGACAGCCTCGGATACAGCCACGCATGACCTCCAAGTTGGCACGATCGTGTACGATCTCTAAGTTGGGTACGATCATATCCGTGGGATAGTGTGCCGTGTCCAGGTCCTGAATGATCCGCTTGGTGACCCTGTGGGGAGCACCCTCAGCTACCTTGATCTCCTGTAAGGTGCCGTCCTCGTTGTAGATATGCTCATAGAAAGAGGGGACATACACACCCTCGATCTTGGCAACTTCACGGAGGAAGGCTTCCTTGGTCCAGTCCTCCTTTTTCGCCCTGCGGTACAGCTCCAGGATCTCGGGGGTCATTTCTTCCCCCTCACCGATGGAGAAGAAGTCGAAGAACTCTGCCAGAGGCTCCGGATTGTACATACAAGCACCGCCTGCAAAGACCATATTCTTAAGACCCTTGCGATCCTTGGCATGGAGGGGAATATTGCCTAAACGCAACATATTGAGCACATTGGTATAGCTCATCTCGTAGCCGATGGTAAAGGCGATCATATCGAAGTCCGTCATGGGATCTCCGCTCTCCAGGCCGTACAGGGGCAGATTCCCACGGATCATAGCTTCTTCCATATCTCCCCAGGGGGCAAAGACACGCTCGCACCATACACCGGGCACTTGATTCATAATGGAATACAGGATCCGCATACCCAAGTTAGACATGCCGATCTCGTAGGTATCGGGGAAACAGAAGGCAACCCGCAGGTCCACGTCTTTCTTATCCTTTATGATTTCTTTATACTCTCCTCCTACATACCGTGCAGGCTTCTGAACGGTAGGGAGGATCCGCTGTAATTTCTCGTTCATTTATCCAATAATGCGGTCAGATACTGACCATACTCCGTCATTTTTAGTTCGTTGCCGATAGCGGCAAGCTGATCGTCGTTGATAAAGCCCTTCTCCCATGCGATCTCCTCGGGACAGGCAACATACTGCCCCTGTCTTGCCTGGATCGCCTCGACATAATGGGCGGCGCTGAGCATACCGGAGGGAGTGCCGGTGTCCAGCCATGCCATACCTCTGCCCATAAGCTCCACACGGAGCTTACCCAGTTTGAGATATTCCTCGTTCAGACCGGTGATCTCCAGCTCGCCGCGGGCAGAGGGCTTGAGGGTACGGGCAAGCTCCACAGCCTGTCCGTCGTAGAAGTACAGACCGGGAACAGCATAACGGGACTTGGGCTCCTTGGGCTTTTCTTCGATAGAGATCACATTCTTATTCTCGTCGAATTCCACTACGCCGAAGTCTCTGGGATTCATCACAGGGTAGCCAAAGATGGTTGCGCCCTCTTCTTGGGCTACTGCCGCCTGAAGCAGGCTCTCTAACTGTGCACCGTGGAACAGATTGTCACCCAGTACCAGGCAGGATCGATCCCCGTTAATAAAATCTGCGGCAATGAGGAAGGCATCTGCAATGCCCCGTGCCACATGCTGTACACCATAGCAGATGCTGACACCGAACTGGGAGCCGTCGCCCAATGCACGCTTATAGCTCTCTACATCGGGGGGAGCGGTAATGATCATGATATCACGGATCCCCGCCCTTAATAGAACAGACAGGGGATAGTAGACCATGGGCTTGTCATAAATCGGCAGGAGGGGTTTAGAGATTGCCTTGGTCATGGGGTACAGGCGGCTGCCCTTACCTCCGGCTAAGATAATACCTTTCATGTTGAACTCTCCTTTATTCTTGTATGGTATCTGATGCTGTTTGATAGACGGACAGACCGCATTGCTCATAGAAGCGGCGGCGACTGTCCAATGCCTCTTGCTCTGTGTTGGAGTATGCATTTAACTCCCTTGCCAGTTTTCCTCGGCGGAACAGTACCGCTCTCACAGCTCTCCACCCCCACATAGCAGGCAGGAGCACAGGAGCCTTTTTAAGGATCGGGAAATGACCGCTCATGGTCCTGTAGGGAGGGAACAGTCTTGACAACACATAGCTCTTCTCGTTACTCTTGGCAAGGAGCCGATCTGTAGACCGCTGTTCCTCGTTGCCGAATACACCGCTGTGCAGGAGATATGTACCCAGCTCCTCTAACAGCTCCGAGCCCTCTGCCCCCAAGAACCAGTACTCCCACAGTCCCTTAAGGGTGTTGTGGAACTCCCTTAGCTCCACCTCCTTGAGCAGGCTGTCCAGCTTAAGGGGATCCATATTCCATCGGCTGTAGCACACATACAGATCGCAGAGCTGTCTCACCCCGATACCACCATAAATAAAGTGCTTGATAAAGTGGCACAGGATGTATACGTAATGCTCCTCATAGGGAAGCTCCATAAGGCAGGAGCCCTCCCGGGCAGGCTTGGCGCAGGACAGGAGTCTTGCGGCAAAGGCGCAGCTCTCCGGTGAGAAGCCCTCGCCCTCCAGACCCTTGTGGATCTCGTAATTTAGGCTCATGGGACTGATGTACACATCTGTATCTGCCGCATCCACCTTGTGGAAACGGTGACCCAGCCCCTCCATCAGTGTACGCATGGTGCTACCGTCCTGCTGAGGGATCAGCAGATCCGCGTCGGACATGTGTCGCAACTCCGGGTGAGGATAGAGGTTCTTGATCACACAGCCCTTAAGTGGCAGCACAGGGATCCCTGCATTGGTACAGGCGGCATAGATCTGATCCAGCTCCTTACTGCGGATGCTGTCTCGGGTAGCCGTTGAAAAGGACAGCTTTTTTAGACCGGTAAGGATAGGATCCCCGGGAGGAAGCAAGCTCTTAAGAGGGGGATACAGCAAGCCCGTAACCCCGTGACTCTCCGCTAATTGCAGGATATGCTCATAAGAGGGCTCCTCAACTCGGCAATCCCTTGTTGCCCCTACAGCCTTGGCAAGTAGGGCAATAAAGTTCCGTTCTTGTAAAGTCATAGACATTCCTCGTCCTATAGGGTAAAATCCGTATCATCCATCTGACTGAAATCCTTGGGCTTAGCCTTTGGAGGGATTCGCTTAAGGGGATCGTATTTGAATTTCTTGCACCCCTCGTCACAGGGAACCATGTCCCTCTTGGAGCAAATGATGTTGCCACTTTCGATGATCTTGGCAGAATAGGCACAATAGCTGCAATTTCTCTCGATATCCTTGCGGAAGAGCATGATACATCACCTCAACAGTATTTGTCATCCTATATTATAACGCAAGATGCTGTTTTTTTCTACCCCAATTTTTCCGAAAATACGCAAAAATCCAACCCGGTACCATTAGCGTTGCCATCATTTTCCACCCACCGTAGACCATAGCCCCGGCGCATAGACCGCTTAGAACTCCGTGGAGTGCTTTTATGGCGAAATATCCTCGGACTTGCAAGCCTGCTTCCTGCCATATGCTCATAGACTGTAGGTGGACACACAGACCGCCCCAGCCCATCAGTATCGCCCAAAGGACAAAATCCTCAGGACCTGTAACAGGCACACTGCTGCTCAGTTCCACAATCCCCCAATATCGCCTCAGCCCGCCTATGAGCAGGGGACTGACCAGCTCCCGCAGAACCGAGAACAGGATCACCATGCCGCAGACACGGACCATGGTCTCACAGCTTTCCACCAAGCTTTTCTGAAAGGTACAGGTAAAACTCTGCTTTTCTATTGCCCTTCCGTGACCCGTCTCCCCATCCTCCCTGCTGAACAGCCCGAATATCAGCAGTGCTGTGGCACCGTGGATCAAATACAGCCACAGACCCATCCACTTACTTCGGAATACTGCAGTACCCAATACCCCCAGGAAAAAGCCCGGCCCCGAATTATTGCACAGTGGGATCAGACTCTGAGCCCGTTCCTTGGATATTCTTCCCCTTTTGTACATACTGACCGTCGTTGCCACCCCTGTAGGGTATCCCCCTACCAGACTCATTAGGATCCCTGTTCGCCCCGACTGCACCCACCTTCTCGGCAGTCTCTCTGCCAAGAGCTTGGTTAGGAAGAAGAAGGGGAACAACCCCGGGATCACCGTACACCCACACAGCCGGATCCCCTCCAATGCCCCCTGTGTGGTCTGATAGGGGAACAGCACCAATGTAACCACGCAACTGCATAAAATCAATACTTCCATTTTTATCACCCATAGAATCTATGCTCCTCTTCCGCATAGAATGATGGTGGTGATGAAAATGAAGAAGCAATTGACCCGAGCGATAGCCAATGGTCTGGATATCCCCTCCGAAGCTCTCTGCGATCTGCCCGTAGGTATCCTACGTGGGAAAGGGGAGCTGACTGTTGAGAATCACAGGGGGATCATCGGTTATTCCGCAGATTTGATCCACGTAGCCCTAAAAGACGGAGGGATCCTTGTCCACGGCAGAGACCTGACCATTGTCAATATGACCCGTCGCTGTCTCAGGATCAAGGGGAGAATTACCTGTATGGAATTGGAGTGAGTCTATGTCCCTGAGAAATTACATTTTAGGTACCGCATCCTATACCGTCACGGGAGCAGACCCCGGGAGCTGCGTAAACCGTCTGACACAGCAGGATATCCCCATATGGGATCTACAGGAGGCGGATCCCTTGTCCTATACCTTCCGATCCTATCAGAGGCAGGAGGAGAGGATCCTTGCCCTTACGGAACGATCCTACTGTCAAGGGAGCTGTTCTGATAGGAGGGGGCTGAAGCAGGATCTGTTTGCCATCCTCCGCCGTCCCATGCTTGTATTGTCCCTGGTGGGAGCCATGATCCTGTCCTTCCTGATGGAGGGACTCATATGGGGGATCTGTATTGATGTAGAGGATCCCCTTGTCGCAGGACAGATATCCCATGTTCTGCAGGATATGGGCATAGCTGTCTGGGGATCCTCCCGTAAGATCGATACGGAGGAGGTCCGCTATGCCTTACTGAACCGCATCCCTACACTTAGCTGGGTTGCTGTCAACCCCAAAGGGGGCAGACTCACCATCCTTGCCCTCTGTAGAGATAACTCCTCCGGGGAATCCGAGACGACCCCTTGCAATCTGGTTGCCTGTCGAGAGGGCGTGATCACCGAGTCCATTGTTCTGGAGGGAATGCCCCTGGTTAAGAGAGGGGAGAGTGTTCGTGCAGGGCAGATCTTAGTGTCAGGAGTGGAGGATTACGGCATTTATCTCAAGACAGTACGGTCAGCAGGGGAGATCTATGCCCGGACCTGGCACCGTGGGGTCCTTGTAACCCCATCAAAAGAGGGCGTTAAGGACTATACCGGCAGGATATTCCGGGAAATCAATCTGATTGTAGGAAGAAAATTTATAAATTTATCACGAAGTAGTAGCATTTTAGGGGGTACTTGTGATAAAATAGTAGATACGAAACAATTGAGTCTCCCCGGGTACCCTTTTCCACTCTGCTTGCAGCGGGTAACCTATCGGGAATATACCATCCGTCAGCAGTCCCTGCCTCGGGACCGTGCCGTGGAGCTTCTGTGTGGCTCCTGGCAGACCTGCCTCCTTTCCTCTATGGTGGCAGGTCGGGTGGAGCAGACAGACTCCGATTGTTTCGAAGAGGGAGGCGTATATATATTCCGTGGAGAGAGTATATGCCATGAGCTCATATCTCGGCTTATGGACCTTGAGCCTCTGATGAAAGGAGAGGATCCTATTGGAACGGATCATTAACGCAGAACGGATCGAACAGATCATCAATGTCTTCGGATCATTTGATGAGAATATAAAGCGGATCGAGCAGACCTTCCATGTCAAGATCACCAACCGCGGAACCGAGCTCAAGATCTCAGGTGACGAGGAGGCGGCTGATAAGGGTGCCCGTGCCCTTGAGGGTCTCTTGACCTTAGCCGCCAAGGGTGAGACCATCGACGAGCAGAAGGTGCGGTATCTCATCGACCTGGTACAGACCGGCAACGATGACAAGATCAACCAGATGGCTAAGGACGTTGTCTGCATTACCGCCAAGGGTAAGCCCATTAAAGCCAAGACCTTGGGACAGCAGCGATACATGAAGGCAATTCAGAAGAACACCGTCACCATCGGTGTGGGTCCTGCCGGCACAGGCAAGACATACTTAGCCGTGGCAGCCGCAGTTGCCGCCTTCCGAGCCAAGGAAGTCAACCGCATCATCCTTACCCGACCTGCAGTTGAGGCAGGGGAGCGACTTGGCTTCCTCCCCGGTGACCTGCAGAACAAGGTTGACCCCTACCTCAGACCCCTGTATGATGCTCTGTACGATATGCTGGGGGCAGAGACCTACCAGAAGTATCTGGAGCGTGGTAATATTGAGGTAGCACCTCTTGCCTATATGCGAGGCAGGACCTTGGACGACAGCTTTATCATCTTAGACGAGGCGCAGAACACCACCCGTGAACAGATGAAGATGTTCCTGACCCGTCTGGGCTTCGGTTCCAAGATCGTCATTACCGGTGACGTGACCCAGATCGACCTGCCGGGGGATAAGATCAGCGGTCTTAAGGATGCCATCCGCATCTTAGAGAACATTCCCGATATTGCCATCTGCCGTCTGACCGCCTCTGACGTAGTCCGTCATGCCCTGGTCCAGCAGATCATCGCCGCCTACGAATCCGGGGAGAAGAAGCTCCCCACCCAAAAGACCTTTTACAGAAAGAAGGATAACAAATGAAGCTGATCATTCGTTATGCCAACAAGAAGGATAAGAACCCTGCCATTACCATCCTCCTGCACCGCACCATAAAGGCAGCCTTGGAGGCAGAGGGGGTTCATGTTCCCTGCGAGATCAACGTGCTGGTCACCGATGATCAGGGCATCCGTGTCATCAATGCCGCTACCCGTGCCATCGACAAGGAGACGGATGTGCTGTCCTTCCCCATGTTCCAATTTGAGCCGGGGAGCTTCCCGGAAGATGTATCCCATCTCATAGATCCCCAGACAGGGCTCCTGCCCTTGGGGGATATGTGTATCTCACTGGAACGTGCCAAGGACCAGGCCAAACGCTTCGGCAACAGTCTCAAGCGTGAGCTGGGCTACCTGACCATCCATTCCATTCTCCATCTGCTGGGCTATGACCATCTGGACGAGGGTCCCATGAAGAAGCAGATGCGTACACGGGAGGAGATCATTGCCACCTCTCTGGGGCTCCTGCGATGATAGAGTTCAAGAAAGCGGGGTTTAGTGACCTCGAGACCCTTGCCCGCACCCGTCAGAAGGTCTGGGCAACTACCTACCGCGGCATCTATCCCGATCATGCCATTGACGACTTTGACATCGGTTGGCATATGGCACGGGACAGGGGCCGCATGATGGACAAGAACCAGGAGTTCTATCTCGTTATGGACGGACAGACCTGCGTAGGCTATTTCTACTACGGCACCCCTCATGTCAAGCTGAAGGATCATACCTTCTGCCTCAATGCTCTGTACCTCCTGCCGGAATACCGAGGCAAGGGGATTGGTAAACAGGTCTTTGCCCTGATCCGCAGGGTTTGCAGGCAACGTGGGATCTCTAAGTTCTTTAACGGTTGCAATACCCACAATATTCCTGCCCAAGGATTTTATTATAAAATGGGCGGCGTGGTGGATGTGATAAATGATGGCCACGACAATCACGCCGAAGATCAGATGTACTTTGAATACGATTTAACAGAAGAGGAGACACATCATGAAGAATAAAACTGCCATGATCACCATTGCCGGACGGCCCAATGTTGGCAAGTCCACCCTTATGAACCGACTCATTGGCGAGAAAATCGCTATTGTTTCCAACAAGCCCCAGACCACCCGTAATCGGATCTCCGGTGTGTACACCAAGGGAGATACTCAGCTCGTCTTTATCGACACCCCCGGCTTCCATAAGCCCCGTACCAAGTTAGGGGACTATATGGTGGATGTGGTCCGTCAGAGTGTCGCAGACGTAGATCTGATCCTGCTGATCGTAGAGCCCATTGCCAATGTAGGCCCTCAGGAGGAAGCTCTCATCGCCCAGATCAAAGCATCCGGCGTCCCTGCGATCTTAGTCATTAACAAGATCGACACCGTCGAGGACAAGGAGCTGCTTCTGTCCGTCATCGGCGCTTATACGGAGCAGTTCGATTTTGAGGCTGTTCTGCCTATTTCTGCCCGTTATAAGGACGGTGTGGATACCCTCTTAAAGGAATGCAGCAAATTTGCCCAGGAGAGTCCCTTCTTCTTCCCCGAGGATATGACCTCTGACCAGCCGGAGCGGCAGGTCATGGCTGAGATCATCCGTGAGAAGCTCCTGTGGAACTTAGACCGTGAGATCCCTCACGGCACCGCCGTTGAGATTAACCGTTTCTCCGAGCGAGACAGTGGCGTGATCGACCTGGATGCCACCATCTACTGCGAGAAGCAGAGTCACAAGGGCATCATCATCGGCAAGCAGGGTGCCATGCTCAAGAAGATCAGCACCGATGCCCGTAAGGACTGTGAGCGATTCATGGGCACCAAGGTCTTCCTCACCACCTGGGTCAAGGTCAAGGAGAACTGGCGTGACAGTGACTTCCTGATCCGCAACTTCGGCTATAACGACAACTGATCTCCATAAGGGATAATCGACATGGATACAAGAGCAAAATGTGACAGGGACCAACTTCTATCCCTGTTAGAGGAATTTCTGTCCTATCCTCTCAATGACGGCACAGCGATCTTAGACCGCTTTGCCTCTCTCCCTGCCGCTGTTACAGGACAGGGAGAACATCCTATGGAACGCTTTGTCTACGTGCCCGGCACCAGGAAAGACCGTATTCTTCTTATGGTCCATGTGGATACTGTATGGGATCAGCACTATGATAATGCACAGTTGGGGGACCATCCTGTTTTCACCTCGGATCGTGTAACCGGCAGCTCGCCGGATGCAGGCCTTGGTGCAGATGACCGTGCAGGCTGTGCGCTCCTATGGTATTTCCGTGATTCCGGTCATTCCCTCCTTCTCCTGGATGGGGAAGAAAAGGGACACTACGCAGCCAAATATCTGGCACGGGAACACAAGCAGCTCCTGAGAGAGTTTAATAAGCATAGATATATCATGGCCTTGGACCTTCCCGGTGGGAAGATCGCCCATTATCACGGAGTCCATAACTCCGAACCCTTCCATCAATTTGTATACAACACCTTAGGTTGCCAAATCATGACTATGAAGAAGGGCTCGGACCTTTCCTACCTTTGCCGTGGTGCTTGCGGAGTCAATTTGGGAGTGGGCTATCATTCGGCTCATACTGCGGATGAATTCCTGTCCATACCCCAGTGGCTGGATACTGCCGCTATGCTCCATGAGCTTCTACCCCGGGAGCAGAAAAGATACCGTACCCGACTGCTCCCACGGATCAAGGACCAAACCGTAGCAGATATGAAGAAGTGCTACGCCGCCCTTCGTAAGATCATAGGACTGCGCAAATAACCCTATACCTGAATCTTCCAAGCATACTTTCCCACCTCCCGATCCACCCTAAAGGAGGGAGGGATGACAGATGAATCAGGAAGTACTTTGGGACTTATTTTTAGATACCGGGGCCCCGGAGGCATTTCTCCTCTATCGGGGAATTCAAAGAGAAAAAGGTGTAGATTATGAAGAAAAAATGGATCATCCTGCTGTATCTTCTTGTGATCCTGGGAGTCGTGGGACTCCTTATTTATGAATATGTGACCAAGGATGCCATAGCCCACAGCTCACTGACCCGTTGCATCATCATCGTCATCGGTGCTGTCCTCGGAATGATCAAGGTGCTCACCAACACAGGGCGCAGAGGCATACTTACCAACAAAGAAGAGGTTTATGAAAAGGCATACGGCAGGATCATTGGCAAGGCATTCACCGACATGCCCAAGGAACGCAAGCTCTTTTTCGCCGCTCTGGACGACTTCAACAATGACAAATATTCCGCCTCTGTGAGGAAGCTCCTTAGATTGGAGAAGGAATGCTGTGCTTCATCAGAGCAGTTTCCGATCTGCCATTTCTTAGGCTGGAACATGGAGCTGCTTCGGGATCCTTACCGTGCGCTTCCGTATTATGAGCGAGCTCTCCGTATTTCCATCAATGAGCTGACGGCGCAGAACATTGCTTCATGTTATCAGGCAATGGGAAATGCCGAGAAGGAGCTGGAATACCTTGAGATGTCCATTCGTGCAAATCCCGACTATGCCATAGCCCACAATAACCTGGGTCATTATTGGATCCGTATGAAGAAATATGAAGATGCGATCCCTCATTTAGAGAAGGCTCACAGCTTAGATGCCAATCTTGCGAATGCTCTGTCCGGTCTTGCCATCTGCCATGCAATGATGTGCAACTTTGAAGAATCCGAGAAAGCTTACCACATGGCAGTGGCTCTCGGCTACGACGGTGCCAAGCTCAAACGGTTTATCAACTCTCTGGAACCTCCCATAGAGGTCTGATACATACTATGTTTCTGAAAACCAAAGGGATTGTTTTACGTCAGACGGATTATCAAGACAGTGACAAGCTCCTAACCGTCCTGACAGCCGACCACGGCAAGCTCCTTGTCAAAGCCCGTGGGATCAAGGGCTCTCGGAATACCATGAAAGCTCCCTGTCAGCTCATGGCATATTCCGAGCTGACCCTCATGGAGCAGAAGGATCGTTTTGTTCTGACCGAGGCATCAACCATTGAACTCTTCTCTGAAGTCCAGCAGGATATTGAGCTCCTTGCCCTTGGCTCCTACTTCCTGCAGGTAACAGAATTCGTGGTGCAGGAGGAGGATCCCTGTCCCGAGATCCTGTCCCTGCTCCTTAACAGCCTCTATGCCCTGGGCAGGCTCAAGCTGTCACAGCCTATGGTTAAGGCTGTGTTTGAATTCAGACTGGCATCCCTCCTGGGTTTTACCCCGGATCTCAGCGGCTGTCCTTGTGGCAGGGGAGGAGTGCCTGTATATTTTTCCTTGACCCGAGGTTGCCTCTTATGTGAGACCTGCGGCAATCTCCCTCAAGAGGGTGAGCTCCGTATGCCAATCGGTGAGGGAACTCTCTCCGCTATGGCATATATCGTTGCCTCACCCACGGGCAAGCTGTTTTCCTTCCGCCTGTCTGTTCAGGCTTTGAAACAGCTTTCCGGTATCACCGAGGCTTATTTATGCTCCCGTTTGGAACGGGGCTTTTATACCTTAGATTTCTATAAATCCTTACAAATCGAGGGGATATTATGACTGAATTATACGAAAAATCTTTAAGAAAATTAGAATTAGACCTTGTCCTTGAGAAGCTGGCAGACTGTGCCCATTCTCAGGAAGCCAAGGACCGCTGTAAGGCTCTCCTACCTTTAGATGATGAGGAGGAGATCCGCATCCATTTGGGGCAGACCGGTGCCGCTGTCAAGCTCATTTCCCTCAAGGGCAATCCGTCCTTCCACGGACTTAAGGATGTAGGGCCCTCCTTAGAGCGGGCAGACCGTGGCGGTTGCCTCACTACCCGTGAGCTGTTGGCAATTGCAGGTCTGCTGAAGTGCATCCGCAATGCCAAGGCATATTACAACGGGGACTATACGCAGACCCAATTGGATGTCTATTTCCAGGAGCTGTCTCCCAACCGTTATTTAGAGGAGAAGATCAGCAATTCCATTCTGTCTGAGGAGGACATCGCCGATGCCGCCAGCTCCGAGCTTGCGGATATCCGCCGTCATATGCGGATCCAGAGTGCCAAGGTCAAGGAGAGCCTGCAGAAGATCATTTCCTCTCCTGCCTATTCCAAATACCTACGGGATCCCATTATCACCCTCCGCGGAGATCGCTATGTGGTCCCTGTTAAGAGCGAGTTTAAGGGGGAGATCCCCGGTCTTGTCCATGATGTATCCTCTACAGGCTCTACCTTCTTTATCGAGCCTATGAGTGCCGTCAATGCCAACAATGCGCTCCGTGAGCTCCTGATTAAGGAGAAGAAGGAGATCGAGCGGATCCTGTCGGAGCTGTCCGCAGAAGCCGCAAGCTTCCGTGAGGGGATTACCACCTCCTTCGAGATGCTGGTGAACTTGGATATGATTTTTGCCAAGGGTCGTCTGGCACTGCGCATGGATGCCATGGAGCCGGAGATCCGCACCAACGGTACCATTGAGCTGGTCAAGGCACGTCACCCCCTCATTGATCGCAAGTCCGTAGTGCCTATTACCGTCCGCCTCGGCACGGACTTTGATACTCTCATTATTACGGGACCCAATACAGGTGGTAAGACCGTCACCCTTAAGACCATCGGTCTTCTGACCCTGATGGCAGAATGCGGTCTGCATATTCCCGTAGATCACGGCAGTGCCATATCCGTATTCCGCCGTGTATTGGCAGATATCGGTGACGAGCAATCTATTGAGCAGTCCCTGTCCACCTTCTCTGCTCATATGAAGAACATCGTCCATATTGTGGAAGAATGCGATGACGAGACGTTGGTTCTCTTCGACGAATTAGGTGCAGGTACCGACCCTGCCGAAGGTGCTGCCCTTGCCATGTCCCTCATTGAATTCTGCCGTAAGTGCGGTAGCCGGGTTGCCGCAACCACTCACTATGCAGAGCTCAAGCTCTTTGCCATGCGTACCCAGGGAGTTATGAATGCCTCCTGCGAATTTGACGTCGAGACTCTGCGTCCTACCTACCGACTGCTCATCGGAATTCCCGGCAAGTCCAATGCCTTTGCCATTTCCAAGCGTCTGGGGCTGGAGGATCACATCATTGACCATGCCCGTAGCCTGGTCAACGAGAATGATCGAAACTTCGAGGATGTGCTCAATCAGTTAGAAGAACAGCGTCAACAGATGGAGGTTGCCAAGTTAGAGGCACAGCGACTCAAGCGTGAGACCGAGCAGATGAAGGAGAAGTCCCAGGCATACTACGATGAGATCAAGAGGGAACGGGACAAGGCAATGCGTGCCGCCCGTGCCGAGGCACAGGCTATCGTCGACCAAGCCCGACGTACCTCCAATGAGGTTGCCGAGGAACTAAAGGCACTGCGCAAACAGCTCAAGGACACTGCCGATGCGCAAGGCATCAATGCCAAGCAAGCAGAACTCCGCCGCAAGCTTAACGAGGTTGAAGAAGGCTTTGCAGGCAAAGCTCCCCAGGCACCTCGACCCGAGGCAACACGAGCTATCAAGGTAGGGGATACGGTAGAGATCATTCGTTTCGGTACCCGTGCTTCCGTTCTTGAGATCAACAAGGACGGATCCTATCAGCTACAGGCAGGGATCATGAAGATGAGTGCCCGTCCCGACGAGGTCTATCTCATTGAAGAAAAGCCTCAGCAGGTCAAGAAGATTATTGAGCGAGTGCAGAAGGAGTTCAAAGCAGCGGGAGCCTCCACCGAGCTGGACCTCCGTGGCATGACTGTGGGAGAGGCAATTTCAACCCTGTCCATTTTCCTGGACAATGCGATTATGGCAAATCTGTCCTCCGTCCGCATTATCCACGGCAAGGGAACCGGTGTCCTGCGCAAGGCTGTTCATGACGAGCTCAAGAAGACTCGTGGTGTCAAACGCTACCGTTTGGGGGTCTACGGCGAGGGTGAGGATGGCGTAACCATAGCAGAATTGTCGTAAATTGCGAAAAACAGTTGACAAATCCCCCATTTATGCTTATATTATGTATAGCTCAATTTCAAATTGCGCATAATGAAGGAGTGAATACAAGTGTATACAGAAAAGACTATCGTAAAGTGTGAGTCCGGCCTCCATAACAAGCAGGCTATTTGCTTCATCCAGAAGGCTAACGAGTTCCGCTCCAGCATCTGGGTCGAGGTGGACGACCGCAAGATCAACGCCAAGAGCCTGCTGGGTGTCATGTCCATGGGTATTACCACCGGCACAGAGATCTCCCTCATCGCTGACGGCTCCGACGAAGAGGCTGCTGTCAAGGCTCTCGCTACTCTGCTGCTCAAGGATATTTATTAAGCAAACACAGCTCTGCCCCAAGCGTTTTGCGTTTGGGGCAGTTTTGTGCTGAGTTGATACCGGAATGATTTACTGATCGGATATGAATTTAGAGGAATTAAAGGCTTCGGCTCTATCCCTACCATTAGAGCCCGGTGTCTATCTCATGAAGGATCATGAGGATCGGGTGATCTACGTAGGCAAGGCCAAGAAGCTCAAGAACCGTGTCACCCAATACTTCCAGGATACCGCCTCCCACTCTCCCAAGACCCGTAAAATGGTCTCCCATGTACACCACTTCGAGACCATAGCCGCCGCATCGGAGTTTGAGGCTCTGATCTTGGAATGTTCCCTCATCAAACACTATCGGCCCAAGTACAACATTCTCCTTAAGGATGACAAGGGCTTTCCCTATATACGCATTGACCCACGTGAGCCCTATTCTCCCATTACTCTGTCCTCCAAGCCCGGAGACGACGGAGCCGGGTATTATGGACCCTTCGGCTCCCGTGGCAGATCCAATACAGTGATCCGCACCATCCATAGCCTGTTCCATCTGCCTACCTGCAAGAGACGATTCCCTGCAGACATCGGCAAGGACAGACCCTGCCTCAATTACCAGATGGGACTGTGTGACGGTTGGTGTCAAGGCTCCCCCTCCTCCGAGGAATATAGCAATCGCATCCGTCAGGCTATTTCACTGTTGGAGGGTAAGGGCTCCACTCTGGCACGAGAGATCAAGGCACAGATGGAGGCTGCGGCAGAGTCTCTGCAATTCGAGACAGCCGCACTACTGCGAGATCGGCTCCGAGCCATCCAGGCTCTGAACAACAAGCAACTTGTCACTGCAGGTAATCCCGGAGATACGGATGTGATCGGCTGGTACAGCACCGAGTCTAAGTCCTGCTTTTCTGTCCTCCACTTTGTAGATGGCAACCTAATGGACAAGGACTACCAGGTACTTCCCATAGGCGAAGACCCTGCCGAGGCTGTCATCGCACTTACCAAACAATACTACCTCTGCGGCAATCCCGTGCCCAAGCAGATCCTCTTGCCTTTCTGCATGGAGGATGGAGACCTGTTTGCTGACCTACTGTCAGACAAATTCGGTGTCAGGACCAAGATCCATTTCCCCCGGAGGGGAGACAAGCGACAGCTCCTCGCCCTGGCTGAGAAGAACGCCGCCGAGGAGGCAGAGCGTTGCACCACCGAGTCTGAGAGACTGTCAGTCAACCTCTGCAAGCTCCAATCCATGTTAGGCTTGGATACCCCCCTGCACCGCATAGAGGCTTATGATATCTCTAATTTAGCCGGTACGGATATTGTTGCATCCATGACCGTATTCAAGGACGGCAAGCCTAAGAAGAGGGATTACAAACGCTTCAAGCTCCATGACATGGAGGATCAGGATGACTATGGCTCCATGCGCCAGGTCCTTTGCCGTAGATTCTGTCATTATCTGAACGGTGATAAGGGCTTTGAGGAAAAGCCGGACGCTCTCCTCATAGACGGCGGTGCCGTCCATGCCAATGTGGTACAGCAGGCACTGACTGCTATGGATATCCATATTCCCATATACGGCATGGTCAAGGACGACCGCCACCGCACTCGCGCTCTGGTTACACCCCGGGGTGCCGAGATCGGCATTCAGGGTAATACCGGGGTATTCGCTCTTGTTGGACGGATCCAGGAGGAGACCCACCGTTTTGCCATTACCTATCAGCGTAGTCTGCGCAGCAAGCATATCAGCCGATCCCGATTGGATGAGATCCCGGGAGTAGGGGAGAAGCGGCGCCTGCTATTGCTCAAGCACTTTAAGTCACTGTCCGCCATCGAACAGGCAGATCTGTCCGCTTTGGAGCGACTTCTGCCTGCCAATACCGCACGGGCAGTCTATGATTATTTCCACAGAGAGGAGGTATCCTCATGCGAGTGATCACGGGTACCGCCCGAGGCACCAACCTTAGAGCCCCTGATGGTCTTGCTACCCGTCCCACAGGGGACAAGGTCAAACAGGCTCTGTTCAATATGATTCAGCACGAGATTGCGGGTAATGTACTGGACCTCTTTGCAGGATCCGGTCAACTTGGAATCGAGGCTCTCAGCAGAGGTGCCTCATCCGCTGTTTTTGTGGATCAGGGACGCCACGCCATTGCCGTCATCCGGGATAACCTTAAGAAAACCCATCTGGAGGATCGGGCACAGGTGATCTGTTGCGACTACCTTTCCTACCTGTCTAAGTGCAAGAATCAGTTCCGTATCATTTTTTTAGACCCTCCGTATGTGGAAAATTATTTAGAAACTGCAATAAAATGCATATCTGAAATTGACATTTTGGCAGAAGGTGGTATAATAGTGACAGAACGCCCCTTGGGTAAGGAGCTGCCCGACACTTTCCGCGGTCTTACCCCCTCTAAGGATTATCAGTATGGCAAGACCGTCATCACCCTATTCCGCAAGTGTGCAACAGAACCATAGATATATTATAGATATACCCGACATCCATGATGTAAGGGTAAATGAAGGAGGAACTCCATGAACGAGAAATATTTTTTAGATACCATTAGTCAGATCTACGATATCGTTGAGAATGCCAAGAGTGCCAGCTTCAACAAGACCATGTGTATTGTTGAGCGAGACACCATCCTCAATCTGCTGGACGACCTAAATGACCGTCTCCCTTCCGAGCTTAAGCAGGCACGCATGATGCTGGAGAACAACGAGGTTGTCGTCACCGCCGCCAAGCACAAGGCTGAGGGCATACTCAAGGAAGCTTCCGAGCTGCAGCGCAAGATGGTTTCCGAGCACGAGGTCTACCGTGAAGCCAAGGACCGTGCCAACGAGATGGTTCGTTCCGCTCAGGCTAAGGTTGCTATGGTTCGTTCAACTGCTATCGAGTTCATGGACGAGGCTCTCAAGGAGACCGAGGAGACCATTAACGCTTGCCTCGGTTCCGTCCGTGATATTCGCGAGCAGTTCCGTTCCATTCAGGGTGGCAGCAACAACACCCCTAAGTCCAGTCACATCATTGAGGACATTTAATTATTACAATCTTGTCTTTTTACAGGTCAATTTATGTTATCGAATTGACCTGTTTTTCCCGTAGTAGGGATTGAACTATACATTTTAAGGAGGACACTATGGATTATTTGCAGAGATATGACATTTGGTGCAAGGAGACGATCTTGACGCAAGAGGAGAGAGCATCCCTCCTCGCCATGACCGCAGAGGATGACCGCAAGGGCGCATTCGGTGCAGAGCTTCAGTTCGGCACTGCCGGTATCCGTGGCATCATGGGGCTGGGCACTAACCGTCTGAATGATTATACCGTCCGACGTACTGCACAGGGACTTGCCGCATGGCTGTGTACTACTGACCTGCCTCAGAAATGTGCCATCGGCTACGACTCCCGTCACAACTCCCGTCGCTATGCCGAGATCTGTGCCTGTGCTCTTGCAGAGCGTGGTGTCCATGTCTACGTATACCACGAGCTGGCTCCCACTCCCATGCTATCCTATGCCGTCCGTGAGTTAGACTGTGGCTGTGGCATCGTAGTTTCCGCCAGCCATAATGCAGGCGCCTACAACGGCATCAAGTGTTACGGTCCCGACGGCTGTCAGATGACCGACGAGCCTGCCGCCATTGTATACAGTAAGATCTCCGAGATCCCTTATTTCGTCCCTGCACAGGCTGACTTTGCCACTCAGATGGATAAGGGCGCTGTAGAGTTCATCGCCCCCGAGATGTGGACTGCATATTATGACCGTGTAATGCAGGAGCGCATTGCTCTCGAGCCCTCCTCCAACCTTAACGTTCTGTACACCCCCCTGTGTGGCACCGGCAACAAGCCTGTCCGTGAGATTTTCCGCAGGATCGGTGCCAATGTGGATATCGTCAAGGTCCAGGAGCAGCCCGACGGGGATTTCAAGACCTGCGAATAACCCAACCCCGAGACCGATGCCGCCCTCAACGAGAGCTACAAGATCGCACGTGAGACCCATCCCGATCTGATCCTTGGCACCGACCCCGACTGTGACCGTGTAGCTGTTGCAGTCCCCTGGGGAGAGGGCTTCCGCAAGCTCAGCGGCAATGAGTTGGGCTGTCTGCTCCTTGACTATATTCTCGGTGAGCTGTCCGCACAGGGCAAGCTGCCTGCAGCCCCCGTTGCTGTCCGCAGTATCGTTTCCACCCCTATGGCAGACCGTATTGCAGAGCGTTACGGTGTTAAGGTCAAGGCTGTTCTCACCGGCTTTAAGTACATCGGCGGCGAGATCCTGGAGCTGGAGGGCAAGGGTGAGGAATACCGCTTTGTCTTCGGCTTTGAGGAGAGCTGCGGCTACCTCAAGGGCACCTATGCCCGTGATAAGGATGCAGTTGTGGCTTCTATGCTGACCTGCGACTTAGCCGCCAAGCTCAAGAGACAGGGCATGAACCTGGCACAGAAGATGGACGCCCTCTACGAGGAGCTGGGCTGGCACGAGGCCAAGGTCGTAAGCTGTGAGCTCACCGGCCCCAACGCTCTTGAGCTGTCTGCCAAATTCATGGCTGACTTCCGCTCCAACGTTCCCACTACTCTGTGTGGCATCGCCGTAACCCGGTTCACAGATTACCAGGCACGGATCACCCGCGATCTGCTCACAGGGGAGGAGACAGCAGTCACTCTCCCCAAGTCCAACGTCATTACTTTGGTCCTCGGCAATAAGGGCAGTGTCATCGTCCGTCCCTCCGGCACCGAGCCCAAGGTCAAGCTGTACCTGACCGCAGTGGATGCTGACCGTGCCAAGGCACAGGAGCTCCTTAAGGGACTTGCAGAGGAAATGAGCAGTTTTTTGCCTTGACAAATCCGTGTTTTTAGGATAATATATACTTAAGGAAACTCTGAATAAATAGCCGTCGGCACTCAGCGAATCTTTTGTCCCAACTTTTCGGTTTGAAAAACTTGAAATACACAAAGTATTCCTGCGTTTTCCAAACCTCAATTTGGAACAAAATCTCTCGCCGATTGCTCT
>JAZRGR010000214.1:0-12679 GCA_045644345.1 Faecousia sp. | reverse complement strand
TACCCTTGCCGGCATCGAGGACGAGGTCTGTGTCTCTGCTGAGGATTCTTCCTACACCCGTCCCGAAGAAGTCGAGGAATTCGTAGCCCGTACCGGCTGTGACTCCCTGGCTATCGCCATCGGCACCAGCCACGGTGCATACAAGTTCAAGCCCGGCACCAAGCCCCAGCTCCGCTTCGACATTCTGGAAGAAGTTGCTAAGCGTCTGCCCGGCTTCCCCATCGTTCTCCACGGTGCATCCTCCGTTCCCCAGAACTACGTTGAGATGGTCAACCAGTTCGGCGGTGCAATGCCCGGTGCTATCGGTGTTCCCGAGGATCAGCTCCGTGAGGCTGCTCGCATGGCTGTCTGCAAGATCAACATCGACTCCGACCTCCGTCTGACTATGACCGGCACCATCCGCAAGTACTTTGCTGAGCATCCCTCTCACTTCGATCCCAGAGAGTACCTCAAGCCCGCCCGTGCCAACATCAAGGAGACCGTCAAGCACAAGCTGATCAACGTCCTGGGCTGCAACGGCAAGATCTAATATTATTTAGGATACCATACAACCACAGAGGGTCTGTCTCGCATTGTTTGCGAGACAGACCCTGTAATATTTTTTCCTCAAATTCCAATTTATCGAGCTGTTTATCGTATAACACCGTAGGGGCGAACTGTGGTCGGCCGGTCATTGTCGTTAAACGGCAATGACGAAATTACGGGATTATCACGAGTTTTCTGACAAAATCGAAACATTTTGCGGGCGACCACAGGTCGCCCCTACGAACAAATTCGGAAATCGAACTGCTCCATAATTCGAGATTTTGAAATAAATACGCAAAAGCGAGGCTGTATCAAAATGAACCTCATTTGATACAGCCCCCTTTTTATTTATCCGGCAAAGTATGCCTTTGCACTGTCGCTATAGGCAAACAATGCCTTGCATAGCTGCAGGAGTGTCCCTGTCTTTCCGTTGCCGTAAGTATCGGCGCTGTAGCACAGGGTGTTGGAGATCTGGGTATTCCCTGCATAGACTGCGGCATTCAGCACCGTACGCAGTTCTGCTGCCATCAGCCCGTCAAAATCGAAGGCATACCAGCCGGGATTGCCGTAGGGAACAGGGTTTGTAAGGGTTACCTTGCCCACTGTTCCGTCAGCCTTCCTGTAGGATAACAGGAGAGACAGGTTGGAAATATCTCCTACGTAGAGCTCGGCATTGATAACAAACTTCACCGTTACCTTGGAATCCAGAACAAGAGCCTTGCCTGCCCAGGTGACCATAGGTGCATAAGCGTCCTCAATCTGACCGTTACAGTTACCAAAGGCCACCCCATCTATATCGGATAAGTAGGACTTATGGATATGCGTCATGTCCGCATCTGCCGGGCTGTCTGTACGGTAGCCCTTAAAGATCTGTGCCATGGAACCATAGCGGAGCAGATCCGCACACAGCGTCTTCAGGGACTGTGCCCTATCGGCATTGTCCATCTGAGAGTAGGCATATGTGGCAATACTGTATTCGTCCGTGGGAGAGTAATAGGGCTGTCCGTCCTTGGTGCCGTAGAGCACAGAGGAGATCCTGTCATTCATCTGCACAGCGGTGAGGCCGTCCAGGGTGAAGTAATAGTAATACTCGCTTTCTACCGGTCGGATCCGGATGGTGGTGGTTCCTGTTTTTTCATTGCCCTCATAGGTGTCAACAGTACTTTCTACATAAACTGTGTTCATATCAAAGCCTGCCAACAACGTCTTGGATACCAACAGGTTTACGGAGATATCACTTGCCAAATTGAGGCTGTGATTCAGTTTCAGTGTGGCATTCTCTACAGGCTCCTTCACCTCTGCTTCCCCACACAAGCAAGAACCATTGGTGTATGTGTGGAATGCAGCTTCTGCAAAGTCGCAGTTTTCGCAAGAGATTTTGTGCTGCTGACTGTCGATCCCGGTATAGATGTAGCTGTGACCGGTAGCAGGAACTGTTTCCTGTACTACCAAAACAGTATTGCACACTGAGCAATGCTTCCCTTCGGTCAAACCGGTTGCACTACAGCTTGGCGCAACAGCCTCGTCGATGACAACGGTATGTCCCTTTGCCTCGGTAGTTACGCTAAAGCTAAAGGAACCATAGGTGGTAGTATTCCACTTATAGGTATCCGTGCCGCTTGCTGTACAGGTGGGGGCGGTGGTTGTGGTCTTGGTATAATCCGTGGTGTTCAGCTTGGGCAGGGTCACGGTAGTTGTGGCAGAGCATCCGCTACAGGTGCCTGTTAAGGTTCCTGTTGCAGAGGTCGTAGGATTCTTGGTTGCCTTGTAGCTATAGGAGTGACCGGTTGTAGCAACAGCGGTCTGGCTTTTAAGCACCTGACCACAGGTTGCACACTTGATCCCTGCAGTCTTACCCACAGAGACACAGGTAGGTGCCACAGCAGGAGATACGGTGCAGTTATCATGCCAGGTGGTGTTCGGCTGATCGCAACGGAAGGTAGTGGAAGCGATTTCCCCGGTCTTGTAGCCGTTTTCGGCATAGTGCTTCAAAAGGGCGAAATTAGTGGTATAGCCCTGTCCTGCCAGATCCTTATGAGCGGCAGCATAGATCTTGGCATCAAAGTTCTCTGATAGCTTTAGGAGGGTGCTTGTCTTGTACTTGTTTAAGAAATCCTCGAAGGCAGCTACATAGTTTCCCTTCAGCGTATCTCGCAAATGGGCGCCGTTCTGATTGGCGTAGAATCTTACATCGAAGAAAGGGCTTGCACTGCGTCCTTCCTCAATGCCGTAGTTGAGGAAATGATAATAGAGCTGATTCTCATCGTTTCCGTATAGCTTTGCCAGGTCTGCATAGTTGTCCCTGTAGTATTTTGCATCAAATACATAGCCCTTCAGCTCCCCGGGGATGGTAAAGGCGCCCTCTGTTCTGACCAGAGGGAAGTCGAAAACCTGGGGCCCCTGGTAAGCCACATAATTCTTAGCACCCATGTCATTGAACCACTGCTTGGTACAGATCAGGTTCTGGTAGTCATAGTCATTCCATTCATCATAGTTGCAGGGCCACATGGCTACATCCGGATCGATCTTGTTATAGACCTTCTTAGGCAGGCCGTAGTGTCCATGATGAGAGACCTGTACATAATCAGACTTAATAGAATAGTAGGTGCTGTTGTTCTGGGTGTAGGCGGTGTGGAACTTGTCCAGCATATAGCCACCGATATAGTTGATGTCTCCCGTAAAGAGAACATTCTTCCCGCCTACGGACACACGGAACACCATACTGGTCTCGTTGAAATTGTCATTCAGGAGTTCCTTGAAGGTCTTGTTGCTGAAAACACGACCCTCATTGGCAGAGGTTCCGCTATAGCGTCCGCTCACATTGTCAGCAGCCCATGCAACATCATCAAAGGTTAGGAGAATATCAATATGAACCTCATCGAAGTCAAAGGAGCTGTTGCAGAGACCACTGTGCTCCGTATTACAGATGATGCCCTGAGTGGGTCCGCCCTCTGCATTCTTGAAATTGGGCATCAACCAGGTGGGGATCCAGTCTACAGCCCCCCAAGTATCATCCACACCACAGCCGGACAAATACTTTTTGATCTGATCATAGGTGGGATAATGGTAATAGAAGGCATCAATGGTAACCTGATTCTTGTATAGATCGGCAAAGGTGGGAACACAGCCGTGATGGTCTGCGTGGGCATGGGTGATGAACCAGGCATCAATATGAGGGGTGGAGTCTCCGGTGATCTTCTGAAGATAGGAGAAGAGGTACTTACCTTCGGTGTTGTTATCCCGCCAGCCGCCGTCAATAACAATGATCTTACCCTCACGGGTCCGGATCACATAACCGCAGGCAAGAGGGAGCTGATGGATGGTAGTCTGTCTGTTCAGATCCTCCGGTGCAGGAGTCTCTACCTCAAAATTCAGTCTGGATGCAAAGGAGCGAAGCTCTGCCTCCTTCTGATCCAGCTTCTCCTGAATAAAGTCATAGGGATCAATAAAGGAGGTAGGCCATCCGTTGTACTTCCGGAACAGGTCAATACTCTCCCGCAAGCAGGTCAGGAACTGTCCGAATACTTCTTCGTCGAAGAATTCAGGAGTATCCAGATAGCCCTTCATATCGTGAATGGCAGTTATGAGTTCTCTGGTAGACCATAGCCTATACAAGAACAGTGCATTGCCTGCATAATCATTATCTCCTGCACTGTTGTCCTTCCAGCGCATGTAGGACAGATCCGAAGACTGGCGGAAGCCGTGGCTTCCGGATGCATTGCTGATCCGGATCCAGTTGACCCCGGAAGGATGGTCAAAGCGAACCTGGGGTGCCGTTGCAAGGTTGCTATTGGTATCACCCTTGACATAGTACAGGTTGTTCCAATTGGCATACCGCGAACCCACCGCTAAATTTCGTCCGTTGTTAAAGCGGAGAACGTACAGAGGCATACCGTTTGAAGCGATTCCACGGTAGTGGAATTCAAATGCTCGCGTAGGAGATGCGCCACCGGTAAAATAAGCGGCATCACCGTCTACATGAGTCCCCGATTTCATAGGCACTTCTCCATCGGTCCCTGTCCAGCTACCGTCAATAATATAATGGTTGCCGTTCTCACCACGGACTAAGAAGTGCTTGCCACGGAGATCCTTTATGTCTGCACTGCCGTTGGCACTTTGGGAAAAATCGCTCAACCGCACTCTGCCATTACGGAGGGCACCGGTAGTAGGGAGCTTGCTGATCTCCGCTTTCAGAGCCTCTGTCGTCTGCATCAGATCACTGTCGATCTTAGTCCCGGTGATGACCTCAACAGTCGCCTGTGCCGAATGCATGAGCGCAGGGAACAGGCTCACAAGAAGGCTCAGGCATAAGCACAGGGACAGAATTCGTTTCCATAGCGTTTGTTTCATAAGATACATCTCCTTGCTCTTTATCTTGGGATACCGCAATGCTCCGTTCCAATAAACGCAATCGTATGATTGGCTTGGAAATATGCAATAAGCCCACTTTTAGCTTACCACAATTTTACAATAATTACAAGCGTTTTCTCCTTATTTCATCCACTCATACAAAAACAGAGACGGTTTCCCGTCTCTGTCATAGTGCTTATTGTTCAGGTACCACTGCGAAGAAGATCAGATCCTCCGTCCCCTTATTCATCATGGTGTGGGTAGCACCCTTGGGGCAATAATGGCACTGGCCGGCAGTAAGGATCTCCTCCCGGCCCTCCAGGATGGCAGTTGCCACACCGGAAAGGATGTAGATGGTCTCCGAGGAGGTATCATGGCAGTGGACACCGATAGAAGCACCGGGAACCAAACGGCCGTGGAGGATCTTGGTAGTCTCGTTGGCGAACATCTTGACAGCAAAGTTGCCCTCGCCACCCTTGAAGTTGGGGATCAGCTTTTCTTCCATTGCGACAAAATCTATCATAATTCTTTCCTCTTTCTGTATCATTTTGTTATCAGAAGAACAGGGACAGCACCATTCCCACTGCCGCACTGAGTGCAAACAGGGTAAAGGTGATGATCAGATTCTCCCGACGGTTCTTGTTATTGCGGAACAGGACCAGAAGCCCGATCCCCGCATTGGACAGCAGTCCTGCAAAGAGCCCCCCTACTCCAATGATCCCGCTGAGATAGCTACGGGTCAGGATCACAGAGACAGAGCAGTTGGGGACTAAGCCAAAGAGGGCAAGCAGTGCCACACCGACCACAGGCGTGGTTAAGACGGATGCAGACAGCCTCTCCATGCCGATAAAGGCAAAGACCAGATTTAACAGGAAGTTTACTGCAATGAGCATAACAGCAATCTTAAGCGTATGCTTGACCGCGGAGCGGAAAGCCGACAGCAGGGGATGTCCCTCATCCTCACAATGGCAGTGCTCCCTCTCGCAGAAGCTGCTGATATCCTTGCCCGGGCGGATCACATGCCGCAGGATCAGATCCGCAGCATAGCCCAGGGCAATACCCAGCACAGCCTTGCTACCCACGATCCATGCCACCTTGCCCACAGAAACAGATCGGTCTGTAAGTGCAGACAGGAGGATAGGAAGCATCTCGTCAGAGGTGGAGAAGAATACTGCCAGCATAGTTCCCACCGTAATCGCACCTGTAGAGAACAGGGTTGCTGCCGCACCGGATATACCGCATTGGGGAACCGCACCCAGTAAGCCACCTAAGAGCGGACCTGCTTTCCTGGAATAGCCGTGGAGGATATCCTCGTTGAATCGCTTACTGTTCTCCAACAGTTCCATAGCGATATAGGCTATGAGCAGGACCGGGATACTCAGCAAGCTGTCCAAGAGAGCATCCTTCCCTGCATCTAAGACGGTAGCCCAAAAGCCAATGTCATGACCGTGGACTCCGTGTAGTAATAAATTCAAAGCGAGTTACACCTTTCTTTCATCAAGATTCGGACATCAGCGGTCTGAGGACAGCATATTTCTCGAATCTGGCATCCTTGGAATTGCCGAGGAAAACCATCTCCCGTACCGACTCAGATTGCCCATATGCACCTGCATACCGTTCTACCTGTGATCCGTCTACATTGGGAATATAGACTCTCCCTCCCGCCACCGGGAAGTCTGTAGCCTCAGTAGCAAAGGAAACAATGATCTCACTCTTGGCAAAATGATTGCTGATCTCCTCTGCGGCATCTTGGATCACCGCAGACTCACTCTTATCCGATCCATAAGTATAATTGCTCCCCTCGGGGAATTGGAAGCTCGTAAAACAGATCTCCCGGAAGCCACGCTCTGTCAGCTCTCTTGCAAGCTGGATCAGACGGGATACCACCGCATCATTGGAAGGATCCAACCAATAACAGCCCCGACTGTCCATCCAACCATAGCCCCCTGACTCTTTAATACATAGATGATCGTTCTCCACCACATAGGCGCGGTCCGGAAATGCAGGGATGGATGCAATCATATAGAAGCCGTTGTCCTGCAGATATGTGATCAGGCTATCCACAGCATCAATATCAATACCCTCGGGATGGTTGCCGTAGGCATAGCTGCTGGAATAGTAGAAATTGCCAAAATCACTCTTAAGCTCCAGAAGGACTGCCCCCGGCTCCTCAATGGCACCCAGAGTCTCCATGACCTTGTCCATATCCTGGAGCATGGAGGTGGTAATATACACACCGCCCACATCAATAATATTGGTAGCTGCCACAGCACCCGACTGGATCTCAACGATCGGATTGAGGATCACAGGGCGATCCTCCCGGGGAAGGTGTGCCTCGGTATTCTCTGTGACAGCACCTCCTAAATGGGCACCATCCCGATCATAGGTGATCAAGCTATCTGCATACACCAATACAAGAACTCCAAGGATCACCAGGGCACCCAATGCGATCAAGAGGAATCTGCCGGTTTTACGCAGGCGCACCCTATGACGGTATCTTAAACGCAACATGCTATTCTCCCCTCTCAGCCCTTGCGGTAAGCTACGAGGCAACACCATTCCTCTGTATATTCTGCCGACGTTACCTGCAGGCCCGCATTCTCCAGAGCAGTACGGACCTCGTTCTCCCGTTCACGGAGGATGCCGGAGCACAGGAAGGGAGCTCCCTCACGCAAGAAGGCGGGTACCACAGGGGCAAGATCGATCAGAACACCTGCGACAATATTGGCACATACGATATCATATCCGCCCTCTGCCAGTCGTTCCATGGTCTGACGGTCACGGATCACATCCCCGGTGCAAGCACTGAAGCGAGGGGATCGATACCCATTACGAGCAGCATTCTCTGTTGCAATATGCTCTGCCGCAGGATCGATGTCAATGGCTACGGCGCTGTCAGCCCCTAATCGCAGGGCACATATAGACAGGATCCCACTGCCGCTGCCCAGATCTGCAACACGCTCGCCGCCCCGGACCAGCCGTTCCAGAGCACGCATACACATCTGTGTAGAATCATGGGCTCCGGTGCCAAAGGTCAGCCCCAGATCCAATATTACAGGGAGTCTGCCCTCGGTATCCTCTACACTGAGCCACTGAGGTACTACCAGCAACCGCTCACCCACAGGCAGGGGGCGGTAATGCTGCTTCCAGGAGTTCTCCCAATCCTCGTTGGGGACATTCTCAAGTGCTATGGTCAGCGCACCAAAGTCGCAGTCGGGATATCGCCCGGGGAGAGCCTGCAGCAACTCACGCAGCAGGGGGAGCTGCTGCTCTCCACGATCCTCCTCCAGATACAGCCGCACACGGGATACCCCTGCCATTCCGGCAGCCAGGTCCTCGTCTACATAGTCCCAGTAATCACGGGAGGTCTCTAAAAATTCTTCAAATTCCTCTTGATCTTCTACAGCAAAGCTGTCAAAACCTGCCTCCGTCAATTCCATGCATAAGAGCTCTACACCTGCAGAGGCAGTCGTAAGGGTCAATTCAAGCCATTCCATGTTTATGTCATCCTTTTTAGATACAGATATTGCATTCTCATAATTGAAACACACTCATTTTACTAAATATCTCAGTAAAAAACAAGTAATATTTTTTAAAACTCTTTCTTTTCTTAAAAAAATGTGTATAATATAAAGGGGAAGCTTTCTCCCAACCACCTTTTGAAAGGAAGACCCGCTATTGACCACCAATATACTCATTGCTCCCGGAGTCACTCTCCGTGCAATGCAATCCGATAAATTCAAAACCGGCTGCTTCAGCATCAACTTCCTGCGGCAGCACAACAAAGAAAACGCCTCCATAGACGCACTCCTGCCCAGCGTCCTTCTCCGTGGCACGGAGAAATACCCGGATATGCAGCAGATTACCTGCCGTTTGGACGAGCTCTATGGCTCGGCGGTTGGCACTTTAGTCCGCTGTAAGGGCGAGGCCAAGCTTTTCGGCTTCTATGCCGATTTCTTAGAGGATCAATTCGTTCCCGAGGGCGGTATTTTTGCCGAGATCCTGGACTTCTTGGATCAGCTTCTCTATCATCCCTATACCGAGGACGGTTGCTTCTGCCACCGGTATGTGGAGGGCGAGAAACGGAATCTCATTAACGCACTGGATGCTGTGATCAACGACAAGAGGAGTTATGCAACCCGTCGTCTGCTCCACCACATGTGTCCCGAGGAGGACTATCGCATCCACCGCTTAGGTTCTGTCGAGGATGTAGAGAAGATCACTGCCCGGGATCTGTGGAACCATTATCAGTACGTACTGCAGAACTGTTCCATCGAGATCTTCTACGGCGGACAGTTGACCCCGCAAGAAGCCGCCGATGCCTTCGCTCCCATGTTCGCTCACCGCAAGCAGACCGTCTGGGAGGTAACTCACACCAAACAGATCCCTGTTGCAACCCAAGTCCGTGAGATCAGCGAATCCATGAACGTTTCCCAGGGCAAGCTGGTCATGGGTCTGCGGATCGATCTGGACCCCGGTGATCCCCGGTACGTTGCTATGAACCTGCTCAACGGGATCCTGGGTGTAGGCATGACCAGTAAGCTGTTTACCAACGTGCGTGAAAAGCGGTCCCTATGCTATTATGCCTCCTCCTCCTACAATCGATTCAAGGGCATCATGTTCATCAGTGCCGGCATTGACTTTGAGAACTACGAGATCGCCAGAGATGCCATCCTTGCAGAATTGGATGCCTGCAAGCGTGGGGACATCACCACTGAGGAGCTGGAATCTGCACGGATCCAGCACCTGTCTGCTCTGTATGCCGCCTTGGATGCACCCAACCGATTAGATGATTTCTTCATCGGTCAGGCGATCTCCCCTACTGTAGATCTTCCCCAACAGATCGAGATGCTCAAGACCTTGACCGTCCGTGAGCTTGCAGACGTAGCCAACAAGCTCACCCTGGATACTGTCTATTTCTTAAAGGGGGTAGCCGAATGAACCTGAAACAATACCCTCTCATCGGCGAGAGTCTCTATGAGACCCGCCTGCCCAACGGTCTGCGGATCCGTGTCGTTCCCAAGAAAGACTTTGCCCGCAAGCTTGCCTTCCTGGCAGTGGATTTCGGCTCTATCGACACCCATTTCATTTTCAACGGTGAGGAGCACACCGTCCCCGACGGCATCGCTCACTACCTGGAGCACAAGATGTTTGATATGCCGGAGGAGGATGCCAATGCCCTCTTTGCCGGGTGGGGCGCATCTGTCAACGCCTTCACCTCTTACTCCATGACAGCATACCATTTCTTCTGTACGGAGCATTTTGAGGATTGTCTTTCTCTCCTGCTGCGTATGGTGACCACCCCCTATTTTACCGAGGAAAGTGTGGAGAAGGAACGGGGCATCATAACCCAAGAGATCCTTATGTACGAGGACAGTGCCGACTCTCAGGTAGCTGAAGATCTGTTCCGTATCATGTTCCCCCGGCACCCTGTCCATGTTCCCATTGCAGGCACAGTAGGCTCCATCTCCCATATTACGGCACAGATGCTCTATGACTGTCACAGAGCATTCTACCGTCCGTCTAACATGGTGCTCTGCGTAGCAGGCGATGTTCCCATCGAGGAGATCCTGGACATTGCCGCAAGATCTACACCGTCCGAGCTTTCCCCCGTCCCCACACGGCTCTACGGCGAGGCTCCCCTGCTGACAGAAGCCGTATTTACGGATCGAAATATGGATATCTCCATGCCTACCTTTGCTTTGGGTTTCTCCTGTCCCCCCCTTGCACCGGGTGAGAGCTGTATGCACAGGGACCTTCTGGGTGAGCTGGCTGCAGAGATCTTAGCCGGCGAGGCATCTCCCCTGTATACCCGTCTTTACGAAGAGGGACTCATCGACGGAGCCTTCTCTGTTGGGTATGAGAATGTCAAGGATGCCTGTCTCCTCTCCATATTCGGAGACAGCCCGGATCCCCACAGGGTATACGAAGCCATACTGGAGGAAGCACGCCGCATTGGTGAAGAAGGCTTTGACGAAGTCTGGTTTCACCGTTTGCTCCGCTCCTTCTTGGGCAGACGGATCCGTGATCTGGACAGCTTCTCATCCTTCTGTTACCGCATCTGCGCAGGTGAATTCGAGGGGTACGAATACTTTACCTTCCCCGACGAGTTTACCGCGGTTACGCCCCGCAGTGTTTTGGACTTTTTGACCGCTACCGTATGTCGGGAGCGTTCCGCCTTGGCAGTGGTCAACCCCTCGGAGGATATCATATGAGATTTTTAGAGGATTTACCCATTAGTTTCCCCGGTCTGGGCATCGAGAATATCGATCCCCCATCCGGCTTCACTCTGTTCGGAACTGATTTTGAGATCCGTTTTTATGGGGTAATCATTGCCCTCGGTCTGTTCCTTGCAGTAGTGTATTGCATGCTCCGTAGCAAGCAATTCGGTCTCACCTCAGACAATATCCTGGACGTTGCTCTGGTAGGTGTCCCCTGTGCCGTTGTAGGAGCTCGGCTGTATTACGTAATCCTGTATGGCGTAGAATTCAGCCAGTGGCTCAACATCCGTGACGGCGGTTTAGCTATATACGGCGGTGTGATTGCCGCTGTTCTGGGGGTTGCCATATTCAGTCTGACCTCCAAGGCTCGCCGCTTACGTTTCCTTCCCAGTGCGGACATTGCCGGTTTAGGTCTGCTGATCGGTCAGTCCATTGGCAGATGGGGCAACTTCTTCAACCGTGAAGCCTTCGGAGGCTATTGTGACAACATTCTTGCCATGCGTCTGCCGGATGTCTGTATCCGCAATCTGGCAGATTCCCCCGCACTTCAGGAGCTGAAGCAGAGAGCCATCGAGGGTGGCTATCAGGGCTTTGTGCAGGTGCACCCCACCTTCCTATATGAGTCCCTGTGGAATTTTGCAGGCTTGATCCTGCTCCACTTCCTGTCCAAGAAGCGCCGCTTCGACGGGCAGATCTTCCTGGGTTATCTTGCTTGGTACGGCTTAGGCCGCTTCTTCATCGAGGGTCTGCGGACAGACAGCCTTATGAGCGGTTCCCTGCGTACCAGTCAGGTCGTTGCCTTGATCAGCTTTGTAGGAGCTGTTGCGCTCCTTGTCTGCATTGCGATCCGCAAGCCCGATCCCGCAAACATGTTAGTCAATCGAAATATCACCAAACAAGAAACGGAGGAACAATCAAATGATGCCTAACTATGAAGAACTGAAAGCAAAAGCAAAGAAAGCCGCCGGAGGTGCCATGGACGTTGCCAAGCAGTTGGCACTTATGTCCAAGTGCAAGGTCCAGATCGTTGCCGAGCAGGAGAAGATCCGTAGCCTCTACACCAAACTGGGCAAGCTGTACTACAAGGATTTCATTACCGACGAAGAGCCGGATGAAGCAGAATATGAGCCCCTTTGCGACAATATCTCCGCCCACTATCGCAAGCTCAGCCAGCTCCGTGATCTGCTGAACGAGCTCAAGTGCGGCTGCCAGCCCGGCAAGGCCGAGGCAGACGATACCGCCCGTAAGGAAACTACTGAGGAAGAACAGCTCATGGCCCTGGCATCCGCACAGGACGCTTCCGAGGAGTCTGTCACTGAGGACGATCTGCTGGAGGAGCTGAACAACCTGAACAAGGAACACCCCTACGGCGAGATTCTGGACTGATTCTCTATAAAACTGACCGCAAGGACATAAATCCTTGCGGTCAGTCTTATTCTGTATTAGGGAAACTCTGAATAAATAGCCATCGGCACTCAGCGAATCTTTTGTCCCAACTTTTCGGTTTGAAAAACTTGAAATACACAAAGTATTCCTGCGTTTTCCAAACCTCAATTTGGAACAAAATCTCTCGCCGATTGCTC
>JAZRGR010000213.1:0-4120 GCA_045644345.1 Faecousia sp. | reverse complement strand
TCGTGATAATCCCGTAATTTCGTCATTGTCGTTTAACGACAATGACCGGGCGACCACAGGTCGCCCCTACGGTGTTATACGATAAACAGATCCATAAATCGGAATTTGGTGCTTCCGAAAGACGATTGTGTAAAATTTTATCATAAGGCTTGTAAAATCCCGGTTTTTTTGCTACTATAATAGGTACAAAGGAGAGATTTGACTTATGAAATTGATTTCTTGGAACGTAAATGGCATTCGTGCCTGTTTGGAAAAGGGCTTTCTGGATGTCTTTCATGAATTGGACGGAGACTTCTTCTGCCTGCAGGAGACCAAGGCACAACGCGAGCAGGTATCCCTCGACCTGCCGGGGTATCACCAGTTCTGGTACTCCGCTGAGAAGAAGGGCTATTCCGGCACTGCAATTTTCGCAAAGAAAGAGCCTTTATCCGTGACCTACGGAGTCGGCGTAGAGGAATTGGATCACGAGGGTCGATTGATCTGTCTGGAGTATGAGGACTTCTATCTGCTGACCTGCTATACCCCCAATGCCCAGGACGGTCTCAAACGCTTGGACTTCCGTATGGCTTGGGAGGATGCCTTCCGCTCATATCTAAAGACCCTGGATCAAAGCAAGCCCGTCATTGTATGCGGCGACTTAAATGTTGCCCACAACGAAATTGACCTTAAGAACCCCAAGTCCAACAGAGGCAGTGCCGGCTTCTCCGATGAGGAACGTGGCAAGTTCACAGAGCTCCTTGCCTCCGGTTTTACGGACACCTTCCGCCATCTGTACCCGGATCAAAAGGACGCTTATTCCTGGTGGAGCTATCGCTTCAACGCCCGTAAGAACAACACGGGGTGGCGGATCGACTATTTCCTCACCTCTGATCGTCTAAAGGATAGGATCTCCGCCGCAGAGATCCACAACACTGTTTTCGGCTCCGATCACTGTCCCGTCAGCCTGGAGCTATCTATGGAGGAATAAGATTATGAAACGATGGATTGCTATTATCCTTTGTCTATGCCTATTGGCAGGCACTGTACCTGTTACATGGGCATACACCAACACCGCTGACTGGGCGGCAGAGGCTGTTACCTCGATGTACAATTTAGGCTTCCTGCCCGAGAGCCTGCGGAATGCTGACATGACCCGCAAGATCACCCGTGGTGAAATGTGCAAGATGGCTGTTCTTGTCTTTGAGCATTTGACCGGAGGTTACCCTTACCCGGATTCCACAGACCACTTCGAGGACACCAAGGATCCCGATATTTGCTATGCCTATGAGCAGGGCATCATCTCCGGTTATGGCAACGGCAAATTCGGTCCTAATGATCCCCTGACACGGGAGCAATTCTTCAAGATCACCTACAATCTCATGGGTACAGCCTACTGTAATCCTCAGCCGGAGCTCCAGCCTCTGGATAGCTTCAAGGACGGCTCCACCGTCAGCGACTATGCTGTTAAGCCAACCCAGATCATGGTTGCCATCGGCATCGTCAAGGGCTCTAACGGCAAGCTGAATCCCAAGAACAACACCAGTTGTCAAGAAGCCATTGTCATGTTCTTCCGCGCCTATGAGTATATGTGCCAATGGTTCAATGCACAGACCGAGGAAAGCAAGCAGATACAGATCGAAGCACAGGGCTATTCCGGCATTTCCAACTGGGCGATCAGCTCCGTCATGACCATGAAGGAGAAGAACATGATCCCCGAGAGCCTCAATAACTGCAACATGATCTCCTCCATTACCCGTGAACAAATGTGCTCCGTTGCCATGCTCGCCTACAGCGCAGCTACCAAGACATCCTACACCCCCAAGAGCACTGACCACTTTAAGGACACTAACTCCCCCGAAGTATGTGCTGCCTATGAATTGGGCATCATCTCCGGATATGGTAACGGACGTTTCGGCCCTAATGATACATTGACCCGTGAGCAGTTCTTTAAGATCATGGCCAACTTTATGAAGGTCATCGGCTACCCCCGTGAGGACAGCCGCGCTATTTCCCTGCTGAAGTACAGCGACGGCAGTACCGTAGCTGATTGGGCACAGTCCCCCGCTCGACTTCTTATCTATATCGGTGCTGTTATGGGTGACGGCAAGAAGCTATCCCCCAAGAATAACACTTCTATCCAGGAAGCTCTCACCGTTTTCCTCCGTTGCTACAATTTCACCATCAACTGGCAGAAGGAGCATCCCGACGGCGAGGACTATGTTGAGCCCACCATCATCGAGGACCTCCTCGCTTTCGCCAAGAGCTACGAGGGATATCCCTATGTCTATGGCGGAAACGGCCCCAACAGTTTCGACTGCTCCGGTTTTGTGCTGTATTGCTATAAGCATTTCGGATACAGCTTCTCCCGCGGTGCCCAGGAACAGTACCACGACGGTGTCAAGGTCGGTCATAGCGAGCTTCTTCCCGGAGACCTTGTATTCTTCAGTGGCAATGGCTACTACATCACCCACGTAGGTTTGTACTTAGGCAACGGTCAGTTTATCCACGCCTCTAACCCCACCCGCGGTGTTGTGATCGACACCCTGTGGAGCGGCTATTACTACAGCCACTTCTGGGGCGGCTGCCGCATCATCACCGACTGATCATAATCATTTCCAGCAGCCTCAAAAGGACCAACCATCCTTTTGAGGCTGTTTTCTTTCTGCGCTAAATTCCGGTTTATCGAGCTGCTTGGAGCTACTATGGTCGCCGGCGGCACTTTCGTCACCCGTACAAATTTCGTTACAACGAATGCATTGCCAAGCATATTCGTAGGGAACGACCCTGTGTCGTTCCGTGGCAGTATCGTAGCCCGTACATATTAGTTATGTTATGAAATGTCGGGTAATAGTCGATAACATAGGAGATTTGTAGGATATTTCTTTTGAAATTTATACCAACGCATATTGTTACCTTAGCGGAACGACACAGGGTTGTTCCCTACGAACAAATTTGATTGCTTGTACGTTTCACGGAAATTGCCTACGGGTGACGAGGGCGGACAGCGTCGTCCGCCCCTACAGATCATAATCGATAACTAATCGATAAATCGGAATTGGGAGCATATGATTTTACTATCTTTTATTGGCTATTATAGGTAGTTATTAAAAAACTCTGAAACCCTTGGAAATAAAGGAACTCTCGCAGGCAACTCACCTTTTCATTTTATGTGATTCCATACCATATTATCTTTGCTTTAGCAAATCATAAGGGAAAAAGCAAGGGAAGTAAAAGCCTCATAAAAAGATATGAGAATATGTGGTAATCGAGATTCTGTGAAACATTGTGTGTTGAGTATCATTTTATATGCAGTAAGCGTAAAATACAGGCAAGACATTTTGACCTGTATTTTACGCTTACATTTTATGAAGGAAAAAACATATACACAACAATGTTTAGGTGGGGCAAATAGCTGATGGATGACTTTTGCTTTACGCAAATAACAAAGGGTGTTATACTGAGTTCCTTTAAAAAGTAGACATTTATAGTGGCTACTTTTTATAGCCCACAAGGGCGTAGGAACTCGTACAAGACGACTTATGTGCCCTACAGGGCACATAAGATTCAATTAAAAGTGTCTACTTTTAATGGAATAGTAGTATTAAATGCTATGAATGATTCTTGCAAGAGTGGGTGGTTCCCACAGAAGTCCGTAATTCATAATTGATGTTTCCCGATCAAAGGAATATCATAAAAACATCTCCGAAGGGATTGATTTTACAGCTGAAGCATGCTAAGATCAAAGATAGAAAGACAGATTTATGTTGTTGCATAGAACCTTTACAGCAGAAAAAGTTGCGTAGCTCATGGTCTACGCGCTTCACAAGGGACGATTTGTTTTCTCAAAAAAGTATACACATATTCGTGTTTCGGTAGCAAATAGTTCAAATTTGTACACAACACACAGACCCGTCCCCTCGTATAATGGAGTCGTAGCTCAATGTTGTTCAAAGTGTGAACCTGTGCTACACTGTAGAGGATGCTGTGGATCGGTTTCCGCCCCCTACCACTCGATGGTTTAGCACAGGCTCCGACCACAGCCCTTTGCAGGATTGTTAATCAGTAAGATACCGCCTGACGGTTTATTTCGCACGAGGCTACAGGAGCAAGGGTGTCTGCGGATACAGCATCGAAAACTTTT
>JAZRGR010000212.1:0-4349 GCA_045644345.1 Faecousia sp. | reverse complement strand
CCCCTACGGTGTTATACGATAAACAGCTCGACAAATTGGAATTTGACAGTTATTTATTTGTTGTCCTTTAGGCCGATCAGGTAATCGGCGGAAACACCGTAGAAGCGGCAGAGGAGGATCAGATCGTCGATTTTCAGCTCTGCGCGGCCGGATTCGATGTGGCTGTAGCCTTGCTGAGACTTGTTGATGACCGTAGCAACCTGTGCCTGTGTCAGATCTCGGTCCTCTCGGAGATTCCGTAAACGCTCTCTGTATGTCATATGGTTCACACTCCCTATATGAAATGCGTTCCCTGAGGCATGGGGGAAAAGTGATGCACCTATATCTCGATGACGGATATAGGTGCTACTCCTTAGTGAATTCGATGATCTCGCTGATATGGCAGGAGAGTGCAGTGCAAATGCGATCCAGCACATAGCTGTCATATCTCTTGACCTTGTTCTTGTAATAGTTATCAATGATCTGATACTGTATTCCGGTACGCTTGGCAAGCTCATATCGGCTGATTTGGTATTTTGCAAGTGCTGTGTCCAAACAGATCCTGATCATGGTATCACGTCCTTCCTCTATACCTTGTATTTTATTTGATAATATACCTCTTTACAATACGCTTGATTCAGTATATATTATATAGATATATAATCGAGAGGGAATGAAGGAGGGACGACATGGAAATAGAACTGTATCAGAAGATGTACGCAAGGTTATGTGCCGGGGTTTCGGATGCTATCGATTTGTTAAAGGAGCCGAACAACGCATTGTACGTCAGTGCTTTACTACAGAAGGCGTTGGATGAGGCGGAGAAGCTGTATCTGAATGCCGGAGAGGATAGCAATGAAGCCTTTTTATGATAAATTGGGGATTGACAAAGGGGAAAAATCCTGTTAAAATGTTGTGGAATCGAGTAATCCAATGACGGAGCCAAGCTGTGCAGGCGGTCTATAGAGAGCAGGGGATGGTGGAAGCCCTGCGGCAGGAGCATAGCGTGCCACTTCCGAGGAGCCCGTGAGGAACGGGACGGCTGATCCCCGATATAGGATCGTAAGAGGTTCCCGTTTTGTCGGGGACGAATTAGGGTGGTACCGCGAGCAGATCTCGCCCCTATGGTGTAGGGGTGGGATTTTTTATTTTATCAAGATATTATATTGGAGGTTTTACAATATGGCAAACAAAAAGTACGGCGTAAATGAGCTCCGTGAGATGTTCCTGTCCTTCTTTGAGAGCAAGGGACACCTGCGGCTGCCCAGCTTCTCTCTGATCCCGCAGAACGATGCATCCCTGCTTCTGATCAACTCCGGCATGGCTCCCATGAAGCCCTACTTCAAGGGCGAGGTCACCCCTCCCAGCCGCCGTGTCTGCACCTGTCAGAAGTGCATCCGTACCGGTGACATCGACAACATCGGTCACACCGCCCGTCACGGCACCTATTTCGAGATGCTGGGCAACTTCTCCTTCGGTGATTACTTCAAGAAGGAAGCCATTGCATGGTGCTGGGAATTCCTCACCGAGGTCTGTGGCATTGATGCAGACCGCCTCTATCCCTCTATCTATGAGAACGACGAAGAGGCCTTCGAAATCTGGAACAAGGATATGGGTATCCCTGCAGATCGGATCTTCCGCTTCGGCAAGTCCGACAACTTCTGGGAGCACGGCTCCGGCCCCTGCGGTCCCTGCTCCGAGGTCTATTTTGACCGTGGGGAGAAGTACGGCTGTGGCAAGGAAGGCTGTACCGTAGGCTGTGACTGCGACCGCTATATGGAGGTTTGGAACAACGTATTCTCCCAGTTCGACAATGACGGACAGGGCAACTATACTGACTTGGTACAGAAGAACATCGACACCGGCATGGGTCTGGAGCGTTTGGCTGTGGCATGTCAGGATGTGTACTCCCTCTTTGATGTTGACACCGTTATGAACATCACCAAGAAGGTGACGGAGCTCACCGGAGCTTCCTACGGTCAGAGCAAGGAGAAGGATGTTTCCCTCCGTGTCATTACCGACCACATCCGTTCCTCTACCTTTATGATTGCTGACGGCGTTCTGCCCTCCAACGAGGGCCGTGGCTATGTCCTGCGCCGTCTGCTGAGAAGAGCTGCCCGTCATGGCAAGCTCCTGGGTGTCAACAAGCCCTTCCTGTGTGAAGTGGTTGAGACTGTTATTCAGGAAAATGAGGGGCACTATCCCTACCTCCGTGAGCGTGATGAGTATATTACCCGTGTCATCCGTGTAGAAGAAGAGAACTTCGCCAAGACCATCGACGGCGGTATGCGGATCTTTGCCGAGATGCTGGCACAGCACAAGGAAAAGAACGAGACCGTATTCAGCGGCGAAGCAGCATTTAAGCTCTACGATACCTACGGCTTCCCCATTGACCTGACCATTGAGATGGCCAAGGAAGAGGGCATGACTGTGGACGAGGCAGGCTTCAAGGCCTACATGCAGGAGCAGAAGGTCCGTGCCCGTGAGGCTCGTAAGGCTCTGGGTGATCTGGGCTGGGCAGGTATCGACTTCGGTCAGGATATGCCCTCCACGGAGTTCCTGGGCTACGACAACCGTAGCTGTGAGGCAAAGGTTCTTGCCATCGTTGCAGAAGAGGAATTCCGCGATGAGATCGGCGAGGGTGTCGAGGCTATCATCGTCCTGGATCAGACCACCATGTATGCCGAAATGGGCGGCCAGGTTGCCGACCACGGCGAGATCACCTGCGGTGAGGCTGTCTTCAAGGTACACGATGTACAGAAGAACAAGGGCGGCAAGTATATGCACTACGGCAAGGTCCTTTCCGGCAACCTGAAGGTTGGACAGACCGTGACCGCTGCCTATGACGACGACCGCCGTAAGGCTATCCGTCGTGCACATACCGCAACCCACCTGCTCCAGACCGCTCTGACCCGTGTCTTAGGTGACCACTGCCATCAGGCAGGCTCCCTGGTAGAGCCGGATCACCTCCGCTTTGACTTCACCCACTTCTCCGCTGTGACCAACGAGGAGCTGGTCAACGTCAGCTCTCAGGTCATGGATATGATCCTGAACGGTGCTGAGGTTGAGACTCTGGTTCTCCCTGTAGAAGAGGCCAAGAAGCTGGGCGCAACCGCCCTCTTCGGTGAGAAGTACGGCGACACCGTCCGCGTGGTGAAGATGGGGGATGACTCCATGGAATTCTGCGGCGGTACCCACTGCGACAGTACTGCCAAGGTCGGCCCCTTCCGCATTCTGTCTGAGGCTTCCGTAGCTTCCGGCGTCCGCCGTATTGAGGCTTATACCGGCAAGACAGTCCTGACCCAGGTGGAGAACACCAACCGTATGCTGGTCCAGGCCGCCGAGGAGCTGAAGACCACTCCCAAGGATCTCCTGACCCGTGCCCACGGCATTATGATGGAGATGAAGGAGCTGAAGCAGGATATGGACAAGATGAAGGACAAGCTCTTTAACGGCGAAGTAGAGCGTTGCCTCTTTGCCGCTCGTGACGTAAAGGGTCTCAAGGTCCTGACCGTTCTCCGTAACGACATTGCTCCCAACGACCTGCGTAAGATGGGCGACTTCATCCGTGACCGCGAGAGCAAGGCAGTTGCTGTCCTGGCAAGCACCCAGGGCGAGAAGATCACCCTCCTGGCTGTCTGTGGCAAGGAAGCCATTGCAGCGGGCATCAAGGCAGGTATGCTCATTAAGGAAGTCTCCGCAGCCTGCGGCGGTTCCGGCGGCGGCAAGCCCGATTCCGCAATGGGCGGCGGCAAGGATCTGACCAAGCTGGACGATGCTCTTGCTCTGGTAGACAACTTTGTTGACAGTCACATCTAAGTAGGAGGCACGACTATGGAAAACTGCATTTTCTGCAAGATCCTCTGTGGTGAGATCCCTTCCAAGAAGCTCTATGAGGACGAGCTGTGCCTGGCCTTTTATGACATCGCTCCCATGGCTCCTCAGCACTTCCTGGTGATCCCCAAGGAGCACATCAAGGCCGCTAACCGCATCGACAAGACCAACGAAGCTGTGGTAGGTCATATCTTCACCGTCATCGGTAATCTGACCTCCGTTCTTGGCTTCTCCGACGGCTACCGCGTCGTCACCAACTGCGGCAAGGACGCAGGCCAGACCGTCGAGCACCTCCACTTCCATGTCCTGGGTGGCAAGGAACTGGGCTCCTTCAACTAAAAACACTTCCAAGGAAGCTGTCTGTCAAAGGACAGCTTCCTTTTTCCAACGGCCAAATTCCGATTTATCGCTCCCTTCGGTCGCGCAAATCGGAATAATGGAAAATGGAAAATGTATAATGTAAAATGTCGGTATCCCTTCGGGATGGATTTAAAATAGAGCAACATATTGTCGATACAATCTCTGGTATTTCCAAA
>JAZRGR010000211.1:0-5587 GCA_045644345.1 Faecousia sp. | reverse complement strand
CAGGAATACTTTGTGTATTTCAAGTTTTTCAAACCGAAAAGTTGGGACAAAAGATTCGCTGAGTGCCGACGGCTATTTATTCAGAGTTTCCCTTGTATACTTGGGGTAAAATCGCAGGGTAAAGCTCTTGGATCTGACCGCTATAAGTGATCCGAATCAAATCACCCACCTGCCAATCAATAGATTGATCAGCATTTTGAGTGGATACTTTGATTTTGTCGGAGCAGTTGGCTTCCGGCGTTCCTGCATCCGGCGCAACGAGGAAGTAGCCGTCGTGGATCTCCAAAATTCTCCCATTAAATGTGTATAGATCCTCCGGCTTGTCAAAATCCTTGCCGGATCGACCATCGCAGGCGACCAGTGCCAACATGACGATCAAAACTAAGGTGCCAATAATCCATTTCTTCATAAAGATGCTCCTTTCTCGTATTATCCTGCGATCCAGCCCAGTTCTCGGAGGGAGGCAATAATTCCTGCAGGCACATCACGGATGTCTCCGTCAGACAGCTTGAGGATAAAGTAAATGCCGGTCTGTCCGGGATAGCTTTCGGCTATGCCGTCGTGGATCACGAAGATCTTATCTCCTGTATCCAGCTCGGGAAAGCCCCTATCCTTACCGGAAACCCGGTGCATGGAAACAGGAGAGTTGTCTATAACCATCAGATATTCACCATTATTAGCGGCAATACAGACCCCTGTGCTGAAACCCATGCCGGTCTTAGCCATAAACACAATGCCGAGAATCAAGACCGTAACAACAGAGAGTAAGGCAATCAAAAGAATTTTCTTTTTCATGCGATCACATCCTTTCATCTTTCGTATCCATCATAGTGCCCATGAAGAAAGGAATGCTGTTTTGGCAATCGATCAGCATATACACAAAGGGTCTGTCCAAATAGACCTCCTTGGGCTCTTCTATTTCTATCATGGCACCGTCTGCGGCTATGATGGCAGTTGCGGCGCTTGCCTTGGTCCCTTTTTCCCCCACGGAGATAAAGGTTTTGTGAAGAACTTGGCTGATATGGATATTGCCTGCGGTAGAGGTTCCCAGACCCGTAAAATCCGCAGTGGAAATATCGAAAGCAGAGGGCATTCCCATAGCCTTTAGGATTTCGGACATTTCTACATCATACTCGGCTTCAAATTTGGGGATGGCGGTGCGGACTGTTGTGTAGGAGGGGTCGGACAGCAAGCTGTGAAGTGCCTCGCCGTCGAGGGAGTCAATATATTCCCCAATGCTCACACCCTCCTTGGGAAGCATGGCAACGAAGGCGTACTTGCCACCCTTGTAGGACTTGATAAAGCCGGTTGCCATTCCGTCCTCTAAGTAGATATGATCTTCACCATACATAAAGTCTGCTTCCTGCTTCGTACCATCCTCTTTGGTGAAGATCCCTGCTTGCACACGGTGACTCTCGTAGGGTTCAGACCATTGGGCATCAAAGGCAAGGGCATTGACGAGACACATGACCCCATCCGGGGGAAGCTGATCCAGGATCGCCGGGATCATTCCGTCCGTCTTATCCTTGACCCATCGGTTAATGTCCGTACAGGTATCATCGTGAAAGGGGGCTTCATAGATATCGGCACCGTAGTAGTCTGCGTTGGCTTGCAGGAAGTTTTGGTTCACTGTGAATCTATCATCCTCCGTGAACCAAATGGAGTTTGCAAGACTGAGCTTATATGCGTCCCCTTGGGGCAGATTGTTCAAGTAGTTGTAAAGATAGAGATTCAGCTCCTCAGTTGTGAGACCGAGAACGGCTTCCATTTCTTCCAGAGTTTTCCCCCGGGCACCGTTGGCGGTCATAGCCAGGGCATATAGGACCGACAGGGGAGAGAGGGAAGAGTTGGAATCCCTATCTACACTTGCTTTAAATAACCGAACAGCAAAATCCGTAATATCTTTGTTCTGTGTGCTAACATCGTTGGGGGCGTCTACTTTATTGGGGCGGATGCCCTCCATGAGATCCTTTGCCTGCACAGTCATAGTGCAGCCGGTCAGGTTGACCGCTATGGCACATATGAGAAGCAGGCTGACAGTGGGCAAGAGGCCACGGCTTCTTTTCATGGGATCATACCTCCTTCACAGTTCATGAACCGACAGTGAACTCAGCGATAAGCTCACATTTAGTGCTTTGCTCGGCAGATTCGTGTACATAGCATTCCGACTGAAAGCGGTATTGTCCGGGGACGGAAATGTCGAAGGTATCTGTGAGGTGATATGTTTCGCTTCGCACCGTCCCGGCATCCAGGACATATGCGATAGCGGTCCAGATGAGATCATCCCTTGTGGCACAGCTTATCCATTCGTCTCCCTCCAAACGCTCAATGACATAGCCGGAGCCGTAAATGGCATTGGATTGGCTCTCGTTCTTCCATTCCACGGTGAGGGTGGTCATGGCTGTGTCCCCCTGTCCCTCCGGTGGGACGATGCGGATGTCTATGTTGTCGAAATCTGTGTAGCTTTTGCCGGGGGTGATGGTAAGGGGATGATGTGTGTGGGCGGATTGACAGCCTACGAAGGCGAGAAGGATCGCAAGAATGCAAATGGTTGCAGTTGTTCTTTTCATGTGTATGACCTCCATTTGTATCGTTTTACAGTATCGCAGAGATATAGCGTATGGAATAACATGAGCAAAATTTCGATTTGTCGAGCTGTTTAAAATTCGCACACGACCCTTGCCTCTCCCCTTGGGAGAGGTGTCGCGAAGCGACGGAGAGGGTAAATTGCACCATCGTCACCCGTACAAATTTCGTTACAACGAATGCATCGCCAAGCTTGTTTGTACGTTTCACGCAAAATGCCTACGGGTGACGGGGACGAACAGAATCATCCGCCCCTACAGATCACAATCGATAACTGCTCGATATCGGGATTTGGATGGGAAAGGGATCAGGGGAATGGGAGGTTAAGGATGTCCATGAATGCACAATAGGTGTCTGCGGTTATGGGGAAGGTCTGTAGGGTGGCATGGTCGGTGAGGAAGGTCTCGGATAGGGAATACTCTGTTACCCTGCCGTTTCCGTGGCGGATCAGGATATGATAGGCGTTAGCCTTAGGATCCGCTTCCGTGACCATGGTGCTTGCCGGCGTTGTCTCGGTAATGACAGAACCGGTTGCGGTAGTGACCTGCATGGTGCTTACGACCTTGTCAATGAGATCGATGATACCCTGCACATCCTCCTCTACAGTATATAGGTGAGAAAGCCCGTTCCCCGAAACCTCAACAGTGTCGGGGGAAACATTAACTGCCGGGGATGTTACCGATTCGCCATCGAACATCTCCGGGATGGCTTCATCCGTGGATTTGCTGAGACCAAAACCGGATATAAGGAGACCGCTGACGGCTGTCAGGCACAATACCAGGGGGATGCAGAGCATAAGCAGATGCTTTCTACGTTTCTTTCGCTCACGGATCCGTTGTTCACTGCGGCGGAATACCTCCGCTTGACATTCTTGCAAGGTTCTCATCATAACAGATCACCATCCTTTCCGAGAATGATGCGAAGCTCCTTCTTGGCACGGTAGAGCAGATTGTCGATCTGCTTGCGATTCCTCTTCATGACCTTTGCCGCTTCCTCATAAGTCATGTCCTCGAAGTAAATTAGGTGCACTGCCGCCTGCATATCCCGGGGCAGGGTCGCAATAGCGGTATGGACGATCCGCATCCGTTCATCTGCCAACACCATATCTTCGAGACTCGACATAGTATCGCTTACTGACTGTGCCTGGGAAAGCTCCGTGAATGTAAGACGTTTGTTGTGCTTGATGTAATCCAAAGCACGGCTTCTGCCTACCATATAGAGGTAGGTTTTCAATTTAACCTTAAAGTTATACCGATGCTTATGTACAATAAGATCCGAGAAGGTGTCGATTGCAAGATCCTCAGCGGCATGAATATCATGGACGTATCCGTGAAGGAAGAACACAAGACCGTGAAACAGCTCCTGCATAATGCTCTCGAAGGCACTTTCATCACCATCCAGGAAACGGCGGTAGCTACTTGCACCGTTATCCATATTTTCGCCTCCTTTGTTTGAAAGGCTCACGTCTGATCCTTTCACTTATTATACGACTGAGCAAGGGAAATTCCTTATGCTGATACTACTTTCTGATAGAAATGTTTGATTTCTATCAGAAAGAGCACCGCTAACCCGTTGCGATTTTGCAATTTTTGATATAGAAAATTGCAAAATCCCGTCTCATGCAGTTCTTGACGCACCTACGGTGCTATAAAAAGGTTTTAAACATTTTTATCAAGAACTAGTATGATACTACTATCTTATTATAAAAGCAGTATTACGAAAAAAACCTGTAACCTCTTGGAAGTTACAGGTTTTTATCTACTGCATATCGCCCTTTCGGCGGCACGATCCACCCATAACCGTCCGGGAAGCTTGATTTGCAAATATTATAACATATTTCCTGGGATTTTCAATCCATTTCTGTGCTATGGTGTATGCGAAATGCTACTATGAAATGTACATTGGCAGGGATGTGCAGGCTCCCATAGAGGGACTGAAAATATGATACAAGTCGGATCAACCCATGTTAAAGTATGCCTTGGCGCTGTCTGCGTAGGCAAAGAGGGCCTGGCACAGAGTCAGCAGATTGCCGGTCCGTCCGTTGCCGTAGGTGTCGGGGCTGTAGCGCAGAGTTGCAGAGACGGGAACATTGCCGTTATAAACAGTTGCCTCTACTGTTGCACGGAGCTCCGATGCACGCAGACCATCGAAGGTGAAGGCATACACGTTTCTCTCGGGCCAGTATTCCTCGAGCTCGGTTACAACTGCGTTCTGTACGGCTCCCTCTCCGTCTACGTATGTGACATGGAGGCTGAGAGCTGCAGGATCGCCGGTATAGCCGGTGAGGTCCACTGCATACTTGATGCCTACCTTGGCGTTCAGATCCAGGGACTTGCCTGCCCACAGGACGGGGAACCCGGCAGAGGGATCCTTGATCTCGTTGATATTCTGGAAGGTTACGGAGCTGATATCGCTCATGAGCATGACCTCTGTGAGCATCATGTTCTCATCTGCGGGAGCGTCGGTGCGGTAGCCCTTGTAGACCTGTGCGGCGGTGCCGTACTGGAGCAGGTCTGCACAGAGAACCTTAAGCGCATGGGGATTACCCTCCTTGCGGAGCTGGGAATAGGCATAGGTTGCAATGCTGTAGGAATCCGGCAGAGATACGAACTGTGCATCCCCACGGGTCATGCGGAGCTGTGCAACCACGGTATCATTCATCTGCACTGCAGTCATGCCATCCAGGATGAAGTAATACATTCCGCTCTTCAGAACAGGCTGTAGAACAACGACCTTGTCCTCTACATAGGTATTGCCTTCATAGACGGGGATCCTGCACTCCAGCTCGAAGCTGTCATAGCTCGACAGTGTATTGGGAGCAACCACATAGTTTACGGAGATGTCTCCTGCCAGATTCAGGGTATGGCGGATCTGGATAGCCTCATCTACGGTAGGCTCTACCCGCTCTGTCTTGCCACAGATGCAGGTGCCGTCTACATAGGTATGATTCTCGGTATTGGTCTTGGTGCAACGGTCACAACGAACCAAATGTGTCTCACCC
>JAZRGR010000210.1:0-7923 GCA_045644345.1 Faecousia sp. | reverse complement strand
GTAACCTATTGTCCGCAAAATTCCGATTTATCGCTCTGTCGAGCGATTACGGAATTTGAGTGAATAGGTAATAGTGAAAAGTGAATAGTGGATGTGTCGGCTACGCCGAGGATTTAAAATATGGGCTCCGCCCATTGATTTGGAGTGCAATTTGTATGGGGAAGCCTTGATTTTTTAATCCATCCCGTAGGGATACATTCACTTTTCGTGTCCATTGTGAAGGGACGTGATGAAAATTTAACTCTTTGGTGTGTCCATTCTACGGGGTACAGTTTACAGTTTAACTATTCACTATTCACTATTCACTATTACTTCTTACTTCAATTTCGATTTATTGCGACCGAAGGGAGCGATAAATCGGAATTTTTCCCCCGCTTGTCACCTATCCCTCAACTTCGCGGTACGCTGAACGAGACCCGATGGGGAAGTTTGGGTTGACAAGGGGATGCGGATGTGGTATATTCTACTTATACAGAATAAACGAAAGGAGCGGTGGTTATGGGTGATCTAAAGATCACGCAATCCCAAGAGGGCTTGCAGCTAAAGCAGAATGCTACAAATGCCTATCTCTTCCTGTTAGTGGCCGGGTTTATGCTTTGGAAAGGGGGATCCCTTTTTTTCGACTTGTTCCCTTTGGAGAATACGGGAGATTATATAGGTGTTGTCTTTATGTCCATTTGGATCGCTGTAATCTTCGCAATGGGATGGTTTGTTGCAGGACAATACCTGTTCCTTCGGGTCGTGCTGAATGACAGAGGCATCTTTTATTCTAAGCTGTTGCGTAAGAGGGAGATCCTCTGGTGTGAGCTGAAGGACTACGGGGTCTCCTATGGGGGAAGATCCCAAGGTGGGGTGGAGCAATACACCCTTTATTTTTCCAAAGAGGTCTTGCCGGAGCGGAAGCGGAACGTAAAGAAGCTGAAGAGGGTTGTCATCCAACTGGATATGAACCGCAATGACTACGCAGCGGTCCTTGTGGATGTGATCCCTTACTGTCAACAGCATGTTACAGCCACCAAGCCCTATATTTCGGAACAAACATAATGAACATAATGAACATAATGAACCAAGCCGGTTGCAGTGGTCTCCCACCGCAACCGGCTTTATGTAAGTCAAATTCCTGTTTATCGAGCTGTTTGAAATTTGCACAGACCAAAGCCTTCTCCTTGAGGAGAAGGTGCCCCGAAGGGGCGGATGAGGTGGAAAATGTTTCGAATTCGCTGTAGATTTCTATAAATACGCAACATTTTACCGCACACCTCATCGGTCTCGCTCCGCTCGACAGCTTCTCCTCAAGGAGAAGCCTTAGCCCCTACCATACCTTCGGTCTGCTCGATAAATCGGAATTTGACGACAAAGGTGGGCTGTCACATTTTGTGACAGCCCACCGGGTGTTTAGGGATCATACTAGTTCTTGTTAAAAAGGTTTAAAACCTTTTTATAGTGCCGAAGGCACGTCAAGAACTGCATGAGACGGAATTTCACGATTTTCTATCCCAAAAATCGTGAAATTGCAACGCTTTAGCGTTGCGCTTTCTAATAGAAATCAACATTTCTATTAGAAAGTAGTATCAGTCTTCAAATACAAAGTTTGCCATCACTGCGGAGCAACGGGGGCACAGACCGTTTTCATCGGCCTTGGTGGAGTGCATCCAGCAACGGGGGCACTTCTCGCCGGGGGCGGCAAGAACCTCGATGGTCATGCCGGGGACGGCGGTGCCGACGCCCTGTGCCAGAGCCTCGCCCTCAGATTCGCCCCGGGTAACAGCGGAGACGATGAAGAGCTCGGCCAGATCCAGTCCTTCCACCAGCTTGAGAGCCTCAGCGGCAGCCTCGTCTGTAGCCTTTAGGTTGACCTGTGCTTCCAGAGCCTTGCCGATCTTCTTGTCGGCACGGGCAGATTCCAGGACACCGTTGACATCGCTGCGCAGAGCAATGAGGGTATCCCACTTAGCCATAGTCTCCGCATCCAGAGCGTAGGCGGTGTAGGGCTGTGCCATGTCGTTGAGGACGATGTTGCGGACGTCGTCCTCTGCCTTATGGGGCATAGCCTGCCAGATCTCGTCGCAGGTGTAGGGGAGGATGGGGGCATACATCTTTGCCAGAGCATCCAGGATCAGATACAGAGCGGTCTGCGCACTGCGGCGCTTGAGGCCGTTCTTCTCCTCGCAGTAGAGGCGATCCTTGAGGATGTCCAGATAGAAGCCGGACAGCTCTACTACGCAGAAATCGTTGATGGCATGGGTCAGAGCGTGGAACTCGTACTTGTCATAGGAGCGGAATGCCAGCTCGATGAGCTCGTTGAGTTTGGTCACAGCCCAGCGATCCAGCTCCAGCATGTCCTCTGCCTTGACCAGGGCAGTGGGATCGAAGCCGTCTAAGTTGCCCAGGCAGTAACGGGCGGTGTTGCGGAACTTGAGATAGGTCTGGGAGAGCTGCTTGAAGATCTCCTTGGAGCAGCGGACGTCTACACGGTAATCCGCAGAAGCTGCCCACAGACGGATAATATCTGCACCGAAGTCACGGACTAAGTCAGCGGGATCTACACCGTTGCCCAGGGACTTGTGCATGGCTCTGCCCTCGCCGTCAACGACCCAGCCGTGGGTCAGGCACTTCTTGAAGGGAGCACCCTTGCCCAGTGCGCCTACGGAGGTCAGCAGGCTGGACTGGAACCAGCCACGGTACTGGTCGGCACCCTCCAGATAGATATCGGAGGGCCAGTTCTCCTCGCAATCAAAGAGGAGGGAAGCAATATGAGTGGAGCCGGAGTCGAACCAACCGTCTAAGGTGTCGGTCTCCTTGTCGAAGGACTTGCCACCGCAGTGGGGGCAGGACAGACCGTCGGGGATCAGTTCCATAGCATCCTTGGCAAACCATGCATTGGAGCCTTCTTCTCTAAAGAGGGCGGCAATGTGCTCCGTGGTCTCGGGGGTGCATACGCTCTTGCCGCAATCCTTGCAGTAGAATACAGGAATGGGCAGACCCCAGCGGCGCTGACGGGAGATACACCAGTCGGCACGGTCACGGATCATGGAGATCATACGATCCTTGCCCCATGCGGGGAACCACTGTACATCCTCACAGGCAGCGGCGGCTTCTTCCTTGAAGCTCTCTACGGAGCAGAACCACTGGGGAGTGGCACGGAAGATAATGGGGCTCTTGCAACGCCAGCAGTGGGGATAGCTGTGGGTAAAGACCTCGGATGCGAAGAGGGAGCCGTCGGCCTTCATATCCTCTACGATTTGGGTGTTGGAGACGTCGTAACGGAGCCCTGCATACTTCCCTGCATCGGCAGTCTGGATGCCACGATCATCAACGGGAACGATCAGGTCGATCTTATACCGGCGGCAGGTCTGGTAGTCGTCTGCACCGAAGCCGGGAGCAGTGTGGACACAGCCTGTACCGGAGTCCATGGTAACATATTCGGCAGTGACCAGCAGGGAATCCCGATCCAGGAAGGGATGCTGTGCGGTCATATACTCGAAGAAGGCACCGTTGTGGCGATCAAGGATCTCGTAGTCCTCGATGCCCCCTGCCTTCATGGTCTTCTCTAAGAGAGCCTCGGCTACGATATACTTCTCTTCGCCTGCCTTGACGATGACATAGGTCTCGTGGGCGTTCAGTGCGATAGCCAGGTTGCCGGGGAGGGTCCAGGGGGTGGTGGTCCAAATGATGACATAGGTGTTGGCGGCATCCAGCTTGCCCTGGGTATCCTTGAGGGCGAACTTGACATAGATAGAGGTGCAGGGGTCATCCTGGTACTCGATCTCAGCCTCAGCCAGAGCAGTCTCGTCCTTGGGGCACCAGTACACGGGCTTGAGGCCCTTGTAGATATAGCCCTTGCGGAACATCTCGCCAAAGACCTTGACTTCCTCAGCCTCGAACTGCTTGTCCATGGTGCGGTAGGGACGGTCCCAATCACCGATGACACCCAGACGGCGGAAGCTGGTACGCTGGCGGTTAATAAAGTCCTGGGCGAAGTTCTCGCAGGCGGTGCGGAACTCGGTTACGGGCATGGTCTTGTGGTTGAGCTTGTTCTTCTTGATGATGGCGGACTCAATGGGCATGCCGTGGTTGTCCCAACCGGGGGTGTAGGGGGTGTAGTAGCCACGCATGGCATAGGAACGGACGATGAAATCCTTGAGGGTCTTGTTCAGTGCGTGACCCATGTGGAGGTCGCCGTTGGAGAAGGGAGGGCCGTCGTGGAGGATGAAACGGGGCTTGCCCTCGATCTTTTACATGAGCAGCTTGTATACATCGATTTTGTTGCAGTTCTACAGCATGCCGGGCTCTCTCTGGGGCAGACCTGCACGCATGGGGAAATCGGTCTTGGGGGTAATGATCGTGTTCTTGTAATCCATATGATCCTCCAAAAAAGTTTTACTTTTTAAACTGTTAAACAAAAAAGAGCTTCTCTGTCTCGCTCAAGAGACAGAGGAAGCTCTGCGGTACCACTCTTGTTCCCGTCCCGAATGGGAACGGACACTCATTGACGCTGTATCGGGCGTATCCCGTCCGCATCTACCGGGAGAGGGGCTCTCCTTTGGGGCGGCGGCTCCGGGGTGATATTCCTCTGCTATGTGGCTGCCTCGCACCAAACGGCAGCTCTCTGAACACACGGACACAGAGTACTTGTCCCCATCATTGCCTTGGTATTTGGTTGTGGTCAGGCGTTGTCCGGCTGATAATTCTTGCCGAATGCCAGATTGTCGTACTTCTTGGTTGCGTCGGGGTTGCTGAGCTTGGTCTCCAGACTCTGGTCGATCTCCAGGATCAGAGCATCGGCACGCTCCTCCGTAGTGGGAGGAACAGGGTGCTCCTCAAAGTCGAATGCCTTGCGGGGCTCAGCCTTCTCCGGGGCCGGGGGAAGGGGGATCTCCTTGTCCCGTATGGTCCGCAACAGCTCTACCTGATTCAGGAGCTGCTGCTCCATAGTGTCCAAGAAGCTGCGGGATGCCTCTTGCGCGGCTTGCAGACGCTCTTGCTCTCCGTCAATGAGCAGATCGGTGTTCTGGGATTTGGCGGAGGCGGCCTCTTCTGCCTCACGGAGCATCCGGGCGCATTTCTTCTCCGTCTCCAGGGTCATCTGCTCACAGGTTTTCTGTGCGGCAAGGAGGGCACTCTGCATGGTGCTCTCCTGCTTGCGATATTCCTCTAACTTCTCAACCAGGACACGCATCTTGCTCTTGAGAACAGAGTTCTCCTTGAACAAGGTGATATAGTCCTCGGTGAGAGGCTCCAGGAAGGCATCTACCGCATCCATGTCATAGCCGCCTCTGCGGACTTTTTCAAAGCTGACTTCGTGGATCTGCTGAGGTGTGATCATGGTATTCAGCTCCTGTTCTTGGGATTAGATTAGGTGTAGGAAGGGGTGGAGTCCGTTTCCTTTGCTGCCTCGCCTACGACCTCAACATTGTGAGGTGTGAGCAGGTAGGTGGAAATGGCGATCTTCTGGATGTTGCCGTCCAGAGCGAAGGCACAGCCGGACAGGAAGTCTACCAGGCGGCGAGCAACGTCCTTGTTGGTGGACTCCAGATTGAGAACCACGGAATGCTTGTCACGCAGACGCTCTGCGATCTCGGTGACCTGGTCGAAGCGCTCGGGCTTGAGCACGATGACCTGCATGGAAGCCATGTGGTTGATGCTGGTAACGCGGCCGGTGCTTGTGGGTCTCTCGGGCTCCATGGAAGGCATGGAAGCAACTGCGGCTGCGCCGCGGGTGGTGTAGGTAGGACGGGCAGGGGCGGGAGCGGGCTCCTCGTCCATGGGCTCGTCGTCATATTCGTCGTAATAATCGTCTTCCTCAACTTTGGAATGTGTCAGCTTGCGGATCTCGTCCATCAGTCCCATAGGGATTTACCTCCAATATATATTTCTTAATTTATTTATCGTAGTTTCTTACGCCAAAGATGGCGGTTCCAACTCGGATCATAGTACTGCCACAGGCAATGGCATCCTCGAAATCATCGGTCATGCCCATGGACAAAATACCCATAGTAATATTATGCTTGCTTTTTGCCATTATGTCAACAGAAATTCTGCGAATTTTTTCAAAAAATCTGCAATTTTCTCCTTTATTTTTGCTTACGGGGGGAATTGCCATGAGTCCGCGGAGGTGGCAGTGGGGAAATGCTTCCATATTTTGGGTAATTTCCATGATTTCCTCTTCTGTAAAGCCTGCCTTGCTCTCCTCCTGCCCGATATTGATCTCGAAGAGAATGTCCTGGACAATATTCTTACGGGCGGCTTCCTTCTCGATGCATTCCAGAAGAGGCAGACGGTCTACGGACTGGATCAGGTCTACGGTGCCTACGACCTGCCTGACCTTGTTGGTCTGGAGCCGTCCGATGAAGTGGACGGGAGCCCCGTCATAGGCATGGTCTGCGGCCTTGCTGACCAGCTCCTGGACCCGATTCTCGCCACAGCAGTCTACTCCTGCGGCGATTGCCTCCCGTACACGGGAGGCGTCGTTCATCTTGGTTGCGGCACACAGGAGGATCTCCTTGGGATCCCGTCCTGCGGCAATGGCTGCCTCATTCATCCGCTTGCGGATGTGGGCAATATTCTGTGCGATCATTTCAGCACCATCCCATCTGATAGTTCTATTTCTGTCAGGATCACCTGCTCACCCTCTGCCAGGGTCTCCGGGTCGATCCAAACCCGATCCTCCTCGGTGCGTAGAAGCGCTACAGCCTTACGTCGGGCCTGCGCCCCTCTTAGGACATAGACATAGGTCTGCCCACGGTCATAGTACACAGCCCTTGCAGGCAGTGCAATGGCAGACAGGGTCTCGGTGGTAAGCCGTGCCTCACATCTGCGCAGGTCCGTGACGGTGTACAGGTATGCGGTACATTCCAGCAGGAGGATGCCACTTGTCCGCAGGATCTGCGCAGTACACTCCGTGTCAGCCAGGGACAGACGGACCCGGTCTCCCTGCTTCAGCATGGGGTAGTCTCCCACTGCGGCAAAGTACCAGCTCTGCCCGTGGATCAGTCGCCCTATGACATTGTCGGGCAGGGAACGGGGCAGCAGGGTCTGTAGCTCCTCACCCCTGCATCTTAGGACAAACTCCGGGGTCAGCACGCCCTCGTAGCCGTCGGCACAGTGGGATACATAGCCCCCCTTGGGAATCACAAGGGTGTTTCCCTCTGCGGCAGCCACAGCCTGTCCCCCTCCCACCCACTGTCCCTCCTGCCATAGGAAGGACACGGGCTTGTCACGGGTAAGGAGACTCTCGTGACGCACTACAAAGCCGGAGACGGTCATCCCGTCGCCGACTTCGCAGATCTGAGTGCTGTATAGCTCGTAGGCGGGCTCCCTCGGCAACAGACGGTCAAGGGCATAGCCTGCCAGGATCAGAAGAAAGACACCTGTTACCAGCTTGAAATACAGAGCACCCCTTTTATCCATTTGCCTTAAGCCTGGAAACGGACGGGCTGCAGGGGAACCATTGTGGAAATGGCGTGCTTGTAGATCATTTGCTGCTTTCCTTCCGAGCTGAGAACCACCACGAAGCTGTCGAAGCCCGTAATGATCCCCTTCATCTGGAAGCCGTTCATCAAGAACAGGGTAACGGGAGTGTGCTCCTTCCGCACCTCACCCAGGATCAGATCCTGCAAAGTTTCTGTGTTAGACATATGTAAGTACCTCTTTTCTTTGATATCCCTTGCAATAGGGTACTTACATTATAAAGTTTTCTCCATGTCGAATGCAGACGCAATGGAGAAGGGAATTGTAAAAATTCTCAGCCACTTCAAATTCCTGTTTATCGCTCTGACGAGCGATAAGGGAATTTGAGTGAATAGTGAATAGTGAATAGTGAATAGTGAATAGTGTCGGTGTGGCTTACGCCACGGATTAAAATATGGCAGCAAAGCTGCCAAATCAAGGGCAAAGCCCTTGTTTTCTAATCCATCCCGTAGG